>NZ_JBBCAT010000001.1:1619529-1943434 GCF_037203705.1 Prosthecomicrobium sp. N25
ATCCGGAACACGCCGAAGCGCGTCGTCTCTTCGGGGGCGTTCATTGCCGCCGACAGGCCGAGCGCCAGGACCATGCGGGTGTCGAGCGGGTCGATGATGCCGTCGTCCCACAGCCGGGCTGACGAGTAGTAGGGGTGGCCCTGCTGCTCGTACTGTGCCCGGATCGGCGCCTTGAAGGCCTCCTCCGCCTCGGCCGGCCAGGACTGGCCGCGCGCCTCGAGCCCGTCGCGACGCACCTGCGCCAGCACGTTCGCGGCCTGATCGCCGCCCATCACGGAGATCCGGGCGTTGGGCCACATCCACAGGAAGCGGGGGTCGTAGCCCCGCCCGCACATGCCGTAGTTCCCGGCCCCGAAGGAATTGCCGATGATGACGGTGAACTTCGGGACCCGCGCCGTCGACACCGCGGTGACCATCTTGGCCCCGTCCTTGGCGATGCCGCCCGCCTCGTACTTGCGGCCGACCATGAAGCCCGTGATGTTCTGCAGGAAGACGAGCGGCGTGCCGGACTGGGCGCAGAGCTCGATGAAGTGAGCCCCCTTCAGCGCTGATTCCGAAAAGAGAATCCCGTTGTTGGCGATGATCCCGACCGGATAGCCCCAGATCCGCGCGAAGCCGGTGATGAGCGTCGTCCCGTAGAGCGGCTTGAACTCGTCGAACTCCGAGCCGTCCACGATCCGCCCGATGATCTGCCGCACGTCGAAGGGCTTCTTGGGATCGGCCGAGACGATGCCGTAGAGGTCGGCGGGATCGAGCCGGGGCTCGCGCGGCGCCCGAAGCTCCTGGCCGTGGCGCTTGCCGCGGTTGAGCGTCTTCACGATGTCCCGCGCGATCGCGAGCGCATGGGCGTCGGTCTCGGCCATGTGGTCCGAAACGCCGGAGATCCGGGTATGCACGTCAGCCCCGCCCAGGTCCTCCGCCGAGACGACCTCCCCCGTCGCCGCCTTCACGAGCGGCGGGCCGCCGAGGAAGATGGTCGCCTGGTTGCGCACCATGATGGACTGGTCCGCCATGGCCGGCACATAGGCGCCGCCCGCCGTGCAGGAGCCCATGACGACGGCGATCTGCGGGATGCCCTTGGCCGACATGGTCGCCTGATTGAAGAAGATCCGGCCGAAATGCTCGCGGTCCGGGAAGACCTCGTCCTGGTTCGGCAGGTTGGCGCCGCCGGAATCGACGAGGTAGAGGCAGGGCAGGTGGTTCTCCTCCGCGATCCGCTGCGCGCGCAGGTGCTTCTTCACCGTCATCGGGAAGTAGGTGCCGCCCTTCACGGTCGCATCGTTGGCGACGATCACGCATTCGCGGCCGGCCACCCGGCCGATGCCGGTGATGAGGCCCGCCGCCGGCACCTCGTCGCCGTACATCCCGTGGGCCGCGAGCTGCGAGAACTCCAGGAAGGGCGAGCCGACGTCGATCAGCGTCCGGATGCGGTCGCGCGGCAGGAGCTTGCCGCGGCCGAGGTGCTTCTCCCGGGCCGCCTGGCCGCCGCCCTCGCCGATCCGGTCCACCACGGCCCGGAGATCCGCCACTGCGCCGGCGAGCGCGTCCCGGTTGGCGCCGTATTCGGCCGATCGGCGATCCACCGCATCTTCGATCAGGGGCATCGGGGCCTCTCTCGGTTGGGGCCAGGGCCGGCCGGCCGCCGCGCCTCTGCCGTCACGCATCCACGTCGGAGGGGCCCGGGAGACGATCCTTCTCGAGCCAGGAAACGATCGTACGTTTTTTTCCGGGAAAAGCAATGGGCCGAAGGGCGGGTCCCTCGCTCCGGAGGCCTGCAAGCGCCGAAGGCGAGCGTCGCCGTCCGAGCTGCGCTCCGATCAGACGACGGTCACGAGGTCCGAATAGCCGGCGAGCGCAGCGTCCCCGGTCAGCAACCGCAAGGGTTCGCAGATCGCCTGGGCGACCAGGATCCGATCGAATGGATCCCGATGGATCGGCGGCAGCGCCCGCACCGCCATGGCGTGTTCCCAGGTCACCGGGAGCCCGGCAAAATCATTGGCCCGCAGGTTCGCTACGAAGGTGCCGAGTTCGATGTCGAGTTTGCCCGAAGAGACCTTGATCGCGATTTCCCAGAGTGAGGCGGAGCTCACGAAGACGGCGCTCGCCTGCCGAATTTGGTTTCGAGCGGCCTCCGGCGGCCGCGTGTTGCCCTCCGCGAACCAGATCGCGACATCCATGTCGAGCAGCAGGTTCACTCGGACGACTTTCCCTCGAACAGGTCCGGGAGATCGTCCGGCAGGGGCGCGTCGAAATCCTCGGCCATCCGGATCTCGCCCTTCATGAAGCCGAACTTGCGCTGGGGCCGCGTCTCGAGCGCGACGAGCCGCGCCACAGGCTTGCCCGCCTTGGCGATGACGATCTCCTCCCCGCCGGCCGCCTGCTCGACCAGATCGGAGAGGTGGGTCTTGGCCTCGTAGAGGTTGACTTGCTTCATGGCTGCGGACTCCCTGCCGCTCAAGATGCGCCTCTGACCAGGCTTGGTCGAACACATTCGCGGCAGGCAGATCGGCGGCGCTGCGGCTCAGGTCTTCACGCCCTCGAGCACCAGGCCCGTATGGATCCGGATCAGGTCCTCCTGGCCGAGCCGCCCGTCCGGCCGGTACCACTGGGAGATCCCGGTCAGCATGGCGATCAGCGCGAAGGTGGTGACGCGCACGTCCTCGACCCGGAAGACGCCCGCCGCCTTGCCGTCCGCCAGGATGGCGGAGAGCCGCGCCTCGTAGCCGTCACGCAGCGCCACGATCCGGGCTCGGTTCTCCGGCTCCAGGCTGCGAAGCTCCATGTTGGCGACGACGACCTCGGCCCGGCGCGTCATGTGATAGGCGAGGTGCAGGCGGCAGAAGGCGCGGAGCCGGTCGACCGGGTCCGTAAGACCGGCGAGCGCGGCTTGCGCATGCGCCGTCAGGTCTTCCATGTGGGCGAGCACGATCTCGAATAGGAGCGCCTGCTTGGACGCGATGTGGTTGTAGAGCGACCCCGACTGGAGTCCCACCTCCTGGCCGAGTTGGCGCAGGCTCATCGCCTCGTAGCCGTGCTCGTAAATGAGCCGGAGCCCCGCCTCGCGGATCGACTGGGCGGTCTTCGGCCCGCTGGACCCGACGGTTCTGGCCATGCGTTCCCCTGCCTTCGCGTTCGAACGGCACTGGACAGGGTAGCAGAGCGCCGATTAAAAATACGAGCGCTCTTTTGTTTCGGCTCCAGCGTCGGGGCGATCGGGCCTTTGGCATGCGTTTCCCTCATGGCCCGCGATGACGTGCCCGCCTCGGCATGGTATCGAGGGATCGCCCACCGCCCCAGATTCCAAAGAGCGCCATGGCCCGAAACCGTCGCGATGAAGAGCTGATCCTGCGCATCGCGCGCATGCGCTACGATCAGAAGCTCGCCCAGCACGAGATCGCCAAGCAGCTCGCCGTCTCCGAATCGACCATCAGCCGCGCCCTCAAGGCCGCGATGGATCTCGGCTTCGTCGAAATCCAGATCACGCCCTACGCGATGCGCGACTTCGAGCTGGAGCGCCGGCTGGTCCAGCGCTTCGGGCTGGAGTTCGCGGTCGTCGTCCAGCCCCGCGCCGGCGCCCAGAACGCCTACGAGATCCTCGGCCGCGCCATCGCGCGCACCGTCGAGGACCGCCTGACCCCCGGCACCGTGCTGGGCGTCTCAGACGGCGACACCGTGGCCGCCGTCGCGGCCGCCATCCGCCGCGGCAAGTCCTCGGACGTGGACGTCGTCTCCCTGATCGGCGGTGTCGGGGCGCCGCAGATCCCTAGCCATTCGAGCGAGGTCTGCCGCATGCTGGCCGCCGGCCTCGGCGCCCGCGCCTGGCAGCTGCCCGTCCCCGCCATCGTCGACGACGTGGTCGCCGCCCGCGGCCTGCTCGAGACCGCGTCCGTGAAGGCGGTGTTCGATCTCGTCCGACGCATGACCGTGGCGCTGGTCGGCATCGGCTCGATCTCGCCGCGCGCCACCGTGTTCCGCCACGGCGTGATCGACAACGCCTATATCGAGACGATCGCCGCCCGCGGCGCCGTGGGCACCATCTGCGGCCGCTTCTTCGGTCCCGATGGCAAGCCGGTCGCCTCCGAATTCGACGAGCGCACCCTGTCGGTGACCCTCGAGGACCTCGCCCGCGCGCCCCTCGGCATCGCCGCCGCCCTCGGCCCCAACAAGGCCCCCGCCATCCGCGCCGCCATCCAGGGCCGCATTGTCAACGCCCTCGGCACCGACAGCGACACGGCGAGGGCTCTGCTGGAGGGGTGACGCCCCGCTCTCCCCTCACTCCACGTCGAACTTCACCCCCTGCGCCAGCGGCAGCGTGGTGCCGTAGTTCACGGTGTTGGTGGTCCGGCGCATGTAGGCCTTCCAGGAGTCCGAGCCGGCTTCGCGGCCGCCGCCCGTCTCCTTCTCGCCCCCGAACGCGCCGCCGATTTCCGCGCCCGAGGGGCCGATGTTGACGTTGGCGATGCCGCAGTCGGAGCCCTCCGCCGAGACGAAGCGCTCGGCCTCCCGCAGGTCGTTCGTGAAGATCGACGAGGAAAGGCCCTGCGGCACGGCGTTGTGGAGCGCGATCGCCTCGTCGAGCGTGCGGTAGCGCATCACGTAGAGGATCGGCGCGAAGGTTTCCTCGACGACCGGCCCGCACTGGGACGGCATCTCCACGAGGGCCGGCGCCGCATATGCGCCGCCGAGCCCGGGCACCGCGGCGCGGCCGCCGCCCGTCACCACCCCGCCCTCCGCCTTCGCGGCGGCGAGCGCCGCGTCCATGCGGGCGAGCGCCGCCTCGTCGATCAGCGGTCCGATCAGGGTGCCCGCCTCCAGCGGGTTGCCGATCCGGACCGAACCGTAGGCCTTCTTCAGCCGCGGCACGAGCCGGTCGTAGATGCTTTCATGCACGAAGAGGCGGCGCAGCGTCGTGCAGCGCTGGCCCGCGGTCCCCATCGCCGCGAAGGCGACCGCCCGAAGAACCAGGTCGAGATCCGCCGAGGGGCAGACGATCGCCGCGTTGTTGCCGCCGAGCTCCAGGATCGCGCGGGCGAAGCGCTTGGCGAGCCGGGGGCCGACGGCCCGCCCCATCGCGGTCGAGCCCGTCGCCGAGACGACCGGCACCCGGGGGTCGTCCACCAGCGCCTCGCCGACCGCCCGCCCACCGATGAGCACCTCCACGAGCCCGTCCGGGGCCGCGCCGCCCTCGGCATTGAAGCGGGCCGCGGCGCGCCCGTAGATCGCCGCCGTGGCGAGCGCCGTCAGCGGCGTCTTCTCGGAGGGCTTCCAGACGACCGGATTGCCGCAGACCAGCGCCAGCGCCGCGTTCCAGGACCAGACCGCGACGGGGAAGTTGAAGGCCGAGATGACGCCCGTCACGCCGAGCGGGTGCCAGGTCTCCATCATCCGGTGGTTCGGCCGCTCGGTCGCGATCGTCAGTCCGTAGAGCTGGCGCGACAGTCCCACCGCGAAGTCGCAGATGTCGATCATCTCCTGGACCTCGCCGAGGCCTTCCGAGACGATCTTGCCAGCCTCGATCGAGACCAGCCGGCCGAGGGCCGCCTTGTCGCGGCGCAGCTCCTCGCCGAGAAGGCGCACCAGTTCGCCGCGCTTCGGCGCCGGCACGGCCCGCCAGGCCCGGAACGCCGCCTCGGCGCGACCGATCGCGGCCGCCGCGCCGGCGGCGTCCGTTTCCGGCAGGGATGCGAGCGTCTCCCCCGTGATCGGCGACCGCGCGGGAAGCGTCCCGCCGGTCAGGGCCTCGCGCCGGACACCCAGCCCCTGGAGGAGCTCGAGCGTTTCGCCGGCGAGCGACAGGGGCTTGGCTTCCTGGGTCATGACGGGGTCCTTCCTGTTTGCGACGGCCGGCGTCTTAGCACTTCGCGCGGGCCTGCGCCTCTCCCGAATGCGGCCTTCGGCGTCGCCGCCAGGCGCCTTCAACGCAGATAGGTCCGCAAGACCTCGATCAGCTCCTCCGCCGCCCGGGCCCGATCCGAGCCGGCCGGCTCGTCCGGATCGAGGACGTGGGAGCGGAGGTGATGCTCCATCAGCTCGGCCGTGAGCCCGTTGACCGCGCCGCGCACGGCGGCGGTGAGCTGGAGCACGTCCGCGCAGCCGAGCTCCGCCTCGAGCGCCCGCTCCACCGCTTCGACCTGCCCTTTCAGCCGGCGCACCCGGGCGAGCAGCTTTCCCTTGTCGCGAATCGTGTGGGACACGTTGTCCTCCGATACCCCAGGGGGTATATCATGCCCGTCCTGACCGAAACTTGGAAGCCGGCCGAGCCATGCCCGACATCGCCGCCCTGATCCAGGCCGGAGCCGCCAATCCCTGGCTCTATCTGCCCCTCGCCGTCCTGCTCGGGGCGTTGCATGCGCTCGAGCCGGGCCATTCCAAGACCATGATGGCCGGCTTCATCATCGCGGTCCGCGGCACCCCGGCGCAAGCCGTCCTGCTCGGCGTCTCGGCGGCCGTGGGCCACACGCTGGTCGTCTGGGCGCTCGCCCTGATCGGCCTGTGGCTGGGCGACCGCGACATCCTGCGGACGGCGGAGCCCTGGCTGGTGCTGGTCTCCGGCCTGCTGGTGATGGGCCTCGCGATGCGCATCTTCCTGCTGCTGCGGCCCCGCCGGGCCGCCCATGGCCACCATCATGCGCAAGATGGCGAACAGGGGCAGGGCGCCGGCCCGCTCCATCGGCACCATCACGACCATGACCATGACCACGAGCACGAGCACGGCCATCGCCATGGTCATGATCACGGTGACCCCCACCACCACGGTCACGCCCATGCGGCGGACCACCACGGTGCCGCCCATCGGCATCCCCACCGGCACGCCCCTGCCGTCGCCTCACCGGACGGCCCCACGCCCGACCCGGCGCCGCATGCTCCAGAGGACGCCCATGCGGCCGCCCACGCGCGCGCGATCCGGACGCGCTATGCCGGCCGGACCGTCACGGCGGTCGAGGTCGTCTGGTTCGGCTTCACCGGCGGGCTCCTGCCGTGCCCCGCCGCCATCGCGGTGCTGTTCATCTGCCTGCAGCTCAAGGAGGTGACGCTCGGCATCGGGATGGTGGCGGCCTTCAGCCTGGGGCTCGCCGTGACCCTCGTCGCGGTCGGCCTCGCGGCGGCCTGGGGCACCCGCGTCGCCGGAGCGCGCTTCGGGCACCGCTTCGAAGGATGGTCCGAGCGGCTGCCCTATGTCTCGGCCTCGCTGGTGTTCCTGGTCGGTCTGGCGATCGCGATCCGCGGCCTGGTGGAGCTCGGACAGGCCTGATCGGCATCGGGTCGAACCGGTTCGAACGCGCTAGCGAAAAAACCGAAACCGAGAAAATGCGCGATGCGGCGTTTTGGACCTTGCATTGCTGCGACGCAGCATTAAATTGAACCACGTTAGAGCCTTGCTCTGGCAGCCCTCCTTGGGCGTTTCCTCCCTAGACTTGGGCCGCTGACAGTCGTCGGCGGCCTTTTTTCTGCCCGGACGCCGGGGGATCGTTCCCGAACGTCCGTCGGTGCGGGAGGCTCGGGTGTCCACACGATCGTTGTCTCGGCGCGGCCTGATGGCCGGTGGTCTCGGCGCGGCGCCTTCCTGGCCCTGTCCCGCTCCGCGTTCGGCCAAACGGACGCCGACCTCGCGCTCACGCCGGCCTGCGGCCCGGACCCGGCCACGACGGCCCGGCAGACCGAAGGCCCCTACTTCAAGCCCCGCTCGCCGGAGCGGCAGGACTTGCGGGGCGGCGAGCGGGGCGAGGCCTTCGCGCTGGTCGGGCTCGTCCTGACGCGCGGCTGCCGTCCGGTGTCCCGGGCGCTCGTCGATCTCTGGCACGCCGATTCGGCCGGCGCCTACGACAACGCCGGCTTCCGTCTCCGCGGCCACCAGTACACCGACGACCGCGGCCGGTTCCGCTTCCTGACCGTCGTTCCGGGCCTCTATCCCGGCCGCACGCGCCATTTTCACGTCAAGGTGCAGGCCCCGGGCGGATCGGTGCTGACGACGCAGCTCTATTTCCCGGACGAACCCGGCAATGCCCGCGACGGCATCTTCGACGCGGCGCTCGTGATGCAGGTCCGGCCCGGCGATGGCGGACGCGTCGGGCGCTACGACCTCGTGCTCGCCGGCTGAGGTCAGCGGCTCGCGGTTTTCAGGACGGGCGTCCTGGTCAGCGTCGTGGTGGCGATCTCCGGCGCGCGCTGGGCGACCGTGACCGTCTCGACGACCGGCCGCACGGCCGAAACCCGCTCCAGGCAGGACGGCGCGATGTAGGGCCAGGTCTGGCGCTCGCAGGCTGCGTCGAGGCGCGCCTCCTTGGCGGCACGGACCGGCGCCTCGACCGGCATCGGCTCGGCCTTGGCCGGCCCCTCGGCGCTGTCGCCGAGACGATCGGCCAGCACCATGCCGGCGCCGAGGCCGGTGGCGATGGCGGCGGTCAGGAACAGAATGGCGCGGGTCACGGTCATGGCGGGCTCCTCTTGCGCCCGCCCGGGCTCCCGGTCGGGGTCGCGCCGCGCGCCCTGGGCTCCCGGCGCCGTCGCGACGACGCGCTTATGCCCGACCCGTGTTTCCGCCGGATTCCGTCCCGCCGGAATCGTGTTTCGGTTTCTTTTCGTTTCGCACTGCAAACCGCAACGAACGATCAGAAAGCCGCCTCGTCGAAGCTCATCATGGTCCGCGACCCGGCCATGAGGCTCGACAGCAGCGCCCCCGTCTGCGGCAGGATGCGCTCCATGTAGAAGCGCGCCGTGACGGTCTTGGCCCGGTAGAACCCGTCCGGGTCGTCCCCCGCCCGGGCCAGGGCGACCTCCGCGCTCCGTGCCCAGAGGTAGCCGAGGGCGACCAGCCCGAAGAGCCGGAGATATTCGCTCGCCGCCGCCCCCGCCTCCTCGGGCCGCGACAGCCCGCGCTGCGCGATGGTCGCGGTCGCCGTCTGGAGCCGCCCGAAGGCCTTGGCGACCGGCGGCACGTAAGGCTCGAGCGCCGGGTCGTTCATCCGCGCGTCCAGCCACGCCGAAACCGGGTGGAAGAAGCGCCGGAGGTAGCGCCCCGTATGGGCGGGCATCTTGCGGCCGACGAGATCGAGCGCCTGGATGCCGTTCGTTCCCTCGTAGAGCTGCGCGATCCGGCAATCGCGCACGTATTGCTCCTGGCCGTGGTCGCGGATGAAGCCGTGTCCGCCGAACACCTGGACGCCGATGTTGGTCGTCTCGAAGCCGAGGTCGGTAAGGAGCGCCTTCACCACCGGTGTGATCAGCTGGACGAAGTCGTCCGCCTCCTGCCGCACCGCAGGGTCCGGATGGTACTTCGCCGTGTCGACGGACCGTGCCACCCAGCAGGCCAGGGCTCGCGACCCCTCCGTATAGGCGCGCGCGGTCAGGAGCATGCGCCGGACGTCCGGGTGCACCACGATCGGGTCCGCCGGCTTTTCGGGATGCTTCGCGCCCGTGAGCGAGCGGCCCTGCAGCCGCTCCCGCGCATACAGCACGGCGTTCTGATAGCTGACCTCGGCGAGCCCGAGCCCCTGCACCCCGACCGCCAGCCGCTCGGCATTCATCATGGCGAACATGGCGCGCATGCCCTTGTGGGGCTCGCCGACCAGCCAGCCCGTGGCGCCGTCGAAATTCATCACGCAGGTGGCCGAGGCCTTGATCCCCATCTTGTGCTCGATGGCGCCGCATGAGACGCCGTTGCGCGCGCCCGGCCGGCCGTCCTCGGTCGGCATGAACTTCGGCACCAGGAAGAGGCTGATCCCGGCCGTCCCCTTCGGCGCCCCCGGCAGCCGCGCCAGCACGAGGTGGACGATGTTTTCGGTCAGGTCGTGCTCGCCCGCCGAAATGAAGATCTTCGTCCCCGTGATCCGGTAGCCGCCGTCCTCCGCCGGGGTGGCCGTCGTCCGGATCAGCCCGAGATCCGTTCCGCACTGCGGCTCGGTGAGGCACATGGTGCCCGACCAGGTGCCGTCCACGAGTTTCGGCAGGAAGCGGGCCTTCAGGTCGTCCGAGGCGTAGCCGTGCAGGGCCACGTAGGCGCCGTGGCTGAGGCCCGGGTAGATGCCGAAGGAGAGGTTGGCCGAGCACATCATCTCCTGGAAGAGCGTGGCCACCGTCGTCGGCGCGCCCTGGCCGCCATAGGCCGGATCGCAGGAGAGCGCGGTCCAGCCGCCCTCCCGGAACGTCCGGTAGGCCTCCGGGAACCCGGCCGGCGCGCGCACCACGCCGTTCTCGAACCGGCAGCCCTCCTCGTCCCCCGACCGGTTCAGCGGGAATAGCACCTGTTCGGAGAGCCTGGCGGCCTCCTCCAGGATGGGATCGACGAGGTCGCGCCCGAATTCCTCCAGGCCCGGCAGGGCAGAAAGCCCGTCGCCGTCCATGAGCTCGTAGAGCACGAAGCGCATGTCGCGCAGCGGGGCCTTGTAGACGGGCATGCCTTCGCTCTCCTCCGCCGTCAGTTCCGCAAGGGTTTCCCGGTCTCCAGCATGTGCTCGACCCGCGCCAGCGTGCCGGGCGTCCGGATCAGCCGCATGAAGGCCCGGCGCTCCAGGGCGAGCACGTCCTCCTCCCCGATCGCCTCGGTCGGGTCGGCGTCCCCGCCCGAAAGGACCTCGGCAAGCGCCCCGGAGACCACGATGTCGTGCGCCGTCGCCTTGCCGAGCCGGGCGAACTGCGCCACCGCCATGTCGAGCGCAACCTTGCCGCTCGGGCCCGGCAGCACGTAGGTCGCCGGCGCCGGCGCCTTGTGGCCGGCCACCATGGCGAGCGCCCGGGCCTTGGCGTCGGCGAGGAGGCGGTAGCGGTTCATGGTCACCCCGTCCGTCGGCCGCAGGAACAGGAGGTCCTTCGCCTCCGCGGCCGACTTGGAGACGGTGGCGACCGACACGGTCTCGAACACCTTCGAGACCCCGGGCATCGGCCCCTTCGGCAGCGTCGGCGCCGCCTGCCAGCGCGCCAGCATCTCCTTGCAGCCGCCCCAGCCGGGAATGACCCCGACCCCGACCTCGACGAGCCCCATGTAGGTCTCCGCATGGGCCTGCACGGCGTGGCAATGCAGCAGGATCTCGCAGCCGCCGCCGAGGGCCATGCCGGCCGGCGCCCCGACCACCGGGAAGGGCGCGTATTTCACCGCCGAATAGGCCCTCTGCCCGGCTTCGACCAATTGCTCAATCTGCCCCCAGGCGGCGATGTTCGCGGCGAAGAGGGCGAGCCCCAGGTTCGCTCCGACCGAGAAGTTGGAGCCCTCGTTGTAGACGACCAGTGCCTTGTGGCCGGCCTTCACGACCTCGAGCGATTTCTGAAGCAGGTCGAGCACGTCGGGATCGAGCGCGTTCATCTTCGACGTGAACTCGAAGCAGCAGACCCCGTCGCCGATGTCCCAGAGAGCCGCCGAGCCGTTCTTCATCAAGGGCTTGGACGCGAGTTTCAGGTCCGCGAGCAGGATCACGCCGTCCGGACGCACGAGGTCGCGGTAGGTGCCGTCGAGCGTCAGCGCCTGCCGGCGCCCGCCCTCGACCCGATAAAAGCTCCGCCCCGCGGCCGTCTTCAGGATCGGCGCCACCGGCAGGCCGTCCTCCTCCGCGAGGGCCGTGAAGCGGTCGACCCCGATCCCGTCGATCAGCTCGAACGGGCCTTGCTTCCAGTTGTAGCCGAGGCGCATGGCCTCGTCGATCGCGTCGATGTCGTCCGAGGCGTCGCCGGCCAGCATCGCCGCGTAGGCGAGGGTGGAGGCCATCACGGCACGGGCGTAGCGCCCCTCCGGACTCGGGTGGCGCATCAGCGCCTCCATCGAGCGTCCCGCGTCCTCGATCGCCTGGACGGCCGGCTTCGCCTGCGGCCGGTACGCCCCGGTCGCGAGGTCGACGGCCTCGCGGGCGCGGCCCTTCTCCCGGTTCAGCCGGTAGAAGCCGCCCTTGCCCTTCCGCCCCGTGTAGCCCTCGCGGATCATCCGGTCGACGACCGGTACCGGCCGGTTGACCGCATGGAAGAGGTCGCCCGCGGGCAGCGCGCCCGCCATGCTGCCGATCACGTGGGGCATCAGGTCGAGGCCGACGAGGTCGATCAGGCCGAAGATGCCCGTCTTCGGGATGCCGAAGGGCCGGCCGATCAGCGCGTCCGCGGCCTCCACCGGGATGCCGCGCTCGGCCGCCTCCACGACGCCGGCCGCGAGCCAGTGGATGCCGAGCCGGTTGGCGATGAACCCCGGCCGGTCGGCGCAGTGGACCACGCTCTTGCCGAGCCGCACGTCCGCGAAGCGCGCCACCGCCGCGGTGGCCTCCGGGCGCGTCGCCGGCCCGGAGACGATCTCCAGCAGCCGCATGTAGCGGGGCGGATTGAAGAAATGGGTGATCAGGAAGTCGCTCTTGAATCGATCCGTGAGGCCCTCGACGAGACGGCCGAGCGGAATCGTCGAAGTGTTTGAGGAAACGACGCTTCCCGGCTTCCGCACGGCCTCGATCCGGGCATAGAGCCCCTGCTTGACCTCGAGCTTCTCGACGACCGCCTCGACGATCCAGTCGCAATCGGCGAGCCTGCCGAGATCGTCCTCGATGTTGCCCGTCTCGACGAGCTTCGCCGCCGCCGCCGACATGAACGGCGCCGGCTCGGTCTTCAGCATCTTCTCGACCGCCCCCTTGGCGATGGCGCTGCGGTCGGCCGCGCCGGCCGGCACGATGTCGAGGAGCAGAACCGGCACGCCGGCATTGGCCACATGGGCGGCGATGCCCGCCCCCATCACGCCGGCGCCGATGACCGCGACCCGTCCGATCTCCGCCATCAGATCGCCTCCAGCACCGTGGCGATCCCCTGGCCGCCGCCGACGCATTGGGTGGCGAGCGCATAGCGCCCGCCCTCCCGCTTCAGGAGCTGAGCGGCCTTGCCGACGATCCGCGCCCCCGTCGCCCCGAGCGGATGGCCGAGCGCGATCGCCCCGCCGTCCAGGTTGACCCGCGCCCGGTCGAGCCCGAGGTCGCCGATGCAGGCGAGCGACTGCGACGCGAAGGCCTCGTTGAGCTCGATCACGTCGAGGTCCGAGACCTTCAGCCCAGCCCGGCCGAGCGCCTTGCGGGTCGCCTCCACCGGCCCCATGCCCATGATCTCCGGCGCGCAGCCCGAGACCGCGATCGACCGGATGGCCGCGAGCGGCGCGAGCCCGTGCTTCTGCGCGAAGGCCTCCGTGCAGACGAGGACCGCGGCCGCGCCGTCCGTCAGGGGCGACGACGTGCCGGCCGTCACGGTGCCATCCGCGTCGAAGGCGGGCTTCAGGGCCGCGAGCGTCCCGGCCGTCGTGTCGGGCCGGATGCAGCCGTCCGCCGAGACGGTCCCGCGCTTGCCCCGGATCGGCACGATCTCGGCCTCGAAGCGACCCTCCGCCTGGGCGCGCGCCGCCTTGGCGTGGCTCTCCGCCGCGAAGGCCTCCTGCGCGTCCCGCGGGATCTGCCAGCGCCGGGCGACATTCTCGGCCGTCTCGCCCATGCTCATGTAGGCCCCGGGCTGTTCGGCCGCGATGGTCGGGTTCGGCATGGGGTTGAAGCCCATGATGGGCACGCGGGTCATGCTCTCCACCCCGCCGCACACGAAGGCCTCTCCCGCGTCCATCCGGATCGCGCCCGCGGCCGCGTGGACGGACTGCATGGAGGAGCCGCAGAAGCGGTTGATGGTCGCCCCCGCCACCGTGTTCGGCAGGCCGGCGAGCAGGGCCGACAGGCGCGCGATGTTGAGCCCCTGCTCGCCCTCCGGGAAGGCGCAGCCGACGAACACGTCCTCGATCGCTTCCCCGGGCACCCCGGTCCGCTCCATGAGCGCCCGGATCACCTGCGCGGCGAGGTCGTCCGGTCGGACCGGGGCGAGTTCGCCCCGCTTGGCCGGGGTGAAGGGCGAGCGCGCGTAGCCCGCGACGACGATCCGCGTCATGCAGTCTCTCCCTGTCGGGCTTGCGCGCCCTGTCCGGCCTTGGCCGCCTCCTCGGCGACCAGTTCCTTCTTGGACAGCTTGCCGATCATGGTTTTCGGAAGTGTGTCGCGGATCTCGATCTCTTTCGGCATCTCGATGCGCGACAGGTAGCCGGCGAGGAAGGCCATCAGGTCCTCGGGCCTGGCGCTGGCGTCGGCCCGCAACGTGACGAAGGCCTTGGGCGCCTGGCCGCGATAGGGGTCCGGCACCCCGATCGCCACCGCCTCGGAGACCGCCGGGTGCTGGTAGAGCGCCTCCTCGATCACCCGGGGATAGACGTTGAACCCGGAGCACAGGATCAAGTCCTTGATCCGGTCGACGATGAAGATGAACCCGTCCGGGTCGCGGTAGCCGACGTCCCCGGTCCTGAGCGCCGGCCCGCGGAAGACCGCCTTCGTCTCCTCCGGCCGGTTCCAGTAGCCCGCCATCACCTGCGGCCCGAGGATGCAGAGTTCGCCCTTCTCGCCCTCCGGCACGAGGCTGCCGTCGTCGGGCGAGCGGATCTCGATGGTCGTGCCCGGCACGGGCTTGCCGATCGACCCCGCCTTGCCGGGCGCGTCGAGCGGGTTGACGGCGACCACGGGCGAGCACTCGGTGAGCCCGTAGCCCTCGACCAGCCGGCAGCCGGACCGCGCCTCGAAGGCCTTCAGGATCTCTGCCGGCAGCGGCGCCCCGCCCGAGATGCAGTATTTGAGGCTGGTCAGGTCGACCGGGGCGTTCTCCATGGCGGTGTTGATCGCCGCGTAGAGGGTCGGCACGCCGGGGAACAGGGTCGGCCGCTTCCGGGCGACCACGTCGATCACCTGCGCGAGTTCGAAGCGCGGCAGCAGGATCAGCTCCGCCCCGAGCTTCAGCCCCAGGAACATGCCGACCGACATGGCGAAGACATGGAAGAGCGGCAGCACGCAGAGGAGCTTCTCGTAGCCGGGCTCGGCCTTCGGGATCACCCGGCGCATCTGCTCGAGCTGGGCCGAGAGGTTGCCGTGGGTCAGCATCGCCCCCTTGGGCACCCCGGTGGTCCCGCCCGTGTATTGCAGAACCGCCACGTCCCGGTCCGGATCGACCGTGACCGGCCGGGCGCCCTTCGCGGCGAGGAGGCGGTCCCACTTCACGTGGCGGGCGTCGTCCGGGATCGCCGCCAGCTCCTTGCGCCTCAGGATCGGGAAGAGCTGGCGCTTGGGGAAGGGCAGGACCGCCGCCATCGGGCAGACGACGATCGTCTTCAGGCTCGTCCGTCCGAGGAGGCCCGCGACCTTCGGGTAGATCAGCGCCAGGTCCATCGTCACCATGATCGAGGTCCCCGAATCCTCGATCTGGTTCGCGAGTTCCCGCTCCACATAGAGCGGGTTGTAGTTCACCACCGTCCCGCCCGCCTTCAGCACCCCGAAGAAGGCCACGATCGCGTAGGGCGTATTGGGCAGGCAGAGGCCGACCCGCACCCCCGGCCCGACGCCCAGGTCCTGGAACCCCTTGGCGGCCCGCTCGACGAGATCGCCGATCTCCGCATAGGTCCAGCGCTTGCCGAGGAAGTCGATGCAGGGCCGCGACGCGAAGGCGGCGACGGCCTCGTCCAGGACGGCCCAGGCCGGCCCCTTCGGCAGGCCCGCCGCAGACAGGTCCCGGGCGTTCGGCTCCATCGCGTCCCTCCCCGCCGATTCCTCTTCTTTCACATAGGACAACACCGATCCCCGGCGAGGTCCACCTTGCGCCGCGGGAGGAGCCCACACGATTGCGGGAGGAAGCGCTCAGGCGACCCGGACCGGTACGGCGAGGAAGCCGCGGAACCGGGCCCGCCCGCCGCGGACGGGCGCCCCGTCGAAGCGGTAGCCGGGGAAGCGGGCGAGGAAGCGCCCGATCGCGACGGCGCCTTCCAGGCGCGCGAGGCTCATGCCCGCGCACTGGTGAATGCCGGACGCGAAGGCGAGATGCGGATTCGGGCTGCGTCCGACGTCCAGCCGCTCCGGATCGGGGAAGACCTCCGGGTCCCGGTTGGCCCCGCCGATGCAGAGCGTGATGAGCGTGCCCGCCGGCAGCGCCGTCCCGCCGATCTCCACCGGCGCGGTCGTGATCCGGTTGCCGAGCTGGTTGGAGCTCTCGTAGCGCAGGAACTCCTCGACGGCCCGCTTCAGGAGCGACGGGTCGGCGAGCAGCCGCGCCTTCTCGCTCGCGTGCTCCAGCAGGGTGACGAGCCCGTTGCCGATCAGGTTGGTGGTCGTCTCGTGCCCGGCGTTGAGGAGGAAGATGCAGTTCTGCAGGAGCTCCGCGTGGGTCAGCCGCTCCCCGTCCGCCTCGCCCTGGACGAGCCGGGTGAGCACGTCCGTCTCCGGGTTGCCCGGCCGCGCCCGCCGGTCGGCCACCAGGCCCTCCAGGTAGGCCAGGAACTCGGTCACGGCCCGGTTGCCGCGCTCGGCCGCCGCCGGCGTCAGCACCGGCTCGAGCGCGCCCAGGATCGCGAGCGACCAGTCCCTGAGCGGCCCCCGGTCCGCGTGCGGCACGCCGAGCAGGTTGCCGATCACCTCGACCGGGATCGCCGCCGCGAAGTCCTCGATCAGGTCGGCCCGGCCCTTCTCGGCCATGCGGTCGAGAAGCCGGTCGACGAGCGCGACCAGCGCCGGCTCCATGCCCGCGACCGCCCGCGGCGTCAGGGCGCCCGCGATCAGGCGGCGGACCCGCGTGTGCAGGGGCGGGTCGTTGAAGACGAGGCTCGTCGTGTGGTGCTCGTAGAGCGGGCTGTCGCCGTACTTCGGCTTGAACTCGACCTTCTTGTCCGACGAGAAGACCTTCGGGTCCTTGTAGACCTGTAGCACGTCGCGGTAGCGCGACAGGAAGACCGCCCCGTTCGGCAGCCGCTTCACCGGCTCGTGCTCCCGCAGCGCCCGGTAGGTGGGGTAGGGGTCCTCGTAGAAGCTCGGCGGCAGTCGGGTCAGGTCGAAGGAGGCGGCGAGATCCCGTCCCCCGGCAGCCCCAAGGCTTTCGCTCCGGTCCAAGTCCGATCCTCCCTGGCGCGCCCGTCCGGCGGTTTCCGGTCGCCCCGATCGTATCAAATGCAACGGACGCCGGCCAACCCGGCCTCCGCAGATCTGTCGAGCGGCGGGCCGGGCGGTCGCAGACCCGCAAGGCCGGAACCTTCCCGCCCGCGCCGCGCTTCCGACGGGATCATAGCCCCGCCACCAGAGTCCCGCGCCCCATGCTGACCCGTCCGCCCGCCCTGCCGTGGATCCATGTGGCTCCCGGCGCGCCCTATTTCGTCGACGAGACCGGTGCCGCCTTCACCCCGATCGGCCACAACGAGGCGATCAGCTGGGTCGACCTGCGCGGCCTCGCCGGCCGGCGCGACCTGCCGGGCGTCGAGGCCCACCTCGCCGGCCTCGCCGCCGAGGGCGTCACCGTCATCCGCCTCATGCTCGAATGCGCCCACCAGCGCGGCTGGGCGATCGAGCGTCCGGCCGGCCGCTTCGTTCCCCGCATCGTCGCCATCTGGGACGACCTCTTCGCGCTTTGCGCCCGCCACGGCCTGCGCATCCTGCTGACCCCGGTCGACACCTTCTGGACCTGGATCCGCTGGCCCCATCACCCCTGGAACCGGGCGAACGGCGGCCCGCTCGACCACCCCTCGCGCCTGCTCCTCTGCCCCGAGACCCGCGCCGCCATCAAGCGCCGGCTGGAATTCGCCGCCGTCCGCTGGGGCGGCAGCGGCGCCCTCTTCGCCTGGGACCTGTGGAACGAGATCCACCCCGCCCAGGCCGAGGACACCGCCGAGCCCTTCGCCGCCTTCATGGCCGACCTCGCCGCCCATGTCCGCGCCGTGGAGCGCCGGGTGCACGGCCGGACCCATCCGGTCACCGTCTCGCTCTTCGGGCCGGAGCTGCGCTGGCGCCCGCACCTCGGCCTGGAGGAGCCGATCTTCCGCCACCCCGACATGGACTTCGCTTCGATCCACATCTACCGCGAAGGCTCGATCGACGACCCGCGCGACACCGTCGCGGCGGCGGTCGACACGGGCGAGATCGTGCGCGTCGCGCTCGCCGAAATCCGCGATACGCGGCCCTTCCTGGACACCGAGCACGGGCCCATCCACGCCTTCAAGGACAAGCACCGGACCCTGCCGGAGCCCTTCGACGACGAGTACTTCCGCCACATGCAGTGGGCGCACCTCGCCTCCGGGGCGGCCGGCGGCGGCATGCGCTGGCCGAACCGCAAGGTGCATCGCCTGACCCCGGGCATGCGCCGGGCCCAGCGCGGGCTCGCCGACTTCCTGCCGCTGATCGACTGGCCGGCGTTCCGCCGCCGCAACCTCAACGCCGAGATCGCCCTCTCCCGGCGCAGCCTCGCCGCCTTCGCGTGCGGCGACGACCGGCAGGCGGTCGTCTGGCTCCTGCGTCGCGACACGATCCGCCCCGACGGGACGCTCGATCCCGCCGCGGAGCCCGTCTCCACACGCCTCGCCGTGCCGGGACTCGCGCCCGGCCGCTACAGCGTCCGCGCCTGGGACACGCGGGAGGGCCGGCCGGCGGGCGAGCGGGCCGCCGAGGCCGGCCCCTACGGTCTCGCGGTCGAGACGCCGCCCTTCGCGGCCGATCTCGCCCTGGCGATCACGCCCGCCTGAGCCTCTCGCGGGAGGCCCCGTCAGGCCGCCGCGACGTTGACGATCCCGGCGGAGAGCTCAGGCCGCTTGTTGATCGTCTGGAAGACGACGCAATAGCGCTCCGTGAGCTTCAGGAGCGTGTCGATCTTCTCCTGCGGCGCATCGGTGTCGACCTCGAACCGGAGCCGGATCGCCTCGAACCCGACCGCCGCGTCCTTGGCGACGCCGAGCGTGCCGCGGAAGTCGAGATCGCCCTCGGCGAAGACATGGGCGGAGCGGAGCGGGATCTCCAGCGCGGTCGCCACCGCCTTGAGGGTGACGCCCGCGCAGGCGACCAGCGCCTCCAGGAGCATGTCCCCCGAGCAGAGCTCCTGCCCGCTGCCGCCCGTCGCCGGATGCAGCCCCGCGATCGCGAGCGCCCGCCCGGTCTCGACCTTGCAGGCGAGATGCTGGTCGTCGACCGAGCCTTTGGCCCTGAGGGTGATCTTCGCCGCGTCCGGCGCGGTCTTGTACTTGTCCTTGATCGGCGCCTGCATGGCCCGGAGTTCGTTGGCGTCCATGGTTTCCTCCTCGTGGATCTCGGCAGGGCAGGGGCGCCCCGGTCGGTGGCGCCCGGGCCTAGATGGCGGCGGCGGGCGCGAGTTCCTCGCCGCGCGGGCGCGGGCTCAGGGTCTCGTCGAGCGAGCGCAGGACGCGCCGCTTCATCTCCTCGAACTCCGGCGCCAGCCGGTCGCGCGGGCGGGACAGCTCGACCGGGAACTCCGCCGCGATCCGCCCCGGCTTCGGCCGCATCACGACGACCCGGTCGGCCAGCACCAGCGCCTCCTCTATGTCGTGGGTGACGAGCACGAGCGTCGGCCGCGAGTCGGCCCAGAGGTCGAGCAGGTGGTCCTGCAGGTCGGCCCGCGTGAAGGCGTCGAGCGCCGAGAAGGGCTCGTCGAGGAGCAGCACCGTTGGCCGTGCGACGAGCGCCCGCGCGATGGCGACGCGCTGCGCCTGCCCGCCCGAGAGTTCCCGCGGCCAGCGCCGGGCATGCTCGGCGAGGCCGACCTTGCCGAGCGCGGCGGCGACGCGCGCCTCCCGCTCCTCCCGCGGCAGATCGGCGAGGCCGAAGCCGACGTTGTCGGCGACCGTCAGCCAGGGCAGGAGCCGCGGTTCCTGGAAGACCAGCCCAACGGCCGGATGCGGCTCGGCGATGACGGTGCCGTCGACCACGATCCGCCCCTCGGTCGCGTGGTCGAGGCCGGAGACAAGCCGCAGCATGGTGCTCTTGCCGCAGCCCGAGCCGCCCACGACCGCCACGATCTCGCCGGGGCCGACGGTGAGCGTCACGCGCTCCAGCGCCCGCGTCCCGTTCGGGTAGATGCGGCCGACGCTCTCGATGGCAAGCATGTCAGTCTCCCCGCCGGAAGCTGTCCTGCCAGCGCAGGAACGGCGCGGAGCCGGCCGCCAGGAGCCCGTCCGTCACCTTGCCGAGCACGGCGAAGCACAGGATCGCGGCGACGATCTGGTCCGGCTTGCCGAGCTGCTGGCCGTCGACCAAGAGATAGCCGAGCCCTTCCGACGCACCCATGAACTCGGCCGCGACCACGAACATCCACCCGAGCCCCAGCCCCGAGCGCAGCGCCAGCACGTAGGCGGGCAGGATGGCGGGCAACAGGATGCGCCGGACCAGCGCCGGCCCGGAGAGCCGGAAGATCCGGCCGACCTCGACGATCTTGCGGTCGACCGACAGGATCGCGCCCATGACCCCGAGATAGACCGGGAAGAACACCCCGACGGCGATCAGCGCGACCTTGGATTCCTCGAAGATCCCGAGCCACAGGATGAAGAGGGGCACCCAGGCGATCGACGGGATGGAGCGCAGCCCCTGCAGCGTCGGGTCGAGGAGCCGCCGGGCGATGCCTGAATAGCCCGTGACGGCGCCGGCGAGCGTGCCGGCCAGGACGCCGAGCCCGAAGCCGGCCGCCACCCTGAGGGTGGTCGCGGCGATGTGGCGCGTCAGCTCGCCCGAGCCCCACAGCTCCGCCAGGGTGGCGAAGATGCGGCTCGGCGGCGGCATCAGGCGACCGCTCGACCAGCCGAGGCGGACCGCGGCCTCCCAGCCGATCGCCAGCAGGACCGGCAGCACGAGCCCGGCGACGAGCCGCGGGGAGGGGAGGAGACGGGGCCCGCGCGGGGCGGCGGCGGCCGGCGACGAGGTCTCGGCCACCGTCACGGCGTCCTCCCCGTCCGGAGACCCGGACCGCGCTCGCCCACCCGACCTCGCATCGAACCCCCGACGACCTCGCCGAACCCCTTACTGTCCGGCGCCGCCGAAGCGTTCGTCGATCAGGTCGGCGACCGTCTTCCGGACGTCGACGTCCGTCTTTATAACGCCGGCCTCCTGCAGGGCCAGCCCCGCCGCGACGATGGAGTCGCGCTGCGCGGCGCCGATCCGGGAATGCGTGAGCTCGGTCCGCTCCAATTGGCGGGCGATCACGGTATCGGGGAGCTTGGTGGCGGCGACCAGCGAGGCGGTCAGGGTCGCCTTGTCGGCGAGCGCGATCGCCCGGGCCTTCTCGTAGCCGGCGATCACCCGGGCCACGATCTCCGGATGGTCCTTGGCGAACTCCTCGCGCGTGTTGAGGATGCCCCAGGTGTTCGCCTCGGGCTTGCGGTAGAAGAGCTTGGCGCCGTTCTCGACCTCCGCGGAGGCCATGATCGGGTCGAGCCCCGCCCAGGCGTCGACGTCGCCGCGCTGCAGGGCGAGGCGGCCGTCCGCGTGCTGCAGGAGCACCAGCTTCACGTCCTTCTCGGTCAGCCCCGCCTCCGCGAGCGCGCGCACCAGGAAGATGTGCGGGTCCGTGCCGCGGGTGACCGCCACGGACTTGCCCTTGAGGTCCGCCGGCTTGGCGATCCCTGTCTCCGGGCGCGTCACCAGCGCGGTCCATTCCGGGCGCGAATAGACGTAGATGGACTTGATCGGATTGCCGTTGATCTTGCCGAGCAGGGCCGCGGCGCCCGCCGTCGAGCCGAAGTCGAGCGACCCGGCGTTCAGGAACTCGAGCGCCTTGTTGGAGCCGGCCGACTGCACCCAGCGGATCGTGATGCCGTCCTTGGCGAATTCCTGCTCGAGGATCTTCTTGTCCTTGAGGATCAGCGAGACCGGGTTGTAGGTCGCCCAGTCGATGCGGATCTCCTTCGGCGCCTCCGCGGCGGAGACCGGCGCGGCGGCGAGAAGGCCGGCCGCCAGGCCGGCGGCGATGAGAATGCGACGGGTGATCGACATGGGCGGGCTCCCTGAACCAAGATTTGGCCCAGACCATGCCGGCCGGCGCCTCTCCGGTCGAGGCATCACGCGGTCGTGACGACGGCCTCCCGGGGAAAATGCGTCCCCGTCCGGCCCCCGGGGCGCCGCTCTCGTTTCAAGCGGGTCCGGCGGGCGTGATCGGGGCGGGTCGCGCCGCGCTGCGGGGGAAAGTTCAGGCCACGGCCGTTCCCCACGACCGGATCGAAGCGGAGAAAGGTCGGCGCCGGAAGGCACCGCCCCCCTCCGGTGCAGCGCCCGGGCCGGCGGCACCCTTACTTCAGCCCGTCCCAGAGGAGCTTGAGGGAGACGAGGAGGAGGCCGATCTCGATCAGGCGGTAGAAGGGGCCCTCGGGAATCATGCGAACGAGGCGGGCGCCCACGAAGGTGGCCGCGATGGCGACGGGGAAGAGGGTCACGGAGGTGGCGAGATTGTCCGGGTTGAGCTGGCCGAGCGCCCAGTAGGGGATGAGCTTGACCGCGTTGATCACCGCGAAGGCGATGGTGGACGTGCCGGCGTAGACGAGCTTGTCGAGGCGCTGTGGCAGCACGTACCACTGGTAGGGCGGCGCGCCGGCGTGGGAGACGAAGCTCGTGAAGCCGGTGAGCGCGCCCCAGAAGACGCCGCGCGGCACGTCGGCCGGCTTCTTCTCCTGCGCGGCAGGACGGAACCAGCGGTCGAGGCAGAAGGCGAGGCCGATGAGGCCGACCATCAGGGTGACGGCCTTGTCGGTGACGAAGGACGCGGTCGCCCAGCCGATCATGATGCCGAGGATCGCCGAGGGGACCAGGATCGCGAGATTCCGCCGGTCGAAATGACGGCGGTAGACGTAGAGGCCGAAGATGTCGGAGACCACGTAGATCGGCAGGAGCAGGCCGGCCGCCTGCACGGGCGAGATCGCCAGCGCCAGCACGGGCACGCCGAGCAGCCCGACCATCGGAAGGCCCCCCTTGGAGGCGCCGACCATGAAGGCGGACGGGATCGCGGCCAGGTAGAAGAGGGCGGATTCGGTCACGGCGCGGCCCGGAATGATCGACGACGCGCTGATCACTACCCGTCCTCACCCTTGTTAACAATCCGAGCCTAGCACCTTGTCTGCTTTTCAATGATCCTGCGAGGCAGAGTTCAACTGAACCCAGGCTGTGAAAATGGAAATCTTCGGCGACCACCATCGAGCAGAGTCTACGCGGGTCTCACGAGAGTTTTATGAATGCTATGGGCGCGCGATGATGGCCTGGGCAAACGTTGAAGATCGCTTGTCCGACTGGTTTGCTTATGTAACGGGATTAAAGGTAAATGCAGCTCGTTCGATCTTTTTCTCATCCCGGTCATTCAATGGGAGACTCGATATGCTGAGAGCTGGATTCGAGTCATCAGATTGTGCGCCGACCATTCTCAAATTTGTGAGGTCCGGACACAGTAAGGCGAAGAAGTACTCTTCAGCTCGCAATCGATTGGCTCACGGAACGCCCCGAATCAATGCGTCCGATCCTCATGTGTTCTTTTTCGAACTGGTAGAAGGCAAGAACATAGTCCCATCAGATGCGCTTAAGCTAGTACACGTTAACGAAATTGGAGATAGTTTTTCAGCATTGGCTTCTGTCTTGACTCGTGGATGGATAGGAATGGCACAAGGAGCGCCGGACCACGAGGCATTTATCATGTCCCTTACTGTGGAACTCGAAAGCCTCCCGTCGATCCGCGCCACCCCCTAATGAACCGCGGCTTCCCTTACTTCTAACGTCGGATTGCGGGCGCCGGGCTGGAAGCGGAGAAGTGTGGCGGTTACCGTCGTCCCCAAGAAGGCGATCACCAGGGAGGATCCGATGACGAGCCGCTACGCCGAGGTCTATGGCGCGTGGAAATCGGACCCGGAAGGGTTCTGGGCGGATGCCGCGAAGGCGATCGACTGGTCGAAGCCCTGGGACAAGGTGTTCGACCCGGCCGCCGGCGTGTACGGGCGGTGGTTCGTCGGGGCGGAGTGCAACACCTGCTACAACGCGGTCGACCGGCACGTCGAGCGGGGCCGGGGCGAGCAGGCCGCGATCGTCTACGACAGCCCGGTGACGGGCGTGAAGGCGCGGATCACCTATGCGGAGCTGCTCGGCAAGGTGCAGGCGCTCGCCGGCGCGCTCGCCGACGTCGGGGTGGGCAAGGGCGACGTCGTCATCGTCTACATGCCGATGGTGCCGGAGGCGGTGGTCGCGATGCTCGCCTGTGCCCGGCTCGGCGCCATCCACTCGGTGGTGTTCGGCGGCTTCGCGCCGCGCGAACTCGCCACCCGGATCGACGACGCCAAGCCGAAGGCTATCGTGTCCGCCTCCTGCGGCATCGAGCCGTCGCGCGTCATCGCCTACAAGCCGCTCCTCGACGAGGCGATCGAGATCGCTGCCCACAAGCCGTCGAGCGTCTTCGTGCTGCAGCGGCCGCAGGTCGCCGCCACGCTCCAGCCCGGCCGGGACCATGACCTCGGCCAGGCCATGGAGGCGCGCGCCGGGCGCAGCGTCCCCTGCGTGCCCGTCAAGGCGACCGACCCGCTCTACATCCTCTACACGTCCGGCACGACCGGGCAGCCGAAGGGCGTGGTGCGCGACAACGGCGGCCACATGGTGGCGCTCGCCTGGTCGATGAAGAACCTCTACGGGGTCGAGCCGGGCGAGGTCTACTGGGCGGCCTCGGACGTCGGCTGGGTGGTCGGGCACAGCTACATCGTGTACGGGCCGCTGCTCCACGGCGCCACCACGATCGTGTTCGAGGGCAAGCCGGTCGGCACGCCCGACCCGGGGACCTTCTGGCGGGTCATCTCGGAAAACAAGGTCGCGGCCTTCTTCACGGCGCCCACGGCCTTCCGGGCGATCAAGAAGGAGGACCCGAACGGCACCTTCATCGGCAAGTACGATCTCTCCGCGCTGCGCACGCTGTTCCTCGCCGGCGAGCGGGCGGACCCGGACACGGTGCAGTGGGCCGAGCGCATGCTGAAGGTGCCGGTCGTCGACCACTGGTGGCAGACCGAGACCGCCTGGGCGATCGCCGGCAATCCGGTCGGGCTCGGCATCCTGCCGGTCAAGTACGGCTCGCCGACGGTCGCCATGCCGGGCTACGACGTGCAGATCCTGGACGACGCCGGCCATGCGGTGGCGCCGGGCACGCTCGGCAATGTGGTCGTCAAGCTGCCGCTGCCGCCGGCCTGCCTGCCGACGCTGTGGCATGCGGACGAGCGCTTCCGCTCCTCCTACCTCGCCGAGTTCCCCGGCTACTACAAGACCGCCGACGCCGGCATCATGGACGAGGACGGCTACCTCTTCATCATGGCGCGCACCGACGACATCATCAACGTCGCCGGGCACCGGCTCTCGACCGGCGGCATGGAGGAGGTGCTCGCCTCCCATCCGGACGTGGCCGAATGCGCGGTGATCGGCATCCACGACGCGATGAAGGGGCAGAGCCCCTGTGGCTTCGTGGTCCTGAAGGCGGGCGTCACCAAGGACCACGCCACGATCGAGAAGGAACTGATCGGGCTGGTGCGCGAGAAGATCGGCGCGGTCGCGGCCTTCAAGCTCGCCATCACGGTCGACCGGCTGCCGAAGACGCGCTCGGGCAAGATCCTGCGCGGCACCATGCAGAAGATCGCCGACCACGAGACCTGGAACATGCCGGCCACCATCGACGACCCGGCGATCCTGGATGAGATCGAGCAGGCGATCCGGGCGCGCGGGATCGGGGTCTAGGGGCCGGGACGGCCCGTCCCCTCAGCCGAACAGCGTGTCGCGGACGAGGCGCCAGCTCGCCTCGTCGGGGGCGAGCAGCAGGCTGCCGTCCGTGCGGGCGGGGTCGTAGGGCCGGCCGTCCGCGGTGGCGGAGTAGCCGCCCGCCTCCTGGTGGATCAGCCAGCCGGGGACGTGATCCCAGGGCATCAGCTTGCCGTAGAGCGCGAGATGGCCGCCGCCCGAGGCGATCAGGCGATATTCGTGGGCGGCGCAGCGGTAGCCGTAGCTGCCCCAGAGCCTGGGCATGCGCGCGGCGACCCGGCTGCGCTGCGGCTCGGAGAGATAGTTCCAGGACAGCGCGCCGTGCATCAGGCCGAGTTCGGCGGGCGCGGCCACGCGCATCGGCCGGGTGCGGCCCGACTCGTCCTCGAACCAGGCGCCGCCGCCCGCGAGCGCATAGGCGAAGTCCCGGCCGAAGGGATCGTAGATGGCGCCGGCGACGATCCGGCCGCCGATCACCACCCCGGCCATGACGCCGAAGAGCGGCACGCCGTTGGCGTAGTTGAAGGTCCCGTCGATCGGGTCGACCGTGATGGCGAAGTCCGAGCCGCCGAGGCGGGCGGGCAGGTCCGGGTCGAGCGCGGCGCTCTCCTCGCCCACCATCAGGGCGGCCGGGAAGCGGTCGGCGAGGCGGGCGGCGATCAGGCGCTCGGCGGCCTGGTCGGCGATCGTGACGAGGTCGTGCGGGCCGGCCTTGGTGGAGACGTCGGCGGTCTCCAGCCGGCGGAAGCGGGGCAGGATCTCGACGTCGGCCGCCTCGCGCAGGATGGCGCCCAGGTCGGCGAGGTCGGCGCGGGTGAAGGTCGGCATGCTCTGCTCCTCGGAACGGCGGGCGGATGGCCGCCGTCATACCGGGAAGGCGGGCCGGCGCGCCATCCCTTCCGGCGCGCGGCTGGCCGGCGCCCCGCCCGTCAGGCGCAGCGCTCGAGGAGCTGGTCGAGGGCGACGCGGCGGGTCGCCATGGATTCGTTGAACGCGTGGGCGACCGGCAGGGTCTGGACCTCGATGCGCTTGCCGCCGACGAGGTCGACCGAGATCTCGCCGACGTCCTCGACAGAAACGGTGCGGACGCTCGGCAGCTTGGCGACCCGCTCGGCGACGATCTCGGTGATCTCGCCGACGGTCAGCTTGGACTTGGCGAGAAGTTCATCGGTGCGGGCGGAGGCGGGGCTCATGGGAAACACTCGTCCGGTTGTGGGGCTCGACAGGCAGACTATTCAAATTCGGCTTTATTCCGCCTTAAGCCGACGTTCAGGCCGCGTTCATGCCGGTGCGGTAGCGCGGGACCGTTAACGGCTCGTGGCGGGATCGGCGGCGGGGCGGGCCGCCTGTCCCGATTCGGGGCAGGTCGGCCCCGGTCGGGACGCGTGTTAACCGGTCGTTAAGGTTTCCGTGGCAGGTTCGGGGCGTCCAGTCTCCTGGACCCGAGTGGCTCCTATCCACTCTTTTGACGCCTCCCTGTACTTTCTCGCCGAGCCGTGCCCGTCACGGCTCGTTTTTTTCCGGCGGCCCTCTCGTTGGGGAACGCTGCGGGGCGGTTCGTTAACCCTGCCGTGGATTATGGTGGACGACGACGCGGGCGGTCTCCGGTCCTGGCACCGGTCCTGCTAAGTCCCCCTGGAACCGCCCGTGTTGCGAAACGCGGCGACGCGTTACAGAATGCCACCGGAGGCGCCGAATGACCCGCGACGGACAGTCCGAACGAGACGAGACACCCGACACGATCGATTTCGCGGCGCGCTTCGCCGGGTCGGAGACGTTCCGGACCCTCTTCCGGGAAGGCATGGGGCTCGTCGAGGAGACAGCGGCCTATCTGGACGGACCGGGCCGCGCCGAATCACGCGAGCTGACCCGGACGGGATCGCTGGTCTACGCCACGGAATCGATGCGGCTGACGACCCGCCTGATGCAGCTCGCCTCCTGGCTCCTGCTCCAGCGTGCCGTCAACGAGGGCGAGATGACCCAGGCGCAGGCGGGCCAGGAAAAGTCCAAGGTGCGCATCGACGGCCCCGCGTCGACCCGCTCGGGCCCGGGCTGGGAGGAGATGCCGGAGCTTCTCAAGGCCCTGATCGAGCGCTCCATCCGCCTCCAGGAGCGCATCCGCAAGCTGGACGCCGCCATCTACGGCCGCGAAGAGAGGCCGGTCGAGACCCCGGTCAACCCCGTCGCCGCTCAGCTCGGCAAGCTCAACCAGGTTTTCGGCTCGGGAAGCTGACGGTTCGGCCGGACTGGACGTCTCAGGGACGGCCAGACCGAATTTGGCACGTTTCTCCCCGCGCGTGTCACCCCGGATATCGAGCCGGGGACAGGGGTCGTGCACACCCCCTGCGGCCGTACACGTGGACGGTGACCGCCCAACCCGCATCCCCGGACAAGGCGCGAAGGCGCCGCAGATCCGGGCCCAGCGCGGGCCTCGATCCGCAGCACTGCGGCCGGTTGAGGGCGCTGGATCCCGGCCTTCCGCTTCGCTCCGGCCGGGAACGCGGAGGAGAGGGCGCGCCTCGGCTACAGTTGCCGGCTCGATGGCCGGGATGACAACCGCGGGACAGCTCGGCGGAAAAGCAGCGAGCCCGCGCCGGGGCGGCACGGGCTCGAGACGCTGTTCCGTCGCCGCGCCCGTCGGGGGCGGCGGCGCAAGGCTAGATCAGAGGCCGAAGCCCTTGAACTTGTCCTTGAACTTGGAGATGCGTCCACCGCGGTCGAGGAGCTGCTGGTTTCCGCCGGTCCAGGCCGGGTGCGACTTGGGGTCGATGTCGAGGTTGAGCGTGTCGCCGGCCTTGCCGTAGGTCGAGCGGGTCTCGTACTCGGTGCCATCGGTCATGACGACCTTGATGACGTGGTAATCGGGGTGGATGTTCGCTTTCATGGCCTTGTCCCTCGCGCGGGGCCGGATGCCGCGGCCCGCCTGATCCTCGCCGGACCGTCCGAGGGAAGTGCCCTCCCCTCAAGTGACCAGGGCCGCGCGCCGTCCGGCCCGCAGCCCCTCGATCCTGTCGGGCGTCCCTATAGCGGAAGCCGTCCGCGGGGGCAAGACGGACGGCGCGGCGGAAAACGGGCGCGGGCGCGGACCTTTGCGGGGGCGCCCCCACGTCATACGCAACATCGCCGAGCCGGACGCGACTTGATCCGGCGGCCGGTTCGCGCCAAGACGTCACCGGCGAGAGGGAGAGAGACTTTGGCACGCAGGACGACGGCCGCCGACGTGGAAGCAGGCAAGGGTCCGGGGCGCACGCGCACCGTCCGCCCGCTCGCCGCGCTCGTCCCCTATCTCGGCCGCTACAGGGGACGCGTCGCCGCGGCCCTCATCGCCCTCGTGGCCGCCGCGACCGCGACGCTCGCCGTGCCGCTCGCCGTCCGCCGGATGATCGACCACGGCTTCACCGGCTCGGACGCCGGCCTGATCGACCGCTACTTCCTGATGCTGGTCGCCGTCGCGGCCGCCCTGGCGCTGGCGAGCTCGGCCCGCTACTACCTCGTCACCTGGATCGGCGAGCGCGTCGTCGCGGATCTGCGCGGCGACGTCTACGCCCATGTGATGCGGCTCTCGGCCGACTTCTTCGACCGGTCGCTCTCCGGCGAGATCGTGTCGCGCCTGACCGCCGACACCACGCAGGTGAAGTCGGCGGTCGGCTCCTCGGCGTCGGTGGCGCTGCGCAATCTCGTCCTCTTCCTCGGGGCGACCGCCATGATGGTGGTGACGAGCCCGCGCCTGTCCGGCCTCGTCCTCCTGGCCATTCCGTTCATCGTCCTGCCGCTCGTCGCCTTCGGCCGCCAGGTGCGCCGCAAGTCGCGGCTCGCCCAGGACACGCTCGCCGACGCCTCCGCGTACGCCTCGGAATCGATCGGGGCGATCCGCCAGGTCCAGGCCTTCACCAACGAGGACCAGGCGGTCGGCCGCTACCGCTCCGGCGTGGAACGCGCATTCGAGGCGGCCCGGTCGTCGACGGCCGCCCGCTCGCTCCTGACCGCGATCGCCATCTTCATGGTGTTCGGCAGCGTCGTGACCGTGCTCTGGATCGGCGCCACCGACGTTCTCGAAGGACGGCTGACGCCGGGGGCGCTGTCGCAGTTCGTGCTCTACTCCGTGTTCGCGGCGGGCGCGCTCGGGGAGCTCAGCCAGGTCTGGGGCGAGATCAGCCAAGCCTCCGGGGCCGCCGAGCGGCTGACCGAGCTCCTGGCCATCGAGCCGAGCGTCAAGGCGCCGGCGAACCCCGTGCCCCTGCCGCAGATCCGGCGCGGCGCGGTCGCGTTCGAGGATGTGGCCTTCGCGTATCCGGGCGCCCCGGACCGGCCGGTCCTCTCCGGCTTCTCGGTCGCGGTCGCCCCGGGCGAGAAGGTGGCGCTGGTCGGCCCCTCGGGCGCCGGCAAGTCGACCGTCTTCCACCTGCTCCTGCGCTTCTACGACCCGACCGCCGGCCGGGTCCTGCTCGACGGGGTGGACGTGCGTGAGGCCGACCCGCTCGAGGTCCGCCGGCACGTGGCGATCGTGCCGCAGGACACGGTGATCCTCGCCGGCACCGTCATGGAGAACATCCGCTTCGGCCGGCCGGACGCGACCGACGAGGAGGTCGTGGCAGCCGCGCGCGCGGCCCTGGTCGACGACTTCGTGGCCGGCCTGCCGGACCGCTACGGCACGCTCGTCGGCGAGCGAGGCGTCACCCTGTCGGGCGGCCAGCGGCAGCGCATCGCGATCGCGCGGGCGATCCTCAAGGACGCGCCCGTGCTGCTCCTCGACGAGGCGACGAGCGCGCTCGACGCGGAATCCGAGACGCTGGTGCAGACCGCGCTGGAGCACCTGATGGAGGGACGGACCACCATCGTGATCGCCCACCGGCTCGCGACCGTCCTGGAATGCGACCGGATCCTGGTGCTCGACCAGGGCCGGCTCGTCGAGGAGGGCACGCACGACGTGCTCGTGCGCCGCGGCGGCCTCTACGGGCGCCTCGCCCGCCTGCAGTTCGAGACGGGCGCGCTGGCGCTGGGCGCGGTCGGGTCCTGACCGGTCACGGCAGGACCAGGACCGGCACCAGCATGCCCTTGGCCTGCAGGAGGTCGACGAACTCGAAGAGCGGCACCACCAGGAAGAACACCAGTCCGTCCCGCAGCGTGTGCCACAGGAGCCGGGGCTGCACGGTCACGGTCTCCATGTCGCGCCAGAGCGAGAAGGCCGGGCCGAAGCGGGGCACGCGCCGGCAGTAGTCCGCGTAGGCCGGGCCGAAGAGCGCGGCGAGCGACCGCTCCTCGCCCTTCACCACCACGGTGAAGACGGCGACGACCATGGCGGTCACCAGGACGGCGGCCACGAGGCTGCCGGTGGCGGCGCCGATGCCGAAGGAGCCCACGAAGGAGAACAGGTAGAGCGGGTTCCGGCTGATCGAGTAGGGGCCCGTGTCGACCACCTCGGCGGCCTTGCGCCCGCCGATGTAGAGCGTGCACCAGACCCGCCCCACGATGGCGACGCCGATCAGGACCAGGCCGAGGAGTTCCACGCCCTCGTGCCAGAGGCCGCCGAACCAGTCCGGCGAGCTCACGAAGGCGAGGAGCCCGAACAGCAGGACGGACGCGAGGGCCAGGGCGAGCTTGCGCCGCTTCTGCAGCCGCCTCAGGCGTGCGTGCTCGTCGGGCGGGGCGATCGCGGGTCGGTCGGTGGTCGCGGTCTGCTGCATCGGCGCCCTCGTGGGTCTCGGCGGCGCCGGCGGGGCGCAGCGGCTCGATACCCGAAACCGGCTGACGAATCGGTGACGGAGGGACTGCGGTGGCCGCGGCCCGGTCAGTCCCAGATCGCGGGCAGGGCCGGCGCGAGCCGGCCGCCGATCCGGATCGGCGCGACCGCGGCGGCGAGGCCGGTCATCTCGTCGATGTCCACGCAGATGCCCGACAGCGTCGCCTCGCCGCCGGCCGGCTCGAAGCGGCCGCGCGGAATCTTGGTGGTGAAGCGCTGCAGCGGCTCCTCCTTGTCCATGCCGAGCACGGAGTCGTAGTCGCCGCACATGCCGGCGTCGCTCATGTAGGCGGTGCCGCCCGGCAGGATCATCCAGTCGGCGGTCGGCACGTGGGTGTGGGTGCCGACGACCAGGCTGGCGCGACCGTCGAAGAAGTGGCCGACGGCCTGCTTCTCGCTCGTCGCCTCCGCGTGGAAGTCGATCACGACGGCATCGCACTGCTCGCCGAGGGGACAGGCGTCGAGTTCGCGGGCGATCGCCGCGAAGGGGTCGTCGAGCGCGTCCATGAAGACGCGCCCCATGACGTTCATGACGAGCACGCGGGCGCCGTTGCGCGCCACGTAGAGATTGGCGCCGCGGCCGGGCGTGCCCGGCGGATAGTTGAGGGGCCTGAGCAGCCGGGGCTGCCGCTCGATGAAGACGAGGGCCTCGCGCTGGTCCCAGGAATGGTTGCCGAGCGTGACAACGTCCGCGCCGGCGTCGAGCACGTCCTGGCAGATCTCCTCGGTGATCCCGAAGCCGCCGGCGCTGTTCTCGCCGTTGATGACCACGAAGTCGAGGCGGTAGCGCTCGACGAGGCCCGGCAGCCGGGCCGTGACGGCGGCCCGGCCCGTGCGGCCGACGATGTCGCCGAGGAACAGGAGCCTCATGCGTCCCTCCTGCAGGGGATCGCGCCCTCCTCGGTGACGACGACCTGCATGGGCCGGTCGTGCGGCTCGGCCGGCACGTGCTCGATCTCCTGGCACGCGAAGGCGATGCCGATCTCCAGAAGGGGTCCGCGCCCGGCGAGCCGCTCGATGGCGCGGTCGTAGTGGCCCTTGCCGTAGCCGATGCGGTAGCCGCGCCGATCGAAGGCGGCGAGCGGGACCAGCATCACGGACGGCTCGACCACGGGCGCCTCCGGGACCGGCACCGACAGCCCGAAGCTCGACGGCACCAGGGCGTCCCCGGGCTTCCAGGCGCGGAACACCATGGTGGTCCTGTCCTCCAGGACGACCGGCAGGCAGAGCGGGTGGTGGCGCGCGGCGAGTCGCTCCAGCGCCGGCCGCGGATCGACCTCGCCGCGGATCGGCAGGAAGCCGGAGACGAGGGCCCCGGCCGGCAACGGCAGCCCCTCGATGGCGGCCGCGATGCGCTCGGCGGCGGCCGTCTTCTCGGCATCAGCGATCGCGCCGCGTCGCGCCAGCGCCCCGGCTCTGAGATCGGCCTTCACGCTCTGGGCCGAGGAATTCCGCATGTCGTCCGCATCTCCGATTATGGCCGCTCCCGTTGGGCGCGGCGCGAAGCGGCTGTCCCGGCTTGTAGCCCGGAGCACCCCTCCATTGGAAGCCGGCCCGCCTCCCGGCCCCCATGGTCCCCAAGGTCTAGGGCCGCGACATACATATCAGGAGATTGAATACATTGGAATACAACCTAAGATTCACTCGATTGCAAGGCCTGCCGCCGAGGATCGGCTCCCGAAAGGGAACGCGGCCATGCACGCCTTCGGATCGATACGGGTCTCTCTGCTCATCGTCATGGTCACGGGTCTCGCGTCCATGGCCGTCGATCTTGCCGTTTTCAAGCGCTTCGACTTCATGCCCGGCTACTTCCTGATCGCCGCCTACCTGTTCATCGCCCGCACGGTGGCTGCGCTCGTCGCGCCCGGGGTGCCGCGGCTGGTCGGAGCCGCCGACTGCCTCGTGATGACCTACATGGCCCTGATCGTCGTTCTCTATGTCAGCCACCAGGCCATTGCCGTATCGTCGGACCCGATCGACGCGATGCTCCTGGCCGCCGACCGGTCGCTGGGGTTCGACCCTGCGGCCTTCCTGTCCTGGGTCAACGGGGAAGCCTGGGCGGAGGCGGCTTTCCGCTACGCCTACCAGACCTACCGGTTCCAACTGATCGGGACGGCCTTCGTTCTGCTGATCTGGGCCCGGCCCGCCGATGTGGACCGCTTCTTCCTGGCCTTCCTGCTCTGCTGCCTGGTGGCCTCCGCCATCTGCGCCGCCTTCCCGGCCTTCGGCATTGCCGTATCCCTCGACTTCGCGCGCGACTACCCGAACATCGACCCGGTCGGCCTCACGCCGGTCGATGCGATGCGGCGCATGCACGGCGATCCCGCGGTCCGGATCGGGGGCGAGCAGTTCCGCGGCATGATCAGCTTTCCGTCCATGCACGCGGCCGGCGGCGTGCTGGTCAGCATCGCGTTGCGCCACCTGCCGCTGCTCTTCTGGCCCGTTCTCCTGATCAATCTCTGCATGATTCCCGCGACCATCCCGATGGGCGGCCACTATCTGGTCGACGCGCTGGCGGGGGTCGTGCTCGCGCCGATCGCCTTCGTGGCCGCGGAGGCGCTCCGTTCGAGGCTCGATCCGGTGGCGGCCCGGGTGTTCGACTTCGCCCCCTTCGCAGGTCTACGCCGGCCGAAGCCAGCGAACCGGCGTGGCGCAACCTGACCGGAGGCCGGGTCGGGCATGGAACGTGCCATGGAGCGGGGGAGATTGGCGAAGCCGCATCGGCCGATGGATGTAACGATCCCGGGAACCTACAGCGTAGGTGGGCGCCGTGTGCAGGGACCCACGGGTCCGAGCAGGGACAGCTCCCGTTGAGATCGTTAAGGCCCCGGGGATTCAGTATCCTGTCGCGCCGCGCAGCCTCGCCAGAACCGAATATAGGGGGCGCCGGCGCGGCTGCATAGGGCGCGTTTGGCGGATTGTACGGCGCCGGCAGCGGAGCGGCCTTCGGCGCCGTCCGTTCAGTTGGAGGGCCGGCCGGAGACGAGCGTGGCCGCGATGGTCTCGATGCGCTTCGCCGCGAGGTCGAGCTTGTCGGCGACCGCCCGGTCGACCTCAGCGCGCCGGGCCTCGCCATCGCCGACCGACTGGCGGAGCCGCTCGATCTCACCCTCGAGGCCCGCGACCTTGCGCTTGGCCTCCCCGGCCTCGTCCATGGCCATGATGGCGGCCATGACGATCAGGCGCTGCTCGCCGATTTCGCCGAAGGTTTCCTTCAGGTGCGTGATGGTCCGGTCCAGCCGGTCCGCGAGCCCGTGCAGATGGGCCTCCTGTCCGTCCTCGCAAGCCATCCTGTAGACCCGGCCGCTGATCGTGACGTTGACTTGGGCCACTCTCGCCTCTCCCCGCGGCGGCCGGTCAGCCACCGTTCGCCTCCAGGACCGACCTGATCGACTCCATCGCGGCGACCAGGCGGCGCGACACCTCCCGGTTGGTGTCCTCCAGCCGTCCGGCCCGCGCCCGCTCCTGGTCGAGGTCCTGGGCGAGCCGCGACCGGTCCTCGCCGGTGCGCGACAGTTCGTCCTCGAGGCCGGCCAGGGACCGGTCCTCGTCGAGCCTGCGCTCGACCGCCGCCTCCAGGACCGAGAGGGCGAGTTCGAGCCGCCTCAGCGCCGCGTCTGCGGCCGGCGCCGCCGGATCCCTCGTCGTCACGCCACTCATGGCCCACTCACTCTCGGATCACCGCCCCCTGAACCCGCGCCCGGCTCCCCCGCCCCCGAAAGGCACCGGACCGGCCTGCCTCTCGACTCGATCCGGCAGGCCCGACGCCAATCTAGGTGCCGGCCGGAGTCGCGGTCAATGCCGCAGATCCGATGCGCGCCTACGTTCCTTCCGCTGCGGCGCCCGTCCGGAGCCGGGGTCTCGCTCTCTTAATGCAATGCAGCAATTTGATCGGTGCCATCAGGGAAACCTGATTGACTTGCCGGTCCCCCCTGTTATCAGGGGTCCGGCTTCCGCCCGCGCCGGTATACGGGCTGCAAAGACCTTCGAAGGAGAAAGAAATGGCGGTTCGCGTTGCCATCAACGGATTTGGTCGGATCGGTCGCAACGTCCTGCGCGCCATCGTCGAGTCCGGCCGCACCGACATCGACGTCGTCGCGATCAACGACCTCGGCCCGGTCGAAACCAACGCGCATCTGGTGCGCTACGACTCGGTGCACGGCCGCTTCCCCGGCACGGTGACGGTGTCCGGAGACACGATCGACGTCGGCCGCGGGCCGATCAAGGTCACCGCCATCAAGGATCCGGCGACCCTGCCGCACAAGGACCTCGGCGTCGACATCGCGCTGGAGTGCACGGGCATCTTCACGTCGCGCGAGAAGGCCTCCGCGCATCTCGCCGCCGGCGCCAAGCGCGTGATCGTCTCCGCCCCGGCGGACGGCGCCGACATGACGGTCGTCTACGGCGTCAACCACGAAAAGCTGACGAAGGACCACGTCGTCATCTCGAACGCGTCCTGCACGACCAACTGCCTCGCCCCGGTCGCCTGGGTGCTGAACGAGGCCGTCGGCATCGAGAAGGGCTTCATGACGACGATCCACTCCTACACGGGCGACCAGCCGACGCTCGACACCATGCACAAGGACCTCTACCGCGCCCGCGCCGCGGCCATGTCCATGATCCCGACCTCGACCGGCGCCGCCAAGGCGGTCGGCCTCGTCCTGCCCGAACTCAAGGGCAAGCTCGACGGCGTGGCGATCCGCGTGCCGACCCCGAACGTCTCCGTGGTCGACCTGAAGTTCGTCGCCAAGCGCGCGACCACGGTCCAGGAGATCAACGAGGCCATCAAGGCCGCCGCCCAGGGCAAGCTCAAGGGCATCCTCGGCTACACGACGGACCCGAACGTCTCGATCGACTTCAACCACGACCCGCACTCGTCGATCTTCCACATGGACCAGACCAAGGTCATGGACGGCACGCTCGTGCGCATCATGTCCTGGTACGACAACGAGTGGGGCTTCTCGAACCGCATGTCGGACACCGCGGTGGCGATGGGCAAGCTGCTCTGAGCCGACCGCGTCCCGCATAGCCAACTTCGGGGGCGGCCGGCTCTTCGCGAGCGGGGCCGCCCTCTTCGGATCCGTTCACGCCTTCGGGGACCGACCCATGAGCGCCTTCAAGACCCTCGACGACGCGGCCGTGGCCGGCAAGCGCGTCCTGACCCGCGTCGACCTGAACGTGCCCATGGAGGGCGGCGCGGTCTCGGACGACACGCGCATCCGGGCGGTCGTGCCGACGATCCGGGAGATCGCCGACAAGGGCGGCAAGGTGATCCTGCTCGCCCATTTCGGCCGCCCCAAGGACGGGCCGGAGGCGAAGTACTCGCTGCAGCAGATCGTCGGCGATGTCGCGGCGCGGGTCGGCCGGCCCGTTGCCTTCGCGCCGGACTGCGTGGGTGCCGTCGCGGAGGCCGCGGTGGCGGGCATGAAGGACGGCGACGTCCTGCTTCTGGAGAACACCCGCTTCCACAAGGGCGAGGAGAAGAACGACCCTGCCTTCACGGCCGCGTTGGCCAAGCTCGGCGACCTCTACGTCAACGACGCCTTCGCGACGGCCCACCGCGCGCATGCCTCCACGGAGGGCCTCGCCCGGGTGCTGCCGGCCTACGCGGGCCGTTGCATGCAGCAGGAGATCGAGGCGCTCGAGTCGGCGCTGGGCAAGCCGCAGCGCCCTGTCCTGGCGGTCGTCGGCGGCGCCAAGGTGTCGTCCAAGATCGACCTCCTGGAGAACCTCGTCACCAAGGTCGACATCCTGGTGATCGGCGGCGGCATGGCCAACACGTTCCTGGCCGCCCAGGGGACGGACGTGGGGAAGTCGCTGTGCGAGCACGACCTCGCCGACACGGCCCGGCGGATCATCACCAAGGCCCGGCAGGCGCGCTGCGAGATCGTGCTGCCGGTCGACGCGGTGGTGGCGCGCGCGTTCAAGGCCGGGGCGGAGAGCGAGATCGTGCCGGTCGACCGGATCCCGTCCGACGCCATGATCCTGGACGTCGGGCCGAAGACGGTCGCCACCATCGCCAACCGGATCGACGGCGCCCGGACACTCGTCTGGAACGGACCGCTCGGGGCCTTCGAAATCGAGCCCTTCGACCGTGCCACCGTGGCGGCGGCGAAACACGCGGCCGGGCGGACGAAGTCGGCGGGCCTCCTGACGGTCGCGGGCGGCGGCGACACGGTCGCGGCGCTGAACCATGCCGGGGTGGCGGGCGACTTCACCTACGTGTCGACCGCGGGCGGCGCCTTCCTGGAGTGGCTGGAGGGCAAGCCGCTGCCGGGCGTCGAGATCCTGCGCAAGTGACCCGGGCGGCCGGGGCCTTGCGGCCCGGCCCGGCCCGTGGCATCCGACCCGTCACAGCCCCGCCCGAATTGCGGCTCACATCCCGGGCGCCCCGCCCGGACGCGTCCGGCGCGGGCGAAGGCCGTCGGAGAGACCCTTGTCCCGCCTGTACCTGGTGACGCCCGCCGCGATCGACCTCGCGACATTCCCGGCCCTGCTCGACGAGGCGCTCGGCGCCGTGCCGGTGGCTTCGCTGCTCGTGGCGCCGCTCGGCCTCTCCGACATGGCGCTGCAACGGGTCGCCGAGGTGCTGACCCCGATCGGCCAGCGCCACGACGCCGCCGTGCTCGTCCGCAACGACACCCGCGCGGCGGGCCGGGCCAAGGCCGACGGCGTCCATGTGGACGGCTCGCTCGCCGAACTGAAGCAGGCGGTCGAGGCTTTCCGGCCGCGCAGCATCGTCGGCGCCGGCGGCCTGAAGACACGCCACGACGCCATGGCGGCGGCGGAGACCGGGGCCGACTACGTCTTCTTCGGCATGATCGATCGCCCCGAGGATCCGGAGGCCCATCCGAAGTCGCTGGAACTCGCCGGGTGGTGGATGCCGCTGTTCGAGACGCCCTGCGTCTGCCTGGCCGGCGCCGACCTCGCCTCGGTGGCGGAGGTCGCCCGCACGGGGGCGGACTTCGTGGGGTTGCGGGACGCGGTCTGGGCGCATGAGGCCGGGCCCGCCGCCGCGCTCGTCGAGGCGGCGCGGCTGATCGAGGCCCACACGCCGGAGCGGCTCGCGTGAGGCCGGGTCCGGCACCGCTCCGCACGGCCCGCGCCTCGGCCCTCGCGGCCGGGCTGGCTGTCCTCGCGGGCGTGAGCGCGGCCGTCGCGGTCGAGCCGGCCGGGCGCTCCGATCCGGCCGCCGTGCCGGCGATGCGCGGATTCGAGGGGCCGGGGCTTTCGGTCGACCCGGCGACGGTTCCCGTCGAGCCGGTCGCGCCGGAGGACATGAGCGGGCCGGACGCCATGTTCTCCGCCTACCAGCGCGGCCTCTACCTACTCACCTTCGACCTCGCCACCCGTCTCGCCGGCACGGGCGATCCGGCCGCCATGACCATGCTCGGCCACCTGCTCGAGAATGGCACCGGCATGGCGATGGACCTGCCGAAGGCGGCGGAGTGGTACCGGCTCGCGGCCGAGCGCGGCGACCGGGAGGCGATGACGGCCCTCGGGCTGATGGCCGCGACCGGGCGCGGCGTGGCGAAGGACAAACGCCAGGCCGCCGAGTGGTTCGAGAAGGCTGCCGCCAAGGACCAGGCCGTCGCGCTCTACAACCTCGCGCTGCTGGTGCTGGAGGGCGATGCCGTCCGCCGCGACCCGCCGCGCGCCGCCGCCCTTCTCGAGCGCGCCGCCAAGCTCGGCAACGTGGAGGCGCAGTACGGCCTCGCCGTGATGCTGAAGGAGGGGGACGGCATCCCCGCAGACCTGATGGCCGCCGCCCGCTGGATGGGCGACGCGGCGCGGGCGCGCAACACGGACGCGGAGATCGAATACGCCATCATGCTGGCCAACGGGCGCGGCGTGGCCCGCGACCTGCCGCTCGCGCTCAAGTATTTCCTGCGCGCCGCCTGGAAGGGCAACCCGATCGCGCAGAACCGGCTCGCCCGCCTGCACGCCACCGGGCTCGCCGGCAAGGTCGACCTGATCGAGGCCGCCAAGTGGCACTACCTGGCGCGCGCCCGCGGCCTCTCCGACTTTTGGCTCGACGGCGTCCTGTCGGGCCTGTCGGACGGCGAGGTGAAGCTTGCCCATCGCATGGCCGACCGGTTCCGGGCCGGCGAGACGGACGCGGCCCCGGGGGCACTGTCGCCGGTTCCGGCGGCTGTCCAGCTGCCGCTGGTGCCCGAGCCCAACATGCTGCGCCCCGTCCTGGGCCGGCCGCTCCCGCTGCCGGCGCCCGCCGCCGCGGCGCTCCCCGCCGAGCCGACCCCCGAGGCGCCCCCCGGGACGCCGCGGACCGCCGAACCGGCCGCGGCCGCCCTGCCGCCGCCGCCGGCGCCCCGGCCCGTCCAGCCGGGAAGCGCGGCCCCGGCGGTCCAGCCCGAAGCCCTGCCGCTGCCGCGTCCCGCCCCGCGCCCGCCGGTGGCGGCCGCCGAGCCGGTCCCGCCCCAGCCGGCGCCCGCCGTGGCGGCCCCACCCCCGGCGGGGTCTTCCGATTCCGCGCCGCCCGCCCCCCTGCCGCCGCCGCCGATCCCCGCCCTGCCGGCGCCCGCGCCGCCGAAATCTCCTTGAACTCCCGCCCGGGATGTGGTGACCAGAGGCCGAACGAAGTCCGGCGGGCCCGCGCTACCCCGGTCGTCCGGACCCGACCCGCATCCCGACCCGGCATTCCTGACGCCGGCCCGCTGCGCCCCCTGCGCCGGGCCGGCCCGACGAGGCACCCCCGATGGCACGTTCCGCGCTCCTCAACGTCATGGTCGAGGCCGTCCGCAAGGCCGGGCGCTCGCTCGCCCGCGATTTCGGCGAGGTCGAGAACCTCCAGGTGTCGATCAAGGGCCCGGGCGACTTCGTCTCCGCCGCCGACCGCAAGTCGGAGGAGATCCTGCAGCAGGAGTTGGCCCGCGCCCGGCCCGGCTTCGGATTCCTGATGGAGGAGGGCGGCACCATCGAGGGCACGGACGGCCAGCACCGCTGGCTGATCGACCCGCTCGACGGCACCACCAACTTCCTGCACGGCATCCCGGTCTTCGCCATCTCGGTCGCCCTGGAGCGGCAGGGCACGATCGTGGCTGGGGTCGTCTACAACCCGGTCATGGACGAGCTCTACGTCGCCGAGCGCGGCGGCGGCGCCTTCGTCAACGACCGCCGCCTGCGGGTCTCCCGCCGGGCCAACCTGCACGACTGCGTCATCGGCACCGGCGTGCCCACCCTCGGCCGCCCGAACCATCCGGCCTACCTTAAGGAACTCGAGGCCGTGATGGCCGAAACCGCCGGCGTCCGGCGGGTCGGCGCCGCCGCCATCGACCTCTGCTGGGTGGCGGCGGGTCGCTTCGACGGCTTCTTCGAGCACGACCTCAACCCGTGGGACGTGGCGGCCGGCATGCTGATCATCCGCGAGGCGGGCGGCTTCGTCTCCGACTTCGACGGACGGGACAAGATCTTCGAGACCGGTGGCATCGTGGCCGGCAACGAGGACGTCCACCGTCGCCTGCTGGCGATCCTCAAGAACGCGCGCTGAGCGCGGGACCCGGCCGCCGCTTCCCCTCGTGCCGTCGCGCCGTCGCAATTCGGCGTTTTGATGATGCCGGAAAGCGGGGTAGAAGAGTCGGGACCGGAGGCTTCAGAGAAGGCGGCTCATGGCGCGCGATTTCGATCCTCATCGGCTCTCGAGCCCGCAGGTTTTCCTCTGGCGCATGATCATCTTCCTGGTCATCGCCTCCTTCGTGGTCGTCATCCTCTACCGCCAGATCCTCGTCGCCTTCATGGCGAACCCGGGCCTCAACGGCCTGATCGTCGGGGTGCTGACGCTCGGCTCGCTGCTCGCCATCCGGCAGGTGATCCGTCTCTTTCCCGAGGTCCGCTGGGTCAATTCCTTCCGCATCGCCGACCCGGGGGTCGAGGTGAAGGTGCAGCCGCGCCTCCTCGGGCCGATGGCGGCGCTGCTTCGCGACCGCTCGGGCAAGGTCGAGATCAGCCCGGACATCATGCGCTCGATCCTCGATTCGATCTCGATGCGCCTCGACGAGACCCGCGACATCACCCGCTACATCGGCGGCCTTCTCGTCTTCCTCGGCCTCCTCGGCACCTTCTGGGGCCTGACAGAGACGGTCTCGTCGGTCGGCCGCACGATCCAGAACCTGTCCGTCGGCGCCTCCGACCTCGGCGTCATCTTCGAGGACCTGAAGACCGGCCTCGCCGCGCCGCTTGGCGGCATGGGGACGGCCTTCTCGTCCTCGCTCTTCGGCCTGTCCGGCTCGCTCGTGATCGGCTTCCTGGACCTGCAGGCGAGCCAGGCGCAGAACCGCTTCTATACCCAGCTCGAGGACTGGCTCTCCAACGTGACCCAGCTCGACATCCGCAGCGATCTCGCCCGCGAGGGTCCGCTCGGCACCGTGGAGAGCCTCAGGGTCGCCATCGAGCGGCTGAACCGCACCGTCCAGGAGACCGGCTCGAACCGGACCGCGACCACCGCCATGGTCAACCTCGCGGAAGGCATCCAGGGCCTCGTCACCCACATGCGCACCGAGCAGCAGATGATCCGCGCCTGGGTCGAGGAGCAGACCGAGGAGGCCCGCACCATGCGGCAGGTGCTGATGCGTCTCTCCGACCCGGCCGACCTGCCGGACTCCTGGCGGCGCACCGCCGAGGCGGCCGCGCGGGAGGAGACGACCGAGTTCGTGCCCCAGCGGCCCGTCCGTCACCCCGCGGACCGGACCGAGGCGGCGTCCGGGCCCGGCCGGCCGCTCGGGGAATAGGCCATGCCGGCCGCGCGCGCCCGCCGGCGGGAAAGCCGCATCGACTACTGGCCCGGCTTCGTCGACGCGATGGCGACGCTGCTGCTGGTAATCATCTTCCTGCTGACCGTCTTCATGCTCTCGCAGTTCTTCCTGACCCGCGAGATCAGCGGCAAGGACACGGCGCTCCAGAAGCTGAACGCGCAGGTCGCCGAGCTGACCGAGCTCCTCGCCCTGGAGCGAACGGGCAAGCGGGAGCTCGAGGATCAGCTCGACACGGTGCGCTCCGGGCTGGCGCTGCTTGAGCTCGAGAAGCAGAAGCTGCTGGGCCAGGTCGACGAGAAGGCCGGGGCGGCCACCTCGGCGAGCGGCACCGTCCAGGCGCTGACCGGCAAGCTCGACGAGGAGAAGCAGATCTCCAACCGGGCGCTCAGCCAGGTCGAGCTCCTGAACCAGCAGATCGCCGCGCTCCGTCGCCAGATCGCCGCCCTCGAATCCGCCCTCGACGTCTCCGAGACCCGCGACCGAGAGAGCCAGAACAAGATCGCCGACCTCGGCAAGCGCCTGAACGTCGCCCTCGCGCAGCGCGTCCAGGAGTTGCAGCGCTACAGGTCCGACTTCTTCGGCCGCCTGCGCGAGATCCTGGGCAACCGGTCGGACATCCGGGTGGTCGGCGACCGCTTCGTCTTCCAGTCCGAGGTGCTGTTCCAGGCCGGCCAGGAAACCATCAACGACGCCGGCCGCGCCGACCTCGACAAGCTCGCCTCCGCGATCCTGGAGCTCGATCGGCAGATCCCGCCGGAGGTCAACTGGACACTCCGGGTCGACGGGCATACCGACATCCGCCCGACCTCCGGCGCCAGCCGATTCCGCTCCAACTGGGAACTCTCCGCCGCCCGCGCCATTTCGGTGGTGCGCTACCTCATCGACCGGGGCGTCTCCCCGAAGCGGCTCGTGGCAGCCGGCTTCGGCGAGTTCCAACCCATCGAGGAGGGCGCGACCGAGGATGCCTACGCCAAGAACCGCCGGATCGAGATCCGGATGACGGACCGCTGATGGACCCGAGCCTCACCCTGCGCGAAATCCTGCCCTTCGGGACGGGGCACATGCCGGAGATCGTCGACCTCTGGGTCGAGACCTGGAGCAAGACCCTGCCCGCCATCGACTTCGAGGCGCGGCGGGGCTGGTTCGTCGACCATCTGGTCGCCGCGCGCGACGACGGGCAGGCGATCCGGGTCGCCTTCACGCAGACCGGCGACGCCGCCGGATTCCTGATGATCGACCCCGCGACCGGCTATCTCGACCAGATCGCGGTCGGCTCCCGCTGGTGGGGAAAGGGCATCGCGGAGGCGCTGCTCGAAGAGGCCCGCCGGCTCTGCCCGGACCGCATCGAGCTCGACGTCAACCAGGACAACCCGCGCGCCGTCGCCTTCTACCGCCGTAACGGCTTCGTCGAGATCGGCGAGGGCGTGAACCCGCGCTCCGGCCTCGCCACGCTCAAGCTCGAGTGGCGCGCCTCAATGCCCGCCGCCCTCAAGGCATGACCGCCGCCCTCGTCCGGCCTTTCGCCCGCGACGACCTGGAGCCGTCGATGGACATCTGGGCCGCTGCCTGGACGGCGGCGCTGCCGGATCGCGACATGGCCTCGAGCCTGCCGGCCTGGCGCACGCAGTTCATTCAGGAGCTGCTGCCGGCCCGCACGGTCCTGGCCGGCACGGTCGGGGGCCGGCTGGCCGGCTTCGCGGTCGTCGACCTCAAACGCGGGTGGCTCGACATGCTCTGCGTCGACCCCGCGGTTCACGGCGCGGGACTCGGCCGGCTCCTCCTCGACACCGCCTGCGCGCTCGCCGAAGACGACCTGCGTTTCCGGGTGCTGAAGGACAACGAGAGCGCCATCGGCTTCTACGAGCACCTCGGCTGCGAACGGGAATCGGAGGGCACCGCCCCGGTCTCGGGCTGGGCCTGCTGGCACTATGTCCGGCGCCGGGCGCCGCGCGCCTGAGGCCCGGGGCTCAGGAGCCGATGCGCCGCCGGCCCCACCAGGGCGCCCTGACCTTGGTCTGCCCGTCCGCCCACCAGTAGCCCTCGAAACGCTGCAGGCCCTCCTCGAAGGTCAGCGCCAGCGAGCCGGTCCCGTAGCGGTCGCGCCACCGGCAGAGCAGGACGCGGGGCTTCGGCGAGGTGCAGCGCTCCAGCGTGCCCTCGATCGCCTCCGCGCCCGGCTCCGTGAAGGCGTAGCGGCCGGACAGGCCGTCGGGACCCGCCTGGAACTCGGTCGCGCCCGGCATGAAGGCTTTGCCGGAATAGATCTCGCCGTCATAGGCGTCCGGCACGAGCCGGAGCCAGTCGCCCGCCTCCTCGGCGCGGACGGGGGCCGGGGCGGCGGCAAGAGCGAGCGCGACGAGGACGGCGGACCGGTTCATGGGCAGGCATTCTCCCGTAAGGGCGGCGCGGCGGCGCCGGTCTGGATTCTCGGCGCGCCCCGGCCTATAAGCCTCGCGCCTTCAGACGTGAAAGACATCGCGTCCGCCCCGCGCGCGCCGAAACCGGCGCCCCGGGGCGGGCGCCGACGACCAAGAGGCGAACATGGCCGGGCATTCACAGTTCAAGAACATCATGCACCGGAAGGGCAAGCAGGACGCGGTGCGCTCCAAGCTCTTCTCCAAGCTCGCGCGCGAAATCACGGTCGCGGCGAAGGACGGTGTGCCCGATCCCACCATGAATTCCAAGCTGCGGCTCGCGATCCAGAATGCGCGCGCCGAGAACATGCCGAAGGACAACATCGAGCGCGCCATCAAGAAGGCGGCGGGTGCGGAGGGCGAGAGCTACGAGAACGTCCGCTACGAGGGCTACGGCCCGGGCGGCGTGGCCGTCATCGTCGAGACCCTGACCGACAACCGCAACCGCACCGGCGGCGCGGTGCGGGCCGCCTTCACCAAGCACGGCGGCGCCCTCGGCGAGACCGGCTCGGTCTCCTTCTCGTTCGACCATGTCGGCGAGATCGTCTACCCGGCGGCGGTCGGCTCCGCGGACGCGGTGCTCGAGGCGGCCATCGAGGCGGGCGCGGACGACGTGCAGTCCGACGAGGAGACGCACACCATCCTGTGCGGCTTCGAAGCCATGGGCGAGGTCTCCAAGGCGCTGGAGACGACCCTCGGTCCGGCCAAGTCCGTCAAGGCGATCTGGAAGCCGCAGAACACGATTCCGGTCGACGAGGAGAAGGCCCAGACGCTCATGAAGCTGGTCGGCCAGCTCGAGGACGACGACGACGTGCAGAACGTCTACTCGAACTTCGACGTGTCGGAAGAGGTCCTGGCCAAGCTGACGGCGGCGTGACGCGGCCGGGCCCCTAGCCGCGGCGGCGCCGTGCCGCTACCACAGTGCGGCATGGCAGAGATCATCCGAATCATCGGCATCGACCCGGGGCTGCAGCGCACCGGCTGGGGCATTGTGGACGTGGCCGGCAACCGGCTCTCCTTCGTGGCGGCCGGCCTCGTCAAGTCGACCGCCGACGAGAGCCTGGCGGCGCGGCTGGTCGAACTGCACGACGGGCTCGCGGAGGTGATCCGGGCCTTTACGCCCGACGAGGCGGCGGTCGAGCAGACCTTCGTCAACGTCAACCCGACCTCGACCCTCAAGCTCGGCCAGGCGCGCGGCATCGCCATGCTGGTGCCCGCCAAGGCGGGGCTCAGGGTCGCCGAATACGCCCCGAACGCGATCAAGAAGGCGATCGTCGGCGCGGGCCACGCCGAGAAGCGGCAGATCCACCACATGGTCCGGATCCTGCTGCCCAAGGCCGAGTTCGAGGGCGACGACCCGGCCGACGCGCTCGCGATCGCCATCTGCCACGCCCACCACCGGCCGTCGCTGCAGACGGCCATGCGGCTCGCGGGGATGCGATGATCGGCAAGCTCAAGGGCGTGATCGACAGCTACGGGGAAGACTTCGTGATCCTCGACGTGCATGGTGTCGGCTACGTCTGCCACTGCTCCTCGCGCACCCTGCATAGCCTGCCCCCGCCCGGCGAGGCGGCCATCCTGACCATCGAGACCTATGTCCGCGAGGACCAGATCCGCCTGTTCGGCTTCGCCTCCGAGGAGGAGAAGGAGTGGTTCCGCGTCCTCGGGACCGTCCAGGGCGTCGGCGTCAAGGTCGCCCTCTCGATCCTCTCGGTGCTGCGTCCCGCGGAACTCGCGACCGCCATCGCGCTGAAGGACACGACCGCGGTCAGCCGCGCCAACGGGGTCGGCAAGAAGCTCGCCGAGCGGATCTGCCAGGAACTGAAGGACAAGTCGCCCGGCTTCGCGAGCGTCGACCCGGCCGTGGTGCGCCTGACCGCCGACGCCGGATCCGCCAAGGGCGCGCCGAAGCCGATGGCGGACGCCGTCTCGGCCCTGGTCAACCTGGGCTACCCGCAGCTCCAGGCGGCCGCCGCCGTGGCAGCCGCCGCCCGCAGCCTCGGCGAGGACGCCACGACCGAGCGGCTGATCCGCGCCGGCCTCAAGGAACTGGCCCGCTGAGGCGGGCTCAGCCGGTGAGCACGTCTTCGTAAACGGCCGCCAGCGGCATCGAGAAGTCGATGGCGGGGAGCGAGAGAGAGCGGTCGAGGCCTTCGAGCCAATCGATCCGCCACTCGGCGCCGTTGCGGTTCCTCACTTCGATCAACGGCTTGTCGCGATGAACCATGACGTAATGGACGAGACTCGGCAGCTTCTTGTAGCCGTCCCACTTCTCGTAGCGGTCGCGAGCCTCCGTTCCCGGCGACAGCACCTCCACGACGACCATTGGATCCTGGATCGAGGTCGCCCCCGGCTCCAGTCTGCCACATTGGACCATGACGTCCGGCAGGACCGCGAAGTCGAGCTCGCGGCGCTTGAGGTAGAAGGCCTCCTGGAAGACGTGACAAGGGCGCTTCGTCGCCTTGATGTGCTGCCTCAGCGCCACCATCACGTTTTGCGAGATCAGATGATGTTCCCACCGCGCCCCGACCATGCCGCGGATGACGCGGCCGCCGATCAGCTCCCAGCGCTCGTTCTCCGGCTTGTCGAGGAGGAGTTCCTCGAAGTCGTCGAAGCTCATGGTTTCGAACTGCGATACTGCGCCGGCCATCGGCTCGTCTCCCGGAATTTGGCCCCCGGATGCTACATCATGTAGGCAGGCCCGCCAAAGGCTACAGTGTCGCCGTATCCGAATCGTTCCGCCTCTCGCGCCGAGGACCGTCGCCCCGATGACCACGCCCAAACGGCTCGTTTCCGGCGAGAAGCGCGAGGAGGACTTCGACGCCACCCTGCGCCCGCAGACGCTCGGCGACTTCGTCGGCCAGGCCCAGGCGCGCGAGAACATGAAGGTCTTCATCGAGGCCGCCAAGGCGCGGCGCGAGGCGCTCGACCACGTGCTCTTCGTCGGCCCGCCCGGCCTCGGCAAGACGACGCTCGCCCAGATCGTCTCGCGCGAGCTCGGCGTCAACTTCCGGGCCACCTCCGGACCCGTCATCGCCAAGGCGGGCGACCTCGCCGCGCTCCTCACCAACCTGGAGGAGCGCGACGTCCTCTTCATCGACGAGATCCACCGCCTGAACCCGGCCGTCGAGGAGATCCTCTACCCGGCCATGGAGGACTACCAGCTCGACCTCATCATCGGGGAGGGCCCGGCGGCCCGCTCGGTCCGCATCGACCTCGCCAAGTTCACGCTCGTGGGGGCCACGACCCGCCTCGGGCTCCTGACGACGCCGCTGCGCGACCGGTTCGGCATCCCGATCCGCCTCAACTTCTACACCGTGCAGGAACTCGAGCTGATCGTCACCCGCGGTGCCCGCATCATGGGCATCGGCATCACGCCGGAAGGCGCCAACGAGGTGGCGCGCCGGTCGCGCGGCACGCCCCGGATCGCCGGCCGGCTCCTGCGCCGGGTGCGCGACTTCACGGTGGTGGGCGGGAAGGACCGCATCGACCGCCAATCCGCCGACGTGGCGCTCCGCCGCCTCGAGGTGGACGAGGCCGGGCTCGACCAGCTGGACCGGCGATACCTGACCGTCATCGCCGTCTCGTTCGCGGGCGGACCGGTGGGGATCGAGACGATCGCTGCCGCGCTCTCCGAGCCGCGCGACGCGATCGAGGAGATCGTCGAGCCATACCTGATCCAGCAGGGCTTCGTCATGCGCACGCCGCGCGGCCGCGTCCTGACGCCCGCCGCCTTCCGGCACATGGGCCTGCCCGTTCCGACCGGCCGGCCGGAGCAGATGCCGCTGTTCGGCGCCGAGGAGGACTGAGGGCGCGGGAGGCGACGAGGGGCCGGCCGGTCGCTATACTCATCGACCCTCCTCGTCCCGGTGCTCCTTCATGCTGACCCTCATCTTCGACCTCGACGGCACCGTCTCGGACACCGAGGAGGTCCATCGGCGCGCCTACAACGAGGCCTTCGAGGCCGAGAAGCTCGGCTGGAACTGGACGCCGGAGCTCTACGGCCGGCTCCTCGCCGTGACGGGGGGCAAGGACCGGATCCGCCACTACGTCGAACGCTACGATGCGGCGGGCGGACCGCGCATGCTGGCGCGGATCGACCGGATCTACGAGACCAAGACCGCGCGATACCAGGCGCTCGTCGAGGCCGGCGAGGCGAAGCTTCGCCCGGGCGTGGCCCGTCTCGTCCGCGAGGCCGGCGCGGCAGGCGTCCGGCTCGCCCTGGCGGCCTCGGCGAGCCTGCCCAACGCGGTCTCGATCCTGCGTTCCGGCTTCGGGCCGAGCGGCGACGACCTCTTCGCCGAGATCGTCACGGGCGAGCAGGTCCGGCGCAAGAAGCCGGCCCCGGACGTCTACGCGCTCGCGCTCGAACGGCTCGGGGTCGACCCGGACGCCGCGGTCGCCATCGAGGATTCGCTGAACGGCCTCAAGGCGGCGACCGCCGCCGGCATCCGGACCGTCGTCACGCCGTCCACCTATACGCGGGACGAGCCCTTCTTCGGCGCCCTGGCGGTGCTCTCCGACCTGGGCGAGCCCGGGCGGCCCTACCGCCACATCGCCGGCGCGGGGGGCGGCGAGGCGATGGTGACCCTCGCGGCGCTCGACCGGTGGCGGAAGGGCTGAGCCGTCCGGCCGCCTTGACCGGCCCGCGCGGGAGCCGCATGACTTCGGGCCATGACCGCCCCGCATGACCCCGAGTCCCTGGTCGCCGGCCGCCTCGGCCCCGACGGGCACTGCCTGCCCGTCCGCATCTACTACGAGGACACCGACGCCGGGGGGATCGTCTACCACGCCGCCTACGTGCGCTTCATGGAGCGCGGCCGCACCGATTTCCTGCGCCACCTCGGCGTCCGCCAATCGGAGGCGTCCGCAGGGCCCGAGGGGGTCTTCTTCGCCGTCCGCCACATGGAGATCGACTTCCTGAAGCCGGCCCGGCTCGACGACCTCGTCGAGGTGCGCACGGCGCTCCGGGAGATCGGCGGCGCCCGCCTCGTACTCGCGCAGAGCGTCCGGATCGGGGCGGAGATCCTGGTGTCCGCCAAGGTGACGATCGCGGCGCTGGGCAAGACGGGACGCCCCCGACGTATTCCCGAGGCCGTGCGGGCCGCCTTCGCCAGGTTCGCCTCGGTCTGAGCGCCAAGGCCGATGCGGGGACCGAGATCCCCGCCGTCATGGCGGCGATCCGACACTCGCGAACCGTGACGCCGGGTGAGGACCGAATCCGTACGAATCTTCGCAAGCTGCGCAGCCTGCTTCTTTTTTGCTCGAATTTCAGATGTATAGATTCTCCCCGGGCGCAGGATCGGACGCGCCCGCGACGGAGAGAGAAGCATGAAGGCCATCGACTGGCTGAAGTCGCCGCTCTACGCGGCCGAGATCCTCGGGTCGGCCAAGTCCTTCCGGCACAATCCCATCCTGGGCAATGCCCGGCTGAACGAGATGGGGCTGCACAAGCGCCGGGTCGAGCTCGCCGCCCGCATGGCCGAGCGCCGCCGCGCCGCGCTGGCCGCGGCCGTGCCCGCCGAGGACCGGGCGGCCTTCGATCGCGACGGCTTCCTGATCAAGCCCGATTTCCTGCCCGCCGACGCCTTCGCGCGCCTGAAGGACCGGCTGTACAATCAGGAATTCGAGGCCCGTGAGATGCGCCAGGGCCAGACCGTGACGCGGATGATCCCGCTCGATGCGCGGACGCTGCCGCAGATCCCCGAGGCCGCCCATGTGGTGCGCAACGATCTGGTCCGGTCGACCATGCGCTACGTCGCCTCGACGGGCGGCACGCCGGTCTACCACCTGCAGACCGTCATCGCCGAGCCCGAGCGCGGCAAGGCCGACCCGCAGACAGAGCTCCACTCCGACACCTTCCACCCCACCGCCAAGGTCTGGCTCTTCCTGCAGGACGTCGGCCCGGAGGACGGTCCGTTCCTGTACGCCCCCGGGTCCCACCGCCTGACGCCGGAGCGGCTCGCCTGGGAGTACGAGCAGAGCCTGACCGCCGGCCGCGACAAGCGGGCCCACCATGCGCTCGGCTCGTTCCGGGTCCGGCCGGAGGACTTCGCCCGCTTCGACTACGCGCCGCCGCGTCAGGTCACCGTGGCCGCCAACACGCTCGTCTATGCCGACACCTACGGTTTCCACGCCCGCTCGGTCAGCACCCGGCCGACGCTGCGCATGGAGATCCACGGCTACCTGCGCCGCAATCCCTTCCTGCCCTTCGTAGGGCTCGACCCGCTCGGCATCCCGGGTGTCGCCGAGCGCCAGCTCGACATCTATCTCGCCTGGTGCGACCTGCGCGAGAAGGTGACGGGTCGGCGCAATGTCTGGCGCCCGGTCGGCAAGGTGACGCCGGCCTCGCCGGCCCATGTCTGAGGGCAAGGGCATCCGTCTTCGGGAGGATTGAACTCCGGCGCGCTCTCCGGTCTATTCGCCGCCGATTGGCCCGGACAGACCACAGGGGACCGCCATGCCCGCCTCGCCGAACTGGTATTCGATCGATCTCGACAAGAACCCGGCCAACCACCAGCCCCTGACGCCGCTCACCTTCCTGGAGCGCGCCGCCAAGGTCTTCCCGGATCGGGTCGCGATCCTGCACGGGCAGTCCCGGACGACCTACGCCGAGATGTACGCGCGCGCCCGCCGCCTCGCCTCGGCGCTGGAACGGCGCGGCATCGGCACCGGCGACACCGTCTCGGTGATGCTCTCCAACACGCCCCCGATGCTCGAGGCGCACTACGGCGTGCCGATGTGCGGCGCGGTCCTGAACACGCTCAACACCCGGCTCGACGCGGCCATCATCGCCTTCTCGCTCGACCACGCCGACACCAAGGTCCTCATCACCGACCGCGAGTATGCCAAGACGGTCAAGGAGGCGCTCGCGCTCTGCCAGGCGAAGCCGATCGTCATCGACTACGACGATCCGGAGTTCCCGCAGACGGGGGAGTGGCTCGGCGACATCGAGTACGAGGCCTTCCTGGCGACCGGCGATCCGGACTACGCCTGGAAGATGCCCGGGGACGAGTGGGACGCCATCTCGCTCAACTACACCTCCGGCACGACCGGCAACCCGAAGGGCGTCGTCTATCACCACCGCGGCGCCTCCCTGCTCGCCCAGGGCAACGTCATCACGGCGTCGATGAAGAAGCATCCGGTCTATCTCTGGACCCTGCCGATGTTCCACTGCAACGGCTGGTGCTTCACCTGGTCGATCTCGGTCGTCGCCGGCACCCACGTGTGCCTGCGCTGGGTCCGCTCCAAGGCGATCTGGGAGGCGCTGGCCGAGCACGGCGTCACCCACCTCTGCGGCGCCCCGATCGTCATGTCGACCATCCTCAACGCCCCCGCCGAGGAGAAGCGGGCGCTTCCCCAGACGGTGGAGTTCTTCACCGCCGCGGCGCCGCCCCCCGAGGCCGTGCTCGCCGCGATGGCGGCGTCCGGTTTCAACGTCACCCACCTCTACGGCCTGACCGAGACCTACGGCCCCGCCGTGGTCAACGACTGGAAGGCCGAATGGGACGCGCTCGAGCCCGCCGCGCGCGCCGGCCGGAAGGCCCGGCAGGGCGTGCGCTACGGGGCTCTCGAGGCCCTGACGGTGATGAACCCCGAGACCATGGAACCGGTGCCCCACGACGGGGAGACCATGGGCGAGGTCATGTTCCGCGGCAACGTGGTCATGAAGGGCTACCTGAAGAACCGCAAGGCCACCGAGGAGGCGTTCCGGGGCGGCTGGTTCCACTCCGGCGACCTCGGCGTCATGCATCCCGACGGCTACATCCAGCTCAAGGACCGCTCCAAGGACATCATCATCTCGGGCGGCGAGAACATCTCCTCCATCGAGGTGGAGGACACGCTCTACAAGCACCCGGCCGTCCAGGCCGCCGCCGTCGTCGCCAAGCCGGACGAGAAGTGGGGCGAGACGCCCTGCGCCTTCGTCGAGCTGAAGCCCGGCCAGGAGGCGAGCGCCGACGACATCATCCACTGGTGCCGCCAGCACCTCGCCGCTTTCAAGTGCCCGCGCACCGTCGTCTTCTCGGAGTTGCCGAAGACCTCGACCGGCAAGATCCAGAAGTTCAAGCTGCGCGAGTTGGCCAAGGAGGTGTGAGGCGGGTCCGGGCTCGGTGCTGTGCCGGTGTGGACCTCGGGTCGCGGGCCCTGCGCCCCGTGGTGTGGACCCCGTTCAGTCCCCATCCCTTTCACGCGCATCCCCGGACAAGGTGCGGGACGCGCCGCAGATCCGGGCCCCAGCGCCGGCCGCGATCCGCAGCGCTGCGGAGCATGGAGAACGCTGGCCCCCGGCTCTCCGCTGCGCTCCGGCCGGGGATGCGGGGGAGTGATCGTGCCGGGGATGCGGGGTAGGGGGCGTGCCGCTCGCCCCTGCGGCCGTGTACGGGGGTGTGACCGTTCCTCCTCATCCCCGGACAGGGCGCGGATGCGCCGCCGATCCGGGCCGGCGCGGGCCGCGATCCGCGGCTGCCCCGTGCTGCGATGCAACACCTTCACTCTTCTTTAACCTTGACAAGGGCTTGCTGCGGGTAAGCGGACTTTACGAGTCCTTGTTTGGCCATATTCGCCGGGCAGGAAAGTCGGCGCGCGACGTAGGGTTTTCGAGGGCTGCCGCCCGCCCGCTGCCGCTCGCCCCTTCCCCTCCGGACCACGAGGGACGCGCCGCCCGCGGCGGCTCCAGGAGATCCATGTCCATGCCAGAGGTTACCCAGGTCGCCCTGACGGCCCCGAGCGCCTCGATCTCGCTGCTCGCGCTCTTCCTCAACGCCCATCTGGTGGTGAAGGTGGTGATGCTGGGCCTCCTCTCCGCCTCGGTCTGGTGCTGGGCCATCGTCATCGACAAGATCCTGCTCTACGGCCGCACCCGCCGGCAGATGGACGCCTTCGAGCAGGTCTTCTGGTCGGGCCAGAGCCTCGAGGAGCTCTACCGCACCCTCTCCACCCGCACGTCCAACGGCATGGCCGGCATCTTCGTCGCCGCCATGCGCGAGTGGAAGCGCAGCCACGAGGGCGGCCGCGCCGCGATCGGCTCGCTGGAGACCCGCATCGACAAGGTCATGGACGTGACCATCATGCGCGAACTGGAGCGGCTGCAGTCGAAGCTGCTGGTGCTCGCGACGATCGGCTCCGCCTCGCCCTTCATCGGCCTCTTCGGCACGGTCTGGGGCATCATGACGGCCTTCCAGGGCATCGCCGCCTCCAAGAACACGTCGCTCGCGGTCGTCGCCCCCGGCATCGCGGAGGCGCTCTTCGCCACCGCCATCGGCCTCGTCGCCGCGATTCCCGCGGTCATCGCCTACAACAAGCTCTCCTCCGATTCGGCGGCGCTCGGCGCCCGGCTCGAGACCTTCGCGGACGAGTTCTCCGCGATCCTCTCGCGCCAGATCGATGAGCGGCAGGCGGCCTGAGGAGCGCACCCCATGGGCATGTCGGTCGGATCGGGCGGCGAGAAGGGCGGGCGGCGTCGCCGCCGCACCGCGCGCGCCAACGTCATGAGCGAGATCAACATGACGCCGTTCATCGACGTCATGCTGGTGCTGCTCATCATCTTCATGGTCGCCGCCCCGCTGATGACGACGGGCGTGCCGATCGACCTGCCGGAGAGCAAGGCCAAGCCGCTCGAGGGCCTGACCCAGCCGATCATGATCTCGGTCGACGCCAAGGGGCAGATCTACCTGCAGGACAAGCCGATGAAGATCGAGGACCTGATCCCGACCCTGCAGGCCGCCGCCAAGAACGGCGCCGACGAACGGATCTACGTGCGCGGCGACAAGGCCGCCGACTACGGCGCCGTGATCAAGGTCATGGGCCGCCTGAACCAGGCCGGCTTCAAGAAGATCGGCCTCGTCTCGACCGAGGAGGTGGCGGCGCGGTGAAGGTCGGGCTCCCCGCATCGGTCGCGCTTCACGCGGCGTTGCTCGCCTGGGCGGTGCTGTCGCTCCCGGGCCGGGACGACATGGCCAAGCCCGTGGTGGACGCCCTGCCGGTCGAGTTCGTGCCCCTCTCGGAGGCGACCAGCCTGCGGCTCGGCGACAAGACCGCCAAGCCGAAGGAGGAGATCGTCGAGAAGACCACGGCGCAAGCCTCCAAGGACAGGGACGGCAAGCGCGAGGGCACCTCCAAGCAGGAGGAGCCGCCGCCCGCCCCGCCCGAGCAGAAGCCCCAGGAGGTCGCCGCCCTCCCCAAGGAGGAGCCGAAGCCGCCCGCGCCGAAGCCCCCCGAGACGAAGCCCGTCGCCAGGCCCGAGCCGCCGAAGGAGCCGGAGCCCGACAAGCCGAAGGAGGCCGAGAAGGCCAAGGACCTCGGCGAGGGCAAGAAACCCGACGTCAAGGAGCCGCCGAAGGACCAGAAGGCGCTCGAGAAGGCCATCGAGAAGGCCGAGAAGGAACCGCCGAAGAAGGAACCGGAGAAGAAGCCGGAGCCTCCGAAGCCGGTCGAGAAGAAGCCCGAGCCGGTCAAGACCGCCGCCGTGCAGCCCGCTCAGCCCTCCCAGACCAAGAGCCAGTTCGACTCCCGCGAGATCTCCGACATTCTCAACCGCAACAAGACCGGCACCGCCGCCTCGACCACCCCGCGGACCGCCTCGCTCGGCACCGCCACGGGACAGAATTCGGCCGTGAAGATGACGCAGAACGAGGTCGACGCCCTGGTCGCGCAGATCAAGAAGTGCTGGAACCCGCCGATCGGCGCCTCCGAGGCCAACCTCAAGGTCACCATGCGCTTCGCCCTCAATCAGGACGGCTCCGTCAGCGGCCGCCCGCAACCCATCGAGGCCCCGGCTCACCCGCTGGGGGTCAGCCTCGCCCGGAGCGCCGAACGCGCCATCCTGCAATGCGGCCCCTACAAGCTGCCCGCCGACAAGTACCAGGCCTGGGCCGACGTCGCCGCGACCTTCGATCCCAAGGACCTATGACGGCCGCCCCTGGTTCGGCCGCGTGACCCACGACGAGGACATCCGATGATGCCTGATCCCGACGACATGCTCCGACGGCCGCTCCCGGCCCTCGCCGCCCTGCCCGCGAACCGCCGCGTCGTTCTCCGCGCGCTCGGCGCCATGCTCGCCACCACGGGCATCGCAGCGGGCCTGTCGGTCGCCCCGACCCCGGCGAGCGCCCAGTTGCGCATCACCATCACGCCTGGACAGCCCTTCTCGCCCATGCCGATCGCCGTGCCGATCTTCTCCGGCGACAGCCAGCTCGGCGCCGAGGTCGCCCGCATCGTCGCCGCCGACCTGAAGACCTCCGGCTACTTCGCCCCCGTCGACCCGGCCGGCCACATCGACAAGGTTGTCGGCGCTGGCGAGATGCCGAACTTCAACAACTGGCGCCCCCTCAACATTCAGGCCCTGATCGCCGGTACGGTGACCGACCAGGGCGGCCAGGTGACCGCGCAGGTTCGCGTCTGGGACGTCGCCACCGGCCAGCAGCTCGTCGGCCAGCAATTCGCCACCTCGCGCGACAACGTCCGCCGCCTCGCCCACATCGTCGCCGACGCCGCCTATTCGCAGCTCACCGGCTTCAAGGGCATGTTCGACAGCCGCGTCGTCTTCGTCGACGAATCCGGCCCCAAGAACAACCGGGTGAAGCGCCTTGCCATCATGGACTGGGACGGGCAGGGGGTCCGCTACCTGACCCGCGGCCAGGAACTCGTCCTGACCCCGCGCTTCTCCCCCTCGGCCCAGCAGATCGCGTACATGGCCTACGGCCAGGGCGACCCCAAGGTGTTCCTGCTCAACGTCGCCAACGGGGCGCGCCAGCTCGTCGGCGACTTCCCGTCAATGACCTTCTCGCCGCGCTTCTCGCCCGACGGCGGCCGCCTCGTCCTCTCCCTGCAGAAGGACGGCGACGCCAACGTCTACGTCATGGACCTCGGCAGCCGGCAGGTGCGTGCGCTGACCCAGGGCGCCTCCATCGACACCTCGCCGTCCTTCTCGCCGGACGGCGGCCAGATCGTCTTCGAATCGGACCGCGGCGGCTCCCAGCAGCTCTACGTGATGGGCGCCGACGGCTCCAACGTCCGCCGCATCTCCTTCGGCTCCGGGCGCTACTCCACGCCCGTCTGGTCGCCCGACCCGGACAACAGCTACATCGCCTTCACCAAGCAGGAGGGCGGCTCCTTCAAGATCGGCGTGATGAAGCCGGACGGCTCCGGCGAGCGGACCCTGACCGAGGGCTACCACAACGAGGGCCCGACCTGGTCTCCGAACGGGCGCTACGTGATGTTCTTCCGCGAGTCGGGCGGCCCCTCAGGCGGCCCCGGCCTGTGGCTCGCCGACGTCACCGGCAACGTGCTCAGCCAGATCCGCACCCCCGCCTTCGCCTCCGATCCGGCCTGGTCCCCGCTCCTCAGGTGACGGCGGCCCTGCGGCCGGGCCACGACTGCGCGGACGCGCCCTGGGCTGGCCCGCCCCGCGCCCTGTGCTGATCCGGCAACACCCGGATTCGGTCCCCGGAGCGGCCCGGAACCGCCCCGCGCCTGTCACCATTCGAACACAGTCCAGGATCATCCAAGATCAGGACCAAGAGAGATTCCGGTGAAGTTAAAGTAACCTTTCGTTCACCACGTCTCTCTACACAGGGTTAACCAGGGTGCGTTAGGGATACTGAAAAGTATCCGACCGATCGAAGGAGTTAACACATCATGTCGACCGCGAAGCGCCAGGGCCGCGCCATCAGGTTCGCGACCGTCATCGCCGCCGCCATCGCGCTGTCCGCCTGCGCCAGCCAGAACCCGTCCGAGATCGGCGCGGGCGCCGGCGGGGCGGCCACGCCGGGCAGCCAGCAGGACTTCGTGGTCAACGTCGGCGACCGCGTCTTCTTCACGGTCGATTCGTCCGACCTCACTCCCGAGGCGCGCGGCACGCTCGACCGCCAGTCCACCTGGCTCGGCCGCTATCCGCGCTACACGATCACCATCGAGGGCCATGCCGACGAGCGCGGCACGCGCGAGTACAACATCTCGCTCGGCGCCCGCCGCGCCGCCGTCACCCGCGACTACCTGATCTCCCGCGGCGTCGCCCCGACCCGCCTGCGCACCATCTCGTACGGCAAGGAGCGCCCCGTCGCGGTCTGCGACGCCGACACCTGCTGGAACCAGAACCGCCGCGCCGTCACGGTCCTGAACGGCGCCGGCAGCTGACGCCGAACGCCGGCGCACCCCCCGAATCGGAAACGGCGGCCCTCGGGCCGCCGTTCGCGTCTGCGCAGGCGGGATGCGGGTCGAGAGTTCAGCCGCCCCGCACCGGCACCAGCATCCGCCGGACCACGCCGTCGCGGTCGACCACGAGGTGCTTCAACGCGCCGAGCACATGCAGCCCGACCAGCACCAGGATGACCTTTGCGGCAATGCTGTGGACGATCTCCAGGCCCTCCTTGAGGGCGTTCATCTTGGGCAGCGGCGAGCCCAGCGACACGATCCCGAAGACCTCGATCGGCCGCCCCGACGCCCAGATCGACAGCGGGCCCGAGACGATCAGGATCGCGATCGTGGCGAGCATCGCCACCTGGACGAGCCGCGCCAGCCGGTCGAGCGCGGCCGGCTGGCCGGTCGGGAGGGGCGGCACCGGATTGGCGGCCCGCCACGCGATTCGGAAGGCCAGGAGCGCGAAGGCCAGCATGCCGACGCCAATGTGCAGCGACTTCGCGGCCGCGAGTTCCGGCCCGCGCGGCAGGTCCTCCATGCGGTTGCCGAGGATGAACAGCGCCACGACCAGCGCGCCGCCGATCCAGTGGAGCGCGATCGACAGCGGCCCGTAGCCCTGGTCCGTGTCCCTGACGGTCATCGAAGCTTCCCCCGTTTCCAGCGTTTCGGATACCGCGACACTGCTCCGCCGACGCCTACTGGGACCAGTCCGGAACATTATCTTTCGGTAATGTACAGACCCCGCCTGTGGCGATTCTGCATCGGTCGCGAGGCTGTCGAAGATCCGCCCCGATCCCCGGAAATCCAGCCAAACTTTGGCCGAAACCCAAGCGTCATGCTAAGCACCGCGCTCCGGGGGAGGCCGCCCGCCGGGCGGTCGTCGCCTCCGTCGAAGGGGCTCTCAACTCGATGGCATTCCGTTCCCGTCCGAAACGCAATTCCGCCGGTCCGCCGGGGGCCGTGCCGCGCCTCCTCCTCGCCCTCGCGCTCCTCCTGCCCGCCTCGCTCGCCGCGGTCGGGGCGGCCCGTGCCCAGGATCTCTTTGGCTTCGGCAACAACGCCGACCAGGCTCAGCGCCGCCAGGCCGAGCTGAACCTGAAGATCCAGCAACTCGAGGGCCAGATGCGCCAGCTGAACGGCCAGCTGGAGCAGCTCACCTTCTCGATCCGCCAACTTCAGGAGACCATGGGGCGGATGCAGAAGGACTACGAGTTCCGCATCCAGGAGCTCGAGAACGCCGGTGCCGGTGCCGGCCGCGCCAAGGCCGCGCCGCCGAAGCGCACCGAACTCCAGCCCGCGCCGTCGCCCCCGTCCGGCGGGGTGCCGGTCGCGGCTCCGCCCGGCCAGGCCACGCTGGAGGACGACGACGATGGGCCGCTTGCTGCCCCCGGACCGGGGCCGTCTCCGCCCCGGCCGATCGGCCCGGCGCAGGCGGCCGGCGTCGCCCCGGGCGGCTACCCGCGCGCCGGTCCCGGCGCGCCCCCCGCCGTGATCGGACAGATCCCGGCTTCGGAGGATCCGATCGGGGGCGTCATCGGCCGCGGCGGCCCGCTCGACCTCTCGGCCCGGCCAGGTGTCCCGCCGCCCGCCTCGGATCTGCCCCCCGGCGTCAACCTCGGTCCCGCCGCGCCGCAGCGCTCCGCCGGCGTCCCGACGGTTCCGCCGCGCTACCAGAACGTCCCCCCCGTCGCGAGCCCGCGCGACGAATACGACGCCGCCTACGGCTACATCCTGAACGGCGAGTACGAGCTCGCCGAGACGAGCTTCCGTACCTTCCTGGCCAACCACCCGACCGACCGGCGGATCGGCAACGCCCAGTACTGGCTGGGCGAGAGCTTCTATGCCCGGAGCATGTTCCGCGAAGCCGCGGATGCCTTCCTGAAGAGCTACACCCAGTTTCCCGACGGCGCGAAGGCCCCCGACAGCCTCCTGAAGCTCGGCCTCAGCCTGCAGGGCCTCGGCGAGCGCAAGGCCGCCTGCGCCACCTACGATGAGCTCGTCGTCAAGTACCCCAAGGCCTCCAAGCAGCTGCGCGACCGCGCCCAGGCCGAGAAAGTCCGTGCCAAGTGCTGAGCCGCTCGGCGATGCCGAAGTCGATCGCCTCCTCGCTCCCTTCCGCACCGCGCGCGCTCTCGCGCTCGCCGTCTCAGGCGGCCCCGATTCCACGGCCCTGATGGTCCTCGCCGCAGGCTGGCGCGACCGGACCCCCGCCGCCCCGCCGCTCCGCGTCCTCACCGTCGACCACGCGCTCCGCCCCGCCTCCGCCGCCGAGGCCGCCGCCGTCGCGACCCGTGCCGCCGCCCTCCGCCTGCCGCACGAGACCCTCACATGGGCCGGCCCCAAGCCCGCCGCCGGCCTCCAGGCCGCCGCCCGCCAGGCCCGCTACCGCCTCCTCGCCGAGGCCGCCCGGCGGGCCGGCTGCGACCGGCTTCTCACCGCCCACACCCTGGACGACCAGGCCGAGACCGTCCTGATGGCGCTCGCCCGCGGCAGCGGTGTCTACGGCCTCGCCGCCATGCCGCCGAGCCGGCCCCTCGGCGGGCTGGCGCTCGATCGCCCGTTCCTGGACGTGCCCAAGGCGCGCCTCGTCGCCACCCTGGAGGCGCGGGGCGAGACCTGGGCCGAAGACCCGTCGAACCGGGACCCGCGCTTCCGCCGGGCTGAGACCCGCCGCATCCTCGCCGCCCTCGCGCCCCTCGGCCTCGACGTCCGCGCGCTGTCGGAGACCGCCGCCCGCATGGCCCGCGCGGCTGCGGCGATCGACGCGACCGTCGACGCCCTCCTGGCCGGGGCGGCCTCCCTCCGGCCGGGCGGCTATGTCCGGCTCGACCACGAGGCCTGGATGGCCGCTCCCGCCGAGGTCCGCCTGCGCGCGCTGGCGCGCCTCATCCGCACCGTCGCCCCGGGGCCCTATCCGCCGCGGCTCGCGCGCCTGGAGGAGCTGGAGCAGGCGCTGCGCGCCGCGGGTGACCTTCCGGGCCGGACCCTCGGCGGCGCCCGGGTGGTCGGCGAGGGCGGCGCCGTATGGCTCTTCCGCGAGTTCGGACGGGGCGGCGCGCCGGCCCTGGACCTCGCGCCCGGCGCATCGGCGCTCTGGGACGGCCGCTTCGATCTCGTTCTTTCGTCCGAGGCGCCCGAACCGGTCCACGTCGCCCCGGCGCCTCCCGCGCTGGTCCGCCGGCTCCGCCCCGCGATCCGCGGCCCGGAGCGGCTCGCGCTCGCCACCCTCCCGGCTTTCTTCCGAAACGGTGCGGTTGCGGCCGTTCCTGCGCTCGGGCACTGGACGAACGCCCTTTCACCTGCGCATCTGAGCGTCCGCCCCGCCGCCGTCGCGGGCGGTCCGGCCTTCCCGGCAGGCGGCCATTTCGAGGCCGGACCGGAACACGGGTCCGGCGGGTAACGTTTCCGTCAGGCGATCCGTGCACAGTCGGCGTCTCGGCTTGGCTTTCCGTGACCCGCGACCTATTTTAGGGTCCAAGACGAGGTGTGCCGGTCCGGGGCTCCGGGCAACTGCCGACGCCCGCCCGTCGAGATGGGAACTCCAATGAACGCCAATTTCCGGAACTTCGCCCTCTGGGTGGTCATCGGCCTCCTTCTGATCGCACTCTTCCAGCTGTTCCAGAATCCGGGCCGCGGATCGAGCGCGAACGAGATTCCCTTCTCGCAATTCCTGGACGAAGTCGAGAACGGTCGCGTCAAACAGGTGACCATCACCGACCAGCAGGTGAGCGGCGTCTACGCCAATTCCGGCGGCTCCTTCCAGACCTACGCGCCGCGCGACAGCCAATACGTGGACCTGTTGCGCCGCAAGGAGGTCGTCATCCAGGCCCGCCCGGCCGGCGAGAACTTCAGCCTCGTGAGCGCGCTCATCTCCTGGTTCCCGATGCTGCTCATCATCGGCATCTGGCTCTTCGTCATGCGGCAGATGCAAGGATCCGGCGGCAAGGCCATGGGCTTCGGCAAGTCCAAGGCCAAGCTCCTGACCGAGGCCCACGGCCGGGTCACCTTCGACGACGTCGCCGGCATCGACGAGGCCAAGGAGGACCTGCAGGAGATCGTGGAGTTCCTTCGCGACCCCCAGAAATTCCAGCGCCTCGGCGGCCGCATCCCGCGCGGCGTGCTCCTCGTCGGCCCGCCCGGCACCGGCAAGACCCTGACCGCCCGCGCGGTCGCCGGCGAGGCGAACGTGCCCTTCTTCACCATCTCGGGCTCCGACTTCGTCGAGATGTTCGTCGGTGTGGGCGCCAGCCGCGTGCGCGACATGTTCGAGCAGGCGAAGAAGAACGCCCCCTGCATCATCTTCATCGACGAGATCGACGCGGTCGGCCGCCATCGCGGCGCCGGCCTGGGCGGCGGCAACGACGAGCGCGAGCAGACCCTGAACCAGCTCCTTGTCGAGATGGACGGCTTCGAGCCGAACGAGGGGATCATCATCATCGCGGCCACCAACCGGCCGGACGTGCTGGACCCCGCGCTCCTGCGTCCGGGCCGCTTCGACCGGCAAATCGTGGTGTCCAACCCGGACGTGATCGGCCGCGAGAAGATCCTCAAGGTCCACGTCCGCAAGGTCCCGCTCGCTCCCGACGTCGACCTGAAGGTCCTCGCCCGCGGCACCCCCGGCTTCTCCGGCGCCGACCTGATGAACCTCGTCAACGAGGCCGCCCTCCTGGCCGCCCGCCGCTCCAAGCGGATCGTGACCATGCAGGAGTTCGAGGACGCCAAGGACAAGATCATGATGGGCGCCGAGCGCCGCTCCTCCGTGATGACCCAGGAGGAGAAGGAGCTCACCGCCTATCACGAGGCCGGCCACGCCATCCTGGCGCTGAACGTCCCCTCGGCCGATCCGCTCCACAAGGCGACCATCATCCCGCGCGGTCGTGCGCTCGGCATGGTCATGCAGCTGCCCGAGGGCGACCGCTATTCCTACCGCTACAAGTGGATGACCTCGCGCCTCGCCATCATGATGGGTGGCCGCGTCGCCGAGGAGATCACCTTCGGCAAGGAGAACATCACCTCCGGCGCCCAGTCCGACATCGAGCAGGCGACCAAGCTCGCCCGCGCGATGGTGACCCGCTGGGGCTTCTCCGACGAGCTCGGAACGGTGGCCTACGGCGAGAACCAGGAGGAGGTGTTCCTCGGCTACTCCATGGGCCGCACCCAGAACATCTCCGAGGCGACCTCGCAGACAATCGACCGCGAGGTGCGCCGCCTGATCGACCAGGCCTACTCGGAGGCCCGCCGCATCCTGACGGAGAAGCACGACGACTTTGTCGCGCTCGCCAAGGGCCTGCTCGAGTACGAGACCCTGTCGGGCGACGAGATCAAGGAGCTGATCGCCGGCAACCCGCCGCACCGCGACTCTGGCGACAAGCAGCCGACCTCGCGCGCCTCGGCCGTGCCGACCGCCGGCGCCAAGCCGCGCGACCAGAAGGGCGGCGAGCCGGAAGGCGGCGTCGCGCCCCAGCCGAGCTGACCTGACCCTCCGCCCTCGGCCCCGAGACCCGGAATGCCCGCCGCCCGGCGGGCATTTTCCGTCGTGACGCCGCTCGACGCCGCCGCGGTACAGATCTGGACGGAGCGGGTGCGACGCCCGCCGCGATCACGCAAGGTTTCGCTTCTCTCACGATTTTTGAACGATGGCTCCGTAGGATCTGAGATATGAACGGCGCGACCGGTCCTTGGGCCATGTTCGGGATCCTGCAGGCATGACCAGAAAGTATTTCGGCACGGACGGCATCCGCGGCACGGCCAACCGTTGGCCCATCACGCCCGAGATCGCCATGAAGACCGCCATGAGCGTCGGCCTCGCCTTCCGGCACGGGCGGCACCGGCACCGCGCGGTGATCGGCAAGGATACCCGCCTCTCCGGCTACATGATCGAATACGCCATGGTGGCCGGCTTCACGGCCGTCGGTGTCGACGTTTTCATGACCGGCCCGATTCCGACCCCGGCCGTCGCGATGCTGACACGCTCCCTCCGCTGCGACTTCGGCGTCATGATCTCGGCCTCGCACAACGGCTACGCCGACAACGGCATCAAGCTCTTCGGCCGCGACGGCTACAAGCTCTCCGACGAGATCGAGGCCGAGATCGAGCACCTCATCGAGCAGGACCTGAGCTCCAAGCTCGCCGGCTCGGCCGACCTCGGCCGCACCAAGCGAATCGACGGCGTCCAGGACCGCTACATCGAGTTCGCCAAGCGCACGCTGCCGCGCAATCTCTCCCTGGACGAGCTCCGCGTGGTCATCGACTGCGGCAACGGCGCCGCCTACAAGGTGGCGCCCGAGGCACTCTGGGAACTCGGGGCGGACGTCGTGCGCGTCGGCGTCGAGCCGGACGGCTTCAACATCAACCGGGATTGCGGCTCGACCGCCCCGGAGGCCTGCGCCCGCAAGGTCCACGAGACCCGCGCCGACATCGGCATCTGCCTGGACGGCGACGCCGACCGGGTCATCATCATCGACGAGAAGGGCCAGGTGGTCGACGGCGACCAGCTGATGGCTGTGGTGGCCGAATCCTTCCACGAAGACGGTCGCCTCGCCCAGCCCGGCATCGTCGCCACCGTCATGTCGAACCTGGGCCTCGAGCGCCACCTGCAGGGCAGGGGCCTCACCCTCGAGCGCACCAAGGTGGGCGACCGCTACGTGGTCGAGTGCATGCGCGAGCGCGGCTTCAATGTCGGCGGCGAGCAGTCCGGCCACATCGTGCTGTCCGACTACACCACCACGGGCGACGGCCTGGTGGCCGCCCTGCAGGTGCTCTCCGTCGTGAAGCGCCTCGGCCGGCCCGTCTCGGAGGTCTGCCACCGCTTCGACCCGGTCCCGCAGATCCTCAAGAACATCCGCATCCGCGGCGGCCGTCCCCTCGACGACGACAGCGTCAAGGCGACCATCGAGGACGCGACGCGGCGCCTCGGCAACTATGGCCGCCTGGTGATCCGCCCGTCCGGCACCGAGCCGCTGATCCGCGTGATGGGCGAGGGGGACGACGAGACGCTCGTCCGCCGCGTGGTCGACGACATCGCCGACAGCATCGGCCGCGCCGCCGCCTGACCGCTCCCGACCCCGTCCTTGCCGCGAGGCCCGCGCCCGGCTGCAGCCCGGCCGCGGGCCTTTTCTCGTGCGCGTCCGCCCTCGTCGGGGCGGACGGCGGGTGCGCTCCGGGGCGTCAAGACTTCGTTAACCTTAACCAACGTGGTTAAGAAACACGGTTAAACAACGCTTAAGACTTCTCGGCCATGATCCTTCCCAAGGAGAAGCGATCCGGACCTCGGCTCGGATCGAACAGGGAACCAGGATCATGCGTAGGCCCGCCCACATCGCCGCCGTCCTCGCCACTGCGCTGATCGCCGCTCCGGCGTTCGCGGCCGACTACGCCGCGCCTCGGATCGACGCGCCCTCCGTCATCCCGCCGGAGGAGATCGGCACCGGCTGGTACCTGCGCGGCGACATCAGCTACGACAAGATGACGGTCGGCTCGATCTCCGCCGGCTTCCCGGGAACGACGATCAAGTCGCCGCACGCCAACTCGGAATTCTCCTTTGGCGGCGGCTTCGGCTTCAAGTTCAACGACTGGCTCCGGGTGGACCTGACCGCCGACTACTCGAAGCGCTCCGTCGACTGGCGCCGGACGGGCGGCTGCTACGGCTTCACCTGCCCGGGCGGATCGGTGAACCGCGGCGACCTGACCATGATCCCGATCCTCGCCAACGTCTACGCGGACCTCGGTAACTGGGGCGGCATCACTCCCTATATCGGCGGCGGCCTCGGCTTCGCGGTGATGAGCCTCGCCCATCAGGGCGGGTCCTGGTCGACCGGCGTGACCACCGTGCCGGGCGCCTCCTACAGCAACTATTCCATCGGCTTCGACAGCTACAGCCGCTCGACGCTGGCGGCGGCCGGCATGGCCGGCCTCTCCTACGACATGGGCAGCGGCCTGCAGTTCGACCTCGGCTACCGTTATCTCTGGGTCAAGGACGCCAAGGGCGGCACCTCGCACTACGAGGGCACGACCGTCACCAACCCGGTCGGCGGCGTCGGCGGCGGCACGACGAACCTCAATGTCCGCTCCGGCTCGAACAACGGCGTCACCATGAAGGACATCGGCGTCCAGCAGATCCGACTCGGCATGCGCTACTTCGTATACTGATCACAAGAGAGTTGTTTCTAAAAAGCTCCTGCGCCAATAAATCAAGCGCGGGGGCTTTTTTATATTTTGAATGTTTTATGTTTTCCAAGAGAAAGACTGAGTGATATCTGTGCTGACGCGCAAATTTAACGCGACTTTAACCATACGGGACCTAGTCTGGATCAGGAATCGAATTCGCTGCTCGGCGCCTCACGCGTCGAGGCCCAACACGGATGAAGACCATGCGTAAGATCTCGACCATCTGGGTGGCCGCCGTGCTCCTTGCCCCGGCCTCGGCCGCCGGCGCCGCCGACTTCGGCATGCCCTATACGCCGCCTCCGATCGTCGAGCCCCTCATGGCCGGCAACTGGTACCTGCGCGGCGACGTCGGCGCCGGCTGGAGCGGAGGCTGGATGCGCGAGAAGGAGTTCGCCGGCTCCACCGGCCGCTGGCACGAGCGCAACGTCGGTGATTCGACCAGCATTGGCGGCGGCGTCGGCTACCAGTTCTCCAACTTCCTGCGCGGCGACATCACGGCCGAGTGGCGGACCGGCATCTCGCTGCGCGGCAGCGGCCAGGAAAGCTACATGGTGGGGGCGTTCCGCTACACCGGCACCGCCCAGGTGCAGGGCACCGTGCGCGTCGCCACCGTGCTGGCCAACGGCTATGTCGACCTCGGGTCCTACTGGGGCGTGACGCCCTATGTCGGCGCCGGCATCGGCGCGGCCTACCGGCAGATTTCCGGCACGCAGTCTTCGGTCAACCCGATCCCTGACGGCTTCGGCGGCGTCCTGCGCTACGACAGCGTCCAGTCCTCCTACAAGAAGACCTCGGGGGTCGACCTCGCCTGGGCCCTCTATGCGGGCGCCAGCTTCGACGTCAACGAGCACCTGAAGATCGACGCCGGCTACCGCTACCTGAACGTCGGCAGCCCGACCACCGGCGCCCTCATCGTCCATCCGGGCGGCGCGCGCGTGAAGACCCCGCTGTCCGTGGACGACCTGAGCGCCCACGACTTCCGCATCGGCGCCCGCTGGCTCCTGCCGGCGCCCGCCCCGATGGCGCCGGTCATCGCCAAGAACTGACCTGATCGCCTCATGCGGCGATCCGAGGGCGCGGGACCCCTGTCCCGCGCCCTTCTGCCGTGCGCTTCGCCGGCCGGTCTCCGTCTTTGTCCCCATTGCATTTCGCAGTCGCCTCCTGTAGCCACGGCAGCGGGACACCCCTCCCCAACGAGGGGCGCCCATCTGAGAGGATGGATACATGACCGCGACAGTACGCCCGGGCTCCAGGCCCGCGATCCCCCATTTCTCGTCTGGTCCCTGCGCCAAGCGCCCCGGCTGGTCCGTGGCGGCGCTGAAGGACGCCCTGGTCGGCCGTTCGCACCGGTCCAAGCCCGGCAAGGCCAGGCTCCAGCAGGCGATCGACCTCACCCGCGAGATCCTCGGCGTCCCCGCCGACTACCGGATCGGCATCGTGCCCGCCTCCGACACCGGTGCGGTCGAGATGGCGATGTGGTCCATGCTCGGCGCCCGCGGCGTCGACATGCTGGCCTGGGAGTCCTTCGGCGAGGGCTGGGTCACCGACGTGCAGAAGCAGCTGAAGCTCGCCGACTGCCGCATCTTCACGGCCCCCTACGGCGAACTGCCCGACCTCGCCAAGGTCGACACGCGCACCCGCGACGTCGTCTTCACCTGGAACGGCACCACCTCGGGAGTCCGCGTCCCGAACGCCGACTGGATCGCTGCCGACCGCGAGGGTCTCACAATCTGCGACGCCACCTCGGCGGCCTTCGCTCAGGACCTCGACTGGGCCAAGCTCGACGTCGTCACCTTCTCCTGGCAGAAGGTCCTCGGCGGCGAAGCCGCGCACGGCATGATCGTGCTCTCCCCGCGCGCGGTCGAGCGTCTCCTCACCTACAAGCCCGCCTGGCCGCTGCCCAAGATCTTCCGCCTGACGTCCGGCGGCAAGCTGATCGAGGGCGTCTTCGTCGGCGAGACCATCAACACGCCCTCCATGCTGGCCGTCGAGGACTACATCGACGCGCTCCTCTGGGCGAAGTCGGTCGGCGGCCTGAAGGGCTTGATGGCCCGCGCCGACGCCAACGCCGGTGTCATCGCGGACTGGGTCGCCCGCACGCCCTGGGTCGGCCACCTCGCCAAGGTCGAGGCCGAGCGGTCGAACACCTCCGTGTGCCTCGTCGTGACCGATCCCGACGTCGTCTCGCGCGGGGCCGATGCCGTGGCGGCGGTCGCCAAGGGCATCGTCACCGTCCTCGAGGCCGAGAAGGTCGGCTTCGACTTCGGCGCCTACCGGGACGCCCCCGCGGGCCTTCGCATCTGGTGCGGCGCGACCGTCGAGGCGGCGGACCTGAAGGTCTTCACCGAATGGCTCGACTGGGCCTTCGCGGAGGCCAAGGCCGCCCTCCCCAAGGCGGCGTGACGGGAGGCGATCCCATGATCGTGCGCATCTGGTTCGGCTGGACCACCCCGGAGAATGCCGACCTCTACGAAGGCCTGCTCCGCGCGGAGATCTTCCCCGGCATCCTGGCCCGCAAGGTGCCGGGCTTCCGGTCGATCGAACTCCTGCGCCGCGAGGCCGGAGACGAGGTCGAGTTCGCCACGATCATGCGGTTCGACTCCTTCGAGGCCGTGAAGGCCTTCTCGGGAGAGGACTACGAGGCCGCGGTGGTGCCCCCGAAGGCGCGCGCCGTCCTGAAGCGCTTCGACGCCCGCTCCCGCCATTTCGACGCGGTCACGGCGCTCGACGCCTGACCGCCGGTCGTCCCCGTTCCAAGCTCCACCGCTCTTCGACAGGAGGCAGCCCATGGCTCCCCGCGTTCTGATCTCGGATTCCCTTTCGCCCACCGCCGTGCAGATCTTCCGCGACCACGGCGTCGAGGTCGACTACCAGCCGGATCTCGGCAAGGACAAGGACCGCCTCGCCGAGATCATCGGCGACTATGACGGCCTCGCCATCCGCTCCGCCACCAAGGTGACGGGGAAGCTCCTCGAGAAGGCGACCCGCCTCAAGGTCGTCGGCCGGGCCGGCATCGGCGTCGACAATGTCGACATCCCGGCCGCCACCGCCCGCGGCGTGATCGTCATGAACACGCCCTTCGGCAACTCGATCACCACCGCCGAGCACGCCATCGCGCTGATGTTCGCCACCGCCCGCGACATCCCGGCCGCCGACGCCTCCACGCAAGGAGGCAAGTGGGAGAAGAACCGCTTCATGGGCGTCGAGATCACCGGCAAGGTGCTCGGCATCGTCGGCTGCGGCAACATCGGCTCGATCGTCGCCGACCGCGGCATCGGCCTGCGCATGCGCGTGATCGCCTACGACCCCTTCCTGACCCCGGAGCGCGCCATCGAGATCGGCGCCGAGAAGGTCGACCTCGACGAGCTCCTTCGCCGCGCCGACTTCATCACCCTGCACACGCCGCTCACCGAGAAGACCCGCAACATCCTGTCCGCCGAGGCGATCGCGAAGACCAAGAAGGGCGTCCGCATCATCAATTGCGCGCGCGGCGGCCTCCTCGACGAAGTGGCGCTCAGGGCCGCGCTCGATGCCGGCCACGTCGCCGGCGCCGGCATCGACGTCTTCGCCGAGGAGCCCGCCACCGCCAACCCGCTTTTCGGCCATCCCAACGTGGTCTGCACGCCCCATCTCGGCGCCTCCACCACCGAGGCCCAGGAGAACGTCGCCCTGCAGGTCGCCGAGCAGATGTCGGACTACCTGACCAAGGGCGCCGTCCAGAACGCGCTCAACATGCCCTCGATCACCGCCGAGGAGGCGCCGAAGCTGACGCCCTTCGTCAAGCTCGCCGAACTGCTCGGCTCCTTCGCGGGCCAGCTGACCGAGACCGGCCTCGTCGGCGTGCGCCTCGAATACGAGGGCGAGGTCGCACTCATGAACACGCGCGCGCTCACCGCCGCGGCCCTCTCCGGCCTCATGAAGCCGCAGATGGACAGCGTGAACATGGTCTCCGCCCCGGCGGTCGCCAAGGACCGCGGCATCGCGGTCGAGGAGGTCCGCCGCGACGACCAGAAGACCTACGACAGCCTCCTGCGCCTGACGGTCACCACCGAGCGCCAGTCCCGTGCCGTCGCCGGCACCGTCTTCTCGGACGGCAAACCGCGGATCGTCGAGATCAAGGGCATCCAGATGGAGGCGGAATTCCAGCCCTCGATGCTCTACGTCACCAACAAGGACAAGCCGGGCTTCATCGGCAACCTCGGCACGCTGCTCGGCAACAACGACATCAACATCGCCACCTTCGCGGTCGGCCGCACCGGGCGGGGCGAGGACGCCATCGCGCTGATCGGCATCGACGGTCGGGCGAGCGACGACGTGATCGCCGCGGTGCGCAGGCTGCCGAACGTGCTGCAGGCGAAGCCGCTCAGCTTCTGAGCGGATAGGCGAGGGGGGGGGGGGGGGGTGCGAGCTCCCTCTCTCCCGTCCTCGTCAGCCGGGGGATCGGGGCCCCGACGGCTTCCGATCTCCAGCCTGCCTTGTCTTCGTTCCCGGCCGGAGCGGAGGGCCGGGATCCAGCGCCGTCCACCGGCCGCAGCGCTGTGGCGCGCCACCCGCGCCGGTTCCCGGACCTGCGGCGCGTGCCGCGCCTTGTCCGGAACTGCGGATCGAAAGGTCGTGGGTTCACCGGGCTCCCGATCCGGACGCTTCCGCCCGTCACGCCCGCCCGAGCCGCCGGCCGAGCGCCCGCGGCAGGCGGCCGTCGATGGCGAGGAGCCCGAGCGCGATGACCGCCATGCCGGCGAAGTGCTGTGGCGCGAGCCGCTCGCCGAGAAAAACCGTCCCGAACAGGATCGCGAAGACGGGCACGAGCAGCGTGACCAGCACCGCCGAGGTCGGGCCCGCGAGCGTGATGATCCGGAAGAACAGGATGTAGGCGAGCGCCGTCGAGACGATCGCCAGCGCGGCGACCGCTGCCAGGACGCGCGGCGAGGGCAGGGGCAGCGACCAGGGCGCGTCGACGGCGAGCGAAAGCGGCAGCAGGATCAGGGCCGAAGCGCTCAGCTGCCACGCCGCCGTCGGCAAGGACGGGCGGCCCCGGAACCGGCGGCCCCAGACGCTGGAGAGGCCGTAGAAGAAGGCCGCCGCCAGGCAGGCGAGCTCGCCGAGGAGCGCCGCCGACGCCGTGTCGAACCGGTCCGGCCCGACCAGGATCGCGACGCCCAGGAGCCCGAGCCCGACCCCGGCGAACTTCAGGAGCCCGGCCTTCTCGCTGGTCAGCAGATGTGTGAGCAGAACCGCGAAGATCGGCGTCGTCGCGTTGACGATCGCGGCGAGCCCGGAGGCGATGTGCTTCTGCCCCCAGACGATTAGCACGAAGGGCACCACGTTGTTGAGGAGCCCCATCACGGCCGCGTCGCGCGCCTCGGCCATGGTCGGCCGGACCCGCTCGCCCCGGGCTCCGAGCACCGCCACCAGCACCGCGGCCGCCAGCGCGACGCGCAGGAACACGAGGGTCACCGGCGGCAGTTCGGCGACCGCCACCCCGTTGAACAGGAACGAGCCGCCCCAGAGGAACGACAACAGGAACAGCAGGCCCCAGGCCTCGGCCGACATCGCATCGATCTCCCCGTCAATCCAGCCGATCTCTAGACGCGGTCGTCCGGCCCGGCGACCCGAAAAGTCACGCGCGCTGGGCCCACACGATGCCGCCGACCACAAGCGCCACGCCGGCGGCGTGGTACCAGCCGAAGGGCTCGCCCAGGAAGGCGACCGCCATCGCGGCCCCGAAGATCGGCACGAGGTTGGCGAAGATGCCCGCCCGGCCCGGCCCGATCATCGCGACGCCGCGCATGTAGGTGAGCTGCGACAGGAGCGAGGGGAAGAGCGCGATCCAGAGCGTCACGGCCCAGCCCCAGGGCGTCGGCATCATGAGCTTGCCCTGCGCCCATTCGAGCGCCACCAGCGGCAGGGACGTGAGGAAGGCCGCTGTCGCCATCACGGTGAAGAAGGCGAGGTCGGAGACCTGCGGACGGCTCCGGAGCGCGGCCGTGTAGCCGCCGTAGAGCGCGCAGGCGAACAGCATGATGAGGTCGCCGACGTTGAAGTCGAGCGCCGCCAGGGTGGCGAAGCTGCCCTTGGCGGCGACGAGCACGATCCCGACCAGCGTCGTGGCCATGCCGGCGAGCTGCGCCCCCCGGATCCGCGTTCCGTGGGCGAGATAGGCGAAGATGAAGACGAACATCGGGATCGCGCCCTGCAGGATCGCGATGTTGACCCCGCGGGTATAGTGGGCGGCGAGGTAGAAGAGCGCGTTGAAGCCCGTGTAGCCGAGCACGCCCATGGCCGCGATGCTTGCGAGTCGCGGCTTGAGCCGCGGCCAGTCCCCCGCCACCTTGCCGCGCGCGAAGGCGAGCAGCGCGACGCAGACGAAGAGCCACCGCAGCGAGGTCAGCAGCAGCGGCGAGACCTGCCCGACCGCGAGCTGGCCCGCGACGGCGTTGCCGCCCCACACCAGGGTGGTGATGACGAGAAACAGATAGGCGCGGGCCGCGCCAGCCGGGGCGACCGCGTTTTCGAGGACCATGGGCGATGTCTCTTCCGAGCGGTTCCTGCCCATGGAATAGGCGGAACGCACGCCCTTGGATAGGCGCATCCGGCGATTGCCGCCATGCGCGCGCGGCTCAGATCAGGACGACGCTGCGCTCCCGAGCCTCGTTCGCACCGATGCCCGAGGCCGACGGCAGGCCCAGCAGATCGCCGGCCTCGACCTGGTTGCGCCCCTTCGCCTTCGCGCTGTAGAGGGCCTCGTCGGCTTCGCGCAGCCCCTCCGAAAGGGCCATGCCGCCCACGCAGAGCGCGATGCCGATCGACACGGTGACGGGGATGGGGCCGCTGCGGGTGGAAACCGGGCGGCCGGCGATCGTCGTCCGCAAGCCCTCCGCCAGCGCGAGGAGGCCGTCGGCGTCCCGTCCGGGTGCAACGACGGCGAACTCCTCGCCGCCGAGCCGGCCCGCCACGGCCTTCAGCGCCGCAATGTCCCGGGCCACCGAGCGGATCACGTCGTCGCCGGCCTCGTGCCCGTAGGTGTCGTTGACGCGCTTGAAGAAATCGATGTCGATCATCAGGAGCCCGAGCGGCGCGCCCCGCGCGCCCGCGAGCGCATCGCCGGCGGCGGCCAGGAAGGCACGCCGGTTCAGCAGGTCCGTGAGGGAGTCGTGGTTGGCGAGGCGGATCAGCTCCGCCTGGGCGTTGCGGATTCTCTCGGCGGCACGCAGTCGCGCGGACAGCTCTTCGGCATGCGGCGGCTTGTTGATGAAGTCGTCCGCGCCGCTGTCGAGCGCCTCGGCCAGCCGCTCGTGCCCCGCATGGGACGACATGGCGAGGATGTGGATGGGATGGCTGTTCCGGTCGACGAGGCGGACGTTCCAGCACAGCTCGAACCCGCTCATCCGCGGCAATTCGAGGCTGGTGATCAGCACGTCCACATCGTCGTGGCCCACAATCCAATCGAGTGCGCTCTCGCCGTCCGTGAACCCCGTCGCGTCGTGGCCGCAAGTAGCCAGCAGATTGCGCATGATCTTGAGGACCACGCGACTGGAATCGACCACGACGACCTTCATGGCTTTTCCGAATGCCCTGAGAACAACTGGGATATTGACGTCAAGGTGACCCTAATCGGAAATCACGACAGAAGTCCTAACGGGGACAGAGGCTCCGGATGTGCGGGTTACTGTGTGAATTCGCAATTCCGGCGATGACCGCGACCTCTGGACTCGCTGCAGGGGTTTGCAGGTTGCCGCAGGGGGCGCCGGCCGAAGGCGCGTCCGAAAGCCCGCATCGGCGCCGAAGCCTCGGGGCAGCCCGGGGGATCCTCGTGTGCGGGGTCGCCCCTGTCGCGCCGGGGTCGCATCAGGACGCCAATCCGTCTATAGTCCGCCTCGCCGCCGCAGCCCGTCCGGGCCGGCGCGGAGGCGCAGGGCCGTGGGCTCGCGCCGGGAATTTCTCGCAAACCGCGCCCCGGATCGGCCCGGCCGATTCGGACGGCGCGGTGTTGTTCATGGCAGTCGGTCGATCGGGTGGGGAAGCGGAGTATGGCCAACGTCGTCGTCGTGGGTTCGCAGTGGGGTGACGAGGGCAAGGGCAAGATCGTCGACTGGCTCTCGGAACGGGCCGACGTGGTGGTCCGCTTCCAGGGCGGCCACAATGCCGGCCACACCCTCGTGATCGACGGCACGTCCTACAAGCTCTCGCTGCTCCCCTCCGGCGTGGTCCGCCCCGGCAAGCTCGCCGTCATCGGCAACGGCGTTGTGCTCGACCCCCACGCCTTGATCGCCGAGATCGCCAAGCTGAAGGGCCAGGGCGTCGTGGTGACGCCCGAGAACCTGCGCATCGCCGACAACACCACCATCATCCTGTCGCTCCACCGCGAGCTTGACCAGAAGCGGGAGAGCGCCAACGCCGGCACGCGCATCGGGACGACCGGGCGCGGCATCGGCCCGGCCTACGAGGACAAGGTCGGCCGGCGCGCCATCCGCCTGATGGATCTCGCCGACCTGCCTGCCCTGCGTGGCAAGATCGAGCGTCTCCTCGCCCACCACAACGCCCTGCGCCGCGGCCTCGGCCAGCCCGAGATCGCCGTCGAGACCATCTACGACGAACTGACCTCGGTCTCCGGCGAGGTGCTCCCCTACATGGACACCGTGTGGCGCCTGCTCGACCAGCGCCGGCGGGCCGGCGATCGCATCCTGTTCGAGGGGGCCCAGGGGGCCCTTCTCGACATCGACCACGGCACCTATCCCTTCGTGACCTCCTCCAACACGGTGGCGGGCCAGGCCGCGACGGGGTCCGGCCTCGGGCCGGGTGCCGTCGGCTACGTCCTCGGCATCACCAAGGCCTACACGACCCGCGTCGGCGAGGGCCCCTTCCCGACCGAGGACACCGGCGAGGTGGGCGAATTCCTCGGCACCCGCGGCCACGAGTTCGGCACCGTCACCGGCCGCAAGCGCCGCTGCGGCTGGTTCGACTCGGTACTCGTGCGCCAGACCTGTCAGGTCTCCGGGATCAAGGGCATCGCGCTCACCAAGCTCGATGTCCTGGACGGCCTTCAAGAGATCAAGATCTGCGTGAAATATCGGCTCGACGGCGAGGAGATCGATTATCTTCCCGCCGCGCAGGGCGCCCAGCGTCGGGTCGAGCCGATCTACGAGACCCTGGAGGGCTGGCAAGGCTCCACCCGAGGGGCGCGGAGCTGGGCGGACCTGCCCGCACAGGCCGTCAAGTACGTGCGGCACATCGAGGAACTGATCGGCGTGCCGGTCGCGATGCTGTCGACGAGTCCCGAACGGGAGGATACGATCCTGGTGCAGGATCCCTTCCAGGATTGACGATCGCGATGGCCGGCCCCGCACGGCGCCGGCCAGGCCGCCCGGGTCGGGCGGAGACGGGGGAGGGGAGCCGAGAGGCGCAGATGGCGGATTATCATGCGATCCTGAAACGGGCGATCGGGGCGCTTCCGGAACCGACCGGAGAGGCGCGCCGGGCCGTCTACGAGAAGGCTCGCACGGCGCTCGTCAACCAGCTGAAGTCCTTCGATCCGCCGCTCTCCGCCTCCGAGATCACCCAGCAGCGCCTGCAGCTCGAGGACGCGATCCGCCGCGTCGAGGGCGAGGCCGCCAAGAGCATCCTGAGCCAGGCCCTGGCGCGCCCGACCGGCAACACCGCCCCGCCGCCGGCCGCCCCCGCATCCGCCAAGGCGGACGCCGCCGCGACGCCCGTCCCGCCCGCATCCGTCCCGCCGGCCTCGCCCGCGCCCGCCGCCGCGTCGCCGCCCGCTCCCGTGGTCGAGCGCCCGCGCGCCACCGCGCCCACTGCCTGGCCCAAGTCTCCCCCAAAGCCGCCCGAGGCGAGCGCCACGGACGCCGGCAAGCCCGCCCCGGTCGTGGAGCGCAAGCCGACGGCTCCGCCCGCCCGGACGCCGCCGGCCGCCCCGCCGCCTCAAGCCCCCACGGCCGCCCCGCCGCCCTCGATGGATGCGCTCCGCCAGGCGGTGGACGAGGTCGACCGGCTCGGCGCCGCGACCGCCGCCACGGCCCGCCAGGCCCGCGAGGTGCTGGCCCCCGCGGTGGGCGCGACCGTCGAGGATGCCGGCGCCCCGGAGGCTCCGGCGCGCGACCGCAAGCCGACCCGCAAGGAAAAGGCCGCATCCCGCCGCGCCGAGAAGGCCGAGCCCTCGGTCCTGCCGGACGAGCCGCGCCCCTCGCGCTGGCCTCTCGCGATAGGGCTGGCCGCGGCGGGTCTCGTCCTCGCCGTCGGCGTGACCGCGCTCTGGACCAAGCGGGACGAGCTCGCCGCCTATTTCGGGGCGAGCCCGAATGCGCTCGGCGGCATCGCCCGGGCCGGCAACGAGAAGACGCTCGCCCCCAAGGTGACCGACCGGCTCCTCCCGGAGCCGCTTCCGGGCACGAAGCCGCAATCCTCCGCGAATCCGGGGTCGGGCAAGGTGGTTTCCACCCAGCCGATCGTCACCAGCCCGTCCGTGCAGCCGGCTCCGGGCCAGACGCCCTCCCAGGTGGCGACCATCGCGCCTCCTCCGTCGTCCGGAACGCCCGCCTTGCCGTCCGGAATGCCCGCATTGCCGCCCGGACCGCCCGCCTTGCCGCCCGGACCCGCCGCCGGCGCGCCGACCGCCACCCAGCCGGCCCTGCCGACCCCGGCCCTGCCGCCCGTGGCCGGCGACGCCGGCCAGAGTGTCGCCGCTGCGACGCCGGCCCAACCCGCCGCGGACCAGCCGCCCACGCCGGCCGGCCCGGTTCCGCCGGTGGCCCAGAAGGCTTCGCTGCTGGAGGAAGGCCCGCCCAATACGGCCCAGAGCTCGGTGTCCCCCGGCACTGTCGTCTGGCAGACCGTTCGCGAGCCGCCCCAGCCCGGCAAGGCGCCCGTGATGCTGGTCCGCGCCCGGGTCGAGATTCCGGAGCGCAAGCTCGCCCTGACCCTGACGATCCAGCCCAACACCGACCAGTCCTTCCCGGCCAGTCACCTGATCGAGCTGCGCTTCGAGGTCCCCCCCGACTTCGACCGCAAGGGGGTCGCCAACGTGCCGGGGCTGATCATGAAGACGACCGAGCAGGTGCGCGGCGACCCGCTGGTGGGTGCGGCGGCGCGGATCTCGAGCGGCTTCTTCTGGATCGCGTTGTCGTCACCGGATGCCGACCGGGCCCGCAACCTCAACCTGCTGAAGGAGCGGGGCTGGATCGACATCCCGATCCTCTACGACGACGGCCGGCGGGCGATCCTGATCCTGGAGAAGGCCGGTGCCGGCGACCGCGTCATCGCCGATGCGGTCGCGGCCTGGCAGCAGGGCGGCTGACCTTCTGCGCCCCGGCCGTCGGAAGTCCCAAGGCGGCCCGCACTGGGTCGCCCCGCTGTCGGGCGTGACCTATGCCCCTGTTGGCGGTCGCGCCGCCCGAGAGGAGCGGCCGATCGCCGACCCGCCGCTCCCGCCGGTTGGTAGCCCTTAAATCCGCGGCGCCGTGCTCCGGCTGGAGATCATGCCCCAGACCAGGAGCACGATCAGCGCGCCCACCACGGCGCCGATCAGTCCGGCACCCTCGCCTGGCCGGTACCATCCGAGAGCCTGGCCGAGGAACGTCGCCACGAGCGCCCCGACGATGCCGAGGATCGTGGTCAGGATGAAACCCGCCGGCTCGTTGCGGCCGGGCATCAGAAACTTGGCGATCACGCCGGCGACGAACCCGATGATGATGGTCCAGATGAGTCCCATGGCGAAGCCTCCAGCTCGTTGACTGCCAAGGAAAGGCTCTCGCCTGGATTTTGGTTCCACCAGCGGAAAACACGAGCATTTTTAGCCCGTCGGCCGTCAGCCACGTGTCATCGCCAGCCGCCCGGCCGCCACGAAGGCGGCGATCGCCAGCAGCCCCGTGCTCGCCATGGCGAGGAGCGCGGCGGTCGATCCCCAGGCCTCCATGAGGAGCGCCAGCACGAAGGGAGCGACGGACGTGAAGGCGAGCCGGACCATGGCCATCCGGCCGAGCCGCTCGCCGTAGGAGGCGCTGCCGAACAGGGCGAGCGGCAACGTGCCGCGGACGATCGAGGTCAGCCCCGACCCGAAGCCGAGCATCACCGCGAAGAGCGCCGCCCCGGCGACGTTCGGCGCCGTCGCCGCCAGCACGACCGCCGCCGCCGTCAGCATGGCGACCGAGAAGAGGGTCAGGGTGAGCGGATGCCGGCCCGCCCCGAACAGCATGTTAACCAGCCGGACGAGCACCTGCGAAGGCCCGAACAGGGTGCCGACCAGCACCGCCGAGCCGCCGAGGCCGACCGCGCCGAGCAGCGGCACGAGCTGCGCCAGGACGCCGGACAGCATGAAGCCGCCGAGCGCGAAGCCGAAGGTGACGAGCAGCAGGACGCGCCGCGCCGTCTCCGGGTCGAGCCCGAGGCCGGCCGCCGGCGGCGGCGATCCGCTCTCCCGGGCGTTCGCCGACACCCCGTCTCCGGCCCGCGCCAGCATGCGCGCGAGGACCAGATGGGCCGGCGCGCAGAGGACCAGGTTCATCGCCGCGTAGAGGGCCACCACCGCCCGCCAGTCCAGGAAGCCGTGCAGCCAGGTCGTCAGCGGCCAGAAGAGGGTCGAGGCGAAGCCGGCGATCAGCGTCAGGTGCGTGATGCGCCGCCGCGCCTCCGATCCGGCGAGCTGGACGAGCCCCGCGAAGGCCGCGTCGTACTGCACCACCGTCGAGACCACCTCGACCGCGATCAGCGCCGCCACGAAGGCCGCCAGGTTCGGCGCCGCCGCCAGCGCCGCCATCGCGGCGGCGGCGAGCACCGATCCGATCGCCATCACGGTGCCGGCTCCGTGCCGGTCGATCCGCCGCCCCGCGACCGGCGCCGCGAGCCCGCCGGCCAGCAGCGCCGCCGACAGGGCCCCGAAGATCCAGGCCGACGAGACCCCGAAGGACGCGCCCATGTCGGCGGCCAGGATCGCCATGGCGTAGTAGAGGGTCCCGTAGCCGACGTTCTGCGTCAGGCCGAGCAGCCACACGGCGGCGGCGATCGACGGGGCTCGCGGGGAGGAGACGGAATCGGCGTGCATCGGGGTGGTCCGGCGGATGCGGAACCCTAGACGACCGGTCCGGCCCGGTCGATCCACTCCGGCGCGCGGCGGATCTGCGGGTCGTCAGCGCCGAGGTGGGGCGCGGCCACGGGATCCGACGGCCGTGCCCGATGCCTCATGTCCCCATGCCGCAGCTCTGGCCCCCGTCGACCGGCAGGCAGACGCCCGTGATGAACTTCGCCTCGTCGGAGGCGAGGAACACCGCCGCGGCGGCCACGTCCCAGGCCGTTCCCATCCGGCCCATCGGCACCATCGCGTTCCGCGCCGCCACCATCGCGTCCGTCGAGGCGTACTGGGAGGAGATCTGCTTGTAGATGAGCGGCGTGTCGATCATCCCCGGCATGACCGCGTTCGCCCGGATGCCGTTGCGCGCATACTGGAGCGCGAGCGCCACCGTCGCCTGGTTCACAGCCGCCTTCGCGGCGTAGTAGGCGAAGTAGGGATAGCCGGTCCACCGGACGGCGGCGAGCGACGAGATGTTGACGACGACGCCCGAGCCCTGCCGGAGGAAATGCGGCAGCACGGCCTTCGCGGTCCGGAAGACCGAGCCGACGTTGATGTCGAGGTTCCGGCGGAAGGCCTCCTCGTCGAGCTCCACCGGCCCGCCGTGCACCACGACCCCGACATTGTTGTGCAGGATGTCGACCCGCCCGAAGCGGGCGAGCGCGGCGTCCACGGCGGCCTGCACGGAGGCGAGGCTGGTGACGTCGGCCGCGACCGCCAGGGCTTCCCCGCCCTCCTCGGCGATGATGCCGGCCGTCTCCTCGGCCGCCTCGCCCGAGACGTCGACGGCGACCACCTTCGCGCCCTCCCGCGCATATGCGACGGCGGCGGCCTTGCCGTTGCCCCAGCCCGGACCGGACGAGCCGGCGCCGAACACGAGCGCGATGCGTCTGGTCAGTCTCATGGGACCCCCGGGGGAAGGATGGAAGGGCGGACGCGCGGACCCGCGGACGGTCAGAGGAAGCCGGTCGAGAACCAGGGAACGGCCGCCACGACCAGGAGCCCGACGAGCAGCGCCCCCATGTAGGCCCAGATCGGCCGGATGCCCTCGTCGGGATTGACCTTGCCGATTGCGCAGGCCGCGTAGTAGCCGACCCCGAAGGGCGGCGCGAACAGGCCGAGGCCCATCGCCAGCACCACCACCATGGCGTAGTGGACCTCGTGGATGCCGACCTGCCGGGCGATCGGGAAGAGCAGGGGCCCGAACAGCACGATCGCCGGGATGCCCTCCAGCACGCTGCCGAGGACGATGAAGGCGACGATCGACACCGCCATGAAGCCGACCGCCCCGCCGGGCAGGTGCGTCATGAACTCGGTCAGCGTGCGCGAGAAGCCGGACTGGGTGAGCCCCCAGGCCATCGCGGACGCCGCGCCGATGATGATGAGGATCGAGCCCGATAGCGAAGCGGTCTCCACCAGGATGGCCCCGAGCCGCTTCAGGTCGAACTGCCGGTAGATCAGGATGCCGACCACGATCGAGTAGACGATGCCGATGGTCGAGACCTCCGTGGCGGTGGAGATCCCCTCCACCACGGCCGCGCGGATCACGAAGGGCAGCGCCAGCGCGGGGAAGGCGATCACGAAGGCCTTCAGGATATCGCCCGCCGAGGCGCGCGTCACGTGGCTGAGGTCGTCGTTGCGGTAGCGCCGCGCGACCACGAAGCAGAGCCCGACGGCGAGCACGACGCCCGGCAGCAGCCCGCCCGTGAAGAGCGCCGCGATCGACACACCGGTGACCGACCCGATGGTGATGAGCACGATCGACGGCGGGATGGTCTCCGTCTGCGCCCCCGTGGCGGACAGCAGGGCGACGAGGTCGCCCGGCTTGGCGCCGCGCGCCTTCATCTCCGGGAAGAGCGCCGGGGCGACCGCCGCCATGTCGGCCGCCTTGGAGCCGGAGATGCCGGAGACCAGGTACATCGCCCCGATCAGCACGTAGGAGAGGCCGCCGCGCACGTGCCCGAGCAGGCTCGCCAGGAAGCGGACCATCGCGGCCGCCATGCCGGCCATCTCGATGAGAAGTCCGAGAAAGACGAAGAGCGGCACGGCCAGCAGGATCAGGTGGCTCATCCCCTCGTCCATGCGGCCGACCATCGTCATGGTCGGGACCCGGGTGGTGAGCGCCAGGTAGCCGAAGGTGGCGAGCGCGAAGGAGAACACGATCGGCACGCCCGCGAAGACCGAGAGCCCGACGACCCCGACGAAGAAGACGATGAGATTGAGGTTGCCGAGCGTCTTCAGCGTCGGCCCCATCCACCAGAAGCCGGCCACCACGGCGGCCACCAGGGCGAGCGCGAGGAGAACCCGGCCGCGCCCGATCCCCACCGCCAGGAGCGCCAGGAACAGCGCGGCGAGCTTCACCGCGTCGATCTCGCCGGGAAGTCCGGGTACGAGCCCCTGCGCGGCCGCGACGGTGGCCGCCGCCGCGACCGCGGCCGCGACGGCCGCCTGCGCGGCGCTCGTTCCGCGGGCCAGCCGCAGGAGCGAGAAGACGATCATGAGCGTCACGCCGGTCGGGAAGGCCGCCGCCCGCCAGGCCGCGGAGATCTCCATGGCGGGCGTGGTGATGAAGGCCTCCTCCTCCGCCCAGTGGACGGCGGGCGTGGCGATCAGGAGCAGGAAGGCGAGGCCCGCCGCCACCGCGAGCGCGTCGACGAAGGCCCGCAGCGAAGGATCGAGCCGAGACACCAGCGCCGTCATGCGCATGTGCTCGCCGCGCCGCAGCGCCACGACGGCCCCCAGCATGGCGAGCCAGAGGAACAGGATCGAGGCGAGCTCGTCCGACCAGACCAGAGGCTTGTGGAACACCGAGCGGGCCACGATGCCGGAGAACAGCACGACCACCTCGGCGACGACCAGGATCGCCGCCGGGATCTCCACCAGGGTGCCGATGAGCCGGTCGAGGCGCAGGGCCCAGGACGGGTCGACCCTCACCCCCGAGTTGGCGGGAGGCGCGAATTCGGAGGTGGCGTGCATCGGCCCGCTCCGTCAGCCGAGCGAGCCGACGGCGGACTCCAGGGTGGACCAGGCCGTGTCGCCGAACTTGCCCTTCCACTCGGTGTAGAAGCCGGCCGCTTTCAGCTTGTCGCGGAAGGGCGCCGGGTCGACGGCGTTGAACTTCATGCCCTTGGCGGTGAGCGACTCCTGCAGCCCCTTGGTGAGCTCGGCGATGTCGGCGCGCTCCTGCACGGCGGCGGCGTTGATGTGCTTGGTGACGACCGCCTGGATGTCCTTCGGCAGCTGGTCCCAGTTCGCCTTGTTGGCCAGGAACCAGAAGCCGTCCCACATGTGGTTGGTGAGCGAGCAGTACTGCTGCACCTCGTAGAGCTTCGCCGTCTCCAGGATGGCGAGCGGGTTCTCCTGGCCCTCGACGACCTTCGACTGCAAGGCCGAGTAGACCTCGTTGAAGTTGATCGTCGCCGGCGCGGAGCCGAAGGCCTTGAACATGGAGGTCCACAGCGGCGCCGGGGGGACGCGGATCTTCATGTTGACGAAGTCGTCCGGCGAGGTGATCGGCTTGGTCGAGGAGGTCGTCTGGCGGAAGCCGTTATCCCAGGGCTTCTCGAAGGCGAAGATCGACCGCGCCTTGACGATCTCGCCGCGGATGTACTCGCCGAGCTTGCCGTCCATCGCCTTCCAGACCGTGTCGTAGTCCTTGAAGGCGAAGCCGACGCCGTTGATCGCCGCGGCGGGCACCAGGGTCGACAGGATCAGGCCGGAGAGGGTGAAGAAGTCGACCGCGCCGGAGCGGATCTGCCCGAGCGTATCGGTGTCGGAGCCGAGCTGGCTCGACGGGAAGATCTGCAGCTCGAACCGGCCGCCCGTCTCCTCCTTGATCTTGCCGGCGGCCTCCTGGGCGCGCTTGTTGAGCGGATGCGTCAGCGCCAGGTTGTTGGCGAACTTGTAGGTGAACTCGGCGGCCCGGGCGCGGCCGATCGAGAAGGTCGTGACGCCGAGCGCGGCGGTGCCGGTCGCGAAGGTGCGGCGGGTGAGGCTGGTCATCGGGGTTTCCTCCAGTCGAGTCTTCGGTCCGCGACGGCGCCGAGCGCCACGACGGCCGGATCACAGCCCCCGTCGCGCATCGCCGCTGCCTGCAGCGGGTCCATATTGTGGATCTTCCGCTGCCATCATGCGATTTTCGGGTTGACGCTTGGCCTGAAATCGTCCAACTGTCAACCGCGATCCTCACATTACGGGTCCATCATATGGACATATCTGTTTCCGGGCGGAGCGAGACCGCCGGCGAAGCGACCGGTACCCAGGCCATAGGCCGGGCCGTCGGCCTGCTGCGCCTGCTCGCCTCGACCCGGAACCGGGGTGCCAGCCTCGGCGAGATGGTGGAGGCCTCCGGTCTCGCCAAGCCGACCTGCCGGCGCATCCTCCTCGCCCTGATCGACGCGGGCCTGGCCGAGCAGGACGAGGCGAGCCGCCGATACTATCTCGGTCCGGAGGCCTATGTGCTCGGCACCGTCGCGGCCGAGCGCTTCGGCATCCACCGCCTCGCCCGCGAGCATGTCCTGCGCCTCGCCCGGGAGACCGGCGACGCCGCCTTCCTGCAGATCCGGCGCGACCACGCGGTCGTCTGCCTGCAGCGCGAGGACGGCGACTACCCGCTCCGCTCCCACGTGCTCGCCGCCGGCGACCGGCACCCCCTCGGCGCCGGCGCAGGCGGCATCACCCTTCTCGCCGCGCTGCCGGACGCCGAGGTCGAGGCCGTGCTCGCCGCCAACGCGACCGTCTACGCCGAGCGCTATCCCGTCCTGACCCGCGAGGTCCTCCTCGGTCTCGTCACCGAGGCGCGCGCGACCGGCTACGGCATCAACCGCGGCCTGCTCTTCCCCGGTTCCTGGGGAATGGGCGTGGTCGTCCGCGACGCGGAGGGGCGTCCCGACGCCTGCCTGTCGCTCGCCGCCGTCGAGAGCCGCATGCAGCCCGACCGCCAGCCGGAGCTTTACCGGCTCCTGCGCCAGGAGGCCGACCGGCTCGAAGCTCGGCTGAGGGCCTTCGCCGTTCCCGCCGACGACCGCCTCTCGGCGCTCGCCCCGGCCCCCGTCCAGCGCCGCAGAGCCGGCGAGAGGAGATCCGCATGACCCGTGCCGCCATCGTGGGCTGGGCCCATACGCCCTTCGGCAAGCTCGAGGACCCGGACGTGGAGAGCCTGATCGGCCGCGTCGCCGCCGACGCGCTCGCGCACGCGGGCGTGGCGCCGGCGGACGTCGATGCCGTCACGGTCGGCGTCTACAACAACGGCTTCGCCCGCCAGGGCTTCGAGGCCGCGCTGGTCGCCCTCGCGGTGCCGGACCTCGCCTACGTTCCGGCCACCCATGTGGAGAACGCCTGCGCGACCGGCTCCGCCGCCCTCTATGCGGCCCTCGACTTCGTCGAGAGCGGCCGCGGCCGCATCGCCCTCGTGGTCGGCGCCGAGAAGATGACCGCCACCCCGACCGCCGAGGTCGGCGACATCCTGCTGACCGCCTGCTACCGCAAGGAGGAGAGCCAGGTCGACGCCGGCTTCGCCGGCATCTTCGGCCGCATCGCCCAGCACTATTTCCAGCGCTACGGCGACCGATCCGAGGAACTCGCCATGATCGCGGCGAAGAACCATGCGCACGGGCTCTCGAACCCGCTCGCCCACATGCGCAAGGATTTCGGCTTCGACTTCTGCAACACGGTCTCCGAGAAGAACCCGCGCGTCGCCGGCCCGCTACGCCGCACCGACTGCTCGCTCGTCTCCGACGGCGCCGCCGCCCTGGTGGTCGCCGACGAGGAGACCGCCGCGACCCTCGGCCGCGCGATCTCGTTCCGCGCCCGCCGCCACGTCAACGACTTCCTGCCCCTGTCGCGCCGGGACCCGATCGCCTTCGAGGGCGCCCGCCGCGCCTGGACCAGGGCGCGCGAGGACGCCGGCATCACCCTCGACGACCTCGACCTCGTCGAGACCCACGACTGCTTCACGGTCGCCGAGATGATCGAGTACGAGGCCATGGGCCTCGCGGCTCCGGGGGAAGGCTGGAAAGTGGCGCGCGACGGCGTCACGAGCCGCGGCGGCCGGCTGCCGGTCAACCTGTCGGGCGGCCTGAAGTCCCGCGGCCACCCGATCGGCGCGACCGGGGTCTCCCAGCACGTCATGGCCGCCATGCAGCTCATGGGCGAGGCCGGCGACATGCAGCAGCCGGGCGCCAAGCTCGCCGGCGTCTTCAACATGGGCGGCGCGGCGGTCGCCAACTACGTCTCGATCCTGGAGCGGACCAAGTGACGACCGGTGATGCCCCGAGCGGCGGGGTGGCGCGCGTCTCCCGGCGCGTGATGAACCTCGCCCACATGCTGACCCAGAATGCCCGGCGTTTCCCGGACCGCCCCGGTTTCGTCTGGGCCGGCCGCCGGTGGACCTGGGCCGAGATCGAGGCCCGGGTCTCCGCCTTCGCGGCCGCGCTCGCGGCGCGCGGCATCCGCAAGGGCGACCGCATTCTCGTGCACTCGAAGAACTCGGAGGAGATGTTCTTCTCCATGTTCGCGACCTTCCGGATCGGCGCGGTCTGGGTCCCGACCAACTTCCGCCTGATGCCGGCCGAGGTCGCCGACCTCGCCGAATACGCCGGCGCCCGGGCCTTCCTGTGCCACGGCGACTTCCCCGACCACGCCCGCGCCGTGGAGGACCACATGCGTCCGCGCGGTCTCGCCTTCGTGATGCGCCTCGGCCCCGGCACGCTCGGCGACGGCTCCGCAGCCGAGGCCATGGCGGCCCACGCCGGCGCGACCGTCAAGGACGCGCCCGTCGAGTACGACGACCCCTGCTGGTTCTTCTTCACCTCCGGCACGACCGGCCGCTCCAAGGCGTCGGTCCTGACCCACGGCCAGATGGCCTTCGTGGTCACCAACCACCTCTGCGACCTGCTCCCGGGCACGACGGAGGACGACGCCTCCCTGGTCGTCGCGCCGCTCAGCCATGGCGCGGGCGTCCACCAGCTGACCCAGGTCTCGCGCGGGGCCCCGACCATCCTCCTGCCCACCGAGCGCTTCGACATCGACGAGGCGTTCCGGCTGATCGCCGAGCACCGCGTGACCAACATGTTCACCGTGCCGACCATCCTGAAGATGCTGGTCGAGCACCCGGCGGTCGACGCCCACGACCATTCGTCCCTGCGCTACGTGATCTACGCCGGCGCGCCGATGTACCGCGAGGACCAGAAGACGGCCCTGCGCAAGCTCGGCAAGGTCATCGTCCAGTATTTCGGCCTCGGCGAGGTGACCGGCAACATCACCGTGCTGCCGCCCTCTCTGCACCAGGAGGAGGACGGCCCGGAGGCGCGCGTCGGCACCTGCGGGTACGAGCGCACGGGCATGCAGGTCTCCATCCAGGACGACGAGGGCCGCGAGCTGGAGCCGTTCCAGACAGGCGAGATCTGCGTCATCGGCCCGGCCGTCTTCGCCGGCTACTACGACAATCCGGACGCCAACGCGAAGGCCTTCCGCAACGGCTGGTTCCGAACCGGCGACCTCGGCCACATGGACGAGCAGGGCTTCGTCTACATCACCGGCCGCGCCTCAGACATGTTCATCTCGGGCGGCTCCAACATCTACCCGCGCGAGATCGAGGAGAAGATCCTGACCCACCCCGCCATCGCCGAGGTCGCGGTGCTGGGGGTTCCCGATCCGCTCTGGGGCGAGGTCGGCGTGGCGGTCTGCGTGGCCCGGCCCGGCGCGCGCGTCGAGGAGGCCGAACTCTCCGAGTTCCTCGCCCCGAAGATCGCCAAGTACAAGATGCCGAAGCGCTTCTACCTCTGGGACGCCCTGCCGAAGTCCGGCTACGGCAAGGTCCCGAAGCGCCTCGTCAGGGACGAGCTGGAGGCGCGCGGCCTCCTGCCCAAGCCGCAGCCCAAGGTGTCCGCGTGACCGGGCGCCGGATCGCGCAGCCGGGCCCCGCCCTGGAGCCCCGCGTCCTCGCGGTCGACTGCCGGGGCACCGAACTCGCCTTCACGCTCGAACCGGGCGTGAAGCTCCTCGCCGGCGTGGCCGCGGCCTTCGGCGCCGCGGGCTTCACGAGCGCGGCGGTCGAACTCGAGGGCGGCGCCTTCGGGCCCTTCACCTACGTGATCCCGGCCCTGTCGGAGACCCCGGAGCACGCGGCCTTCTACAGCGAAATGCGCCGCCCGGGCGGCGCCACGCCCCTGACGACCGCCCGCCTGACCCTCGGCACCCGGAACGGCGAGCCCTGGTTCCACTGCCACGGATTCTGGACGGCCGAGGGCCGGCTGACCGGCGGTCACGTGATCCCTGAGGAGACGGTCGTCGCCGAGCCGATCCGCTGCCGCGCGCTGGGCCTGCGCGGCGCCGCCTTCACGGTCCGCAAGGATCCCGAGACCAACTTCTCGATCTTCCATCCGGTCCCCGACGGCCGCCCGGAAGGCGACGTCGAGGCCGTCGCGATCAGGATTCGTCCCCATGAGGACGTGGCGGCGACGTTCGAGGCGCTCTGCGCCGCGCGCGGCTGGGAGCGGGCCGTCATCCGGGGCGGCGTGGCGTCGACCATCGGGGCCCGCTTCGAAAGCGGTGCGGACGTCGACAACTTCGCGACCGAGGTCTTCGTGGTGGCGGGCCGCGTCGAGCCGGGGCCCGACGGCCGTCCCGTCGCGGCGGTGGACGCCGCCCTGATCGACTATACCGGCGCCCTCGCGATGGGCCGCTACGTGCGCGGCGACAACCCCGTCCTGATGACCTTCGAGGCGGTCCTGCAGCGGGCCTGAGCCGCCGCTCAGCGCGCCCCGGCCTTGCGCGCCAGGTAGTCGAGGCGCCGTGTCAGCTGCCAGGCCGTGCCCGCGAGCCCGAGGCCGAAGAGGCCGAGGCAGCCGAGCGTGGTCGGCCCGAGCGAGGCCGCCGTCTCGAGCGGGACCAGCAGGGCGAGCACCATGAACCCCGCCCACATCACCAGGAAGCCGACGAGCGCCCGGTCGGAGACCGGCGGACGCGCCTCCATCGTCTCGCGGATCTCCTCGGGCGAGGGCGGCGCCGCGGCGCGGGGGCAATCCCTCAGGATCCAGCCCTGGGCCCCGAGCCACAGGGCCGCGATCACCCCGCCGAGCAGGAGCGAGCCGCCCATCAGGAACGCGAAGGCCGCGAAGCTGTCCTGCTCCTTGAGGGTGGGCACCAGGACCAGCACCACGGCCAGGATCGCCCCCGTGGTCAGCCAGTCGAAGCGGCGGGCGGCCGTCATGAGGCGCGCGCGCGCCGGCGCGTCCAGCCGGTAGGTCGGCCCGAAGCGCCCGAAGGGGCTGTGCAGGGTCTCGCCGTTCCGCTCGACGAGGACGGAGTCCAGGAGGTTGGACTGGAAGCGAAGGAAGCGCATGGCTCGTCTCCCCAAGGGAAGGTCGTGTCTTGCGCCAGGATCGCGGCAGGCCCTTGAACGGGGCCTGAACGGGCCGGCGGCCGTCACGCCGAAGCGGCGCCGGCCGCCTTCCGCCGCTCGTAGGCCGCGACCGCTTCCGCCCGGGTCGGCAGGTCGGCCCCCTGCCGCGTGCAGGTGATGGCGGCGGCCGACACGGCGAAGAGCGTCAGGTCCTGGATCGTCTGCGTGTCGAGCCCCCGGAGCGCGGCCTTGTCGAGCAGGCCGCGCTCGTCCAGGAAGGCGAGCACGGCGGCCTGGAACGTATCGCCCGCCCCGATCGTGTCGGCGACCGCGACCCGCTCCGCCGGAACGAAGCGGGCCTGTCCCTTCGCGGCCACCACCGCCCCGCGACCGCCGTCGGTCACGAAGGCGAGGGCGGGACCGGCGAGCGACCACGCGCGCGCCACCGCCTCGAGGTCCGGCTTGCCCCCGAGCATCCACTCGAGATCCTCCGCCGACGCCTTGACGATGTCGGCCAGGCCGAGCATCCGCGCGAAGCGCTCCAGGTAGAGCGCCCGGTCTGGGATGATCGACGGCCGGATGTTCGGGTCGAGGGTCACGACGCGGGTCGGCGCGACCCGTTCCATGAAGCCGAGGAGCGTCGTGGCGGTCGGCTCCTGGGCGAGTGAGATCGACCCGAAATGGACCGCCGCGAGGTCGTCCGGCAGCGCCGCCGGCAGGTCGTCCGGCGTCATGCTGCGGTCCGCCGCCCCCGTCCCGTAGAACGAGTACTCCGGCTGGCCGTCCTCACCGAGCGCCACGAAGGCGAGCGTCGTCTGCATGCCCGGCGCCCGCACCAGGAAGCGCCGGCCGATCGCCTCGCGCTCCATGAAGCCGTCGAGGCGGCTGCCGAACCAGTCGGTCGACAGCTTGGACAGGAATTCGACCTCCCGGCCGAGCCGCCGCGCGCCCATCGCGACGTTGAGCGGCGAGCCGCCCACCACGGGCAGGAACGCCTGGCCGGCCTCCGTCCGGGTGCCCATCATGTCGAAGAGCGCTTCGCCGCAGACGATGATCATCCGATGTCTCCCCGGCCCGTCGGGCCTGCTCGTGGCTCTCAGGACGGCCGCACGACGCCCTTGCGCAGGACGAGGTTGCCGTAGAGCCGTTCCTCCCCGGTCGCCACCAGCGCATAGGCGCTGCGGACGCGGTCGTAGAAGGCTTCGCCCATGAGCGGCACCACCCGGCAGGCCGGCTCGTGGCGCCGGACGATCGCCTCGAACTCCAGCATGACCGGCTCGCGGTGCTCCGCGTTCCCCTTGATGCCGGGCCGAAAGGCCGTGTCGGGCACGAAGTCGTCGAGGGGCATGACGGACAGGATCGCGTCCGCGATCCGGGTCGCCGAATGGCCGTCCATGCGCACGAGCCGCCGGGCATGGGCGACCGCCGGATAGTTGCCGTCCACGATCGCGATCTCGTCGCCGTGGCCCATCTCGCGCAAGACCTTGAGCAGGTCCGGGCCGAGCACCGGATCAATCCCTTTGAGCATCGGCGGCCTCCTTGAACAGGACTTCCCGGTTGCGGGCGAAGTTGGCGAGGATCGGCAGGGCCGCCGCCCCGATGGCGCGTGCGTCGGCGCCGACGCTACCCTCCCGGATCTCGCAGGGGGTGAGGCCCTGCCGGTCGATCAGCTCCAGCCCGGCGCGGGTCGCCTCGGCGAGCCTGCGGCGGATCTCGGGCGGGAAGGCGCCGTCCAGGATCACGGCCTCGAAGTCGAGGATCGCGGTGGCGCCGGCGACCAGCACGGCGAGCGCCCGTCCCGCCTCCTCGAGCCAGGCGTCGAGGTGGGCGCCGTAGTCCGGCCAGCTCCGCGGCTCGCGCCAGAGGTCGGAGGCGTCGACCCCCGCGGCCCTGAGCCGGTCCTCCAGCACGTAGAGCGAGGCGGCCCGGATCAACTGCTCGGTCACCACCTTGCCGCCAGGGGCGGCGCGCGGGACGGGCATCGAGCCGATGGCGCCGGCGTTGCCGGTCCGGCCCGGCACCACGTTGCCGGACACCACGATGCCGCCGCCCACGAAGGAGCCGACGAACACGTAGACGAAGTCGCGCGCCGCCTGGGCGTTGCCGAACAGGTTCTCGGCCGCGCAGGCCGCCGTGCCGTCGTTCATGACGTGCACCGGCCAGGGCAGGACGGCCGTGAGCGCCTGCCGGGCGTCGAAGCCGCGCCAGGCCTGCATGACCGCGGGCGGCGCGCCGACCTCGGGCTCCCAGTTCCAGAGTTCGAAGGGCGTCGCCACCCCGAAGCCGACGATGCGCGCGCGCTGAGTCTCGCTGAGCCGGGCCGTCAGGTCCGCGGTGCCCTCCCGCACATGGGCGAGCAGGCTGTCGGGGAGAGGGTAGGGGTGGGTCCAGTGCCGCCGGGCGATGACCCGGCCGAGGAAGTCGACCACGACGAGGTCCGTCGAGCGGCGGCCGATCTTCAGGCCGAACGACACCGCCCCGTCCGGGTTGAGCATGTACGGAATGGCCGGCTGCCCGATCCGGCCGCGCTGCGGCTCGCCCCGGCGGATCAGCCCCTCCTGCTCCAGGCGGTTCATGATTACCGTCGTGGTCTGCGGCGAGAGGCCGGTCAGCCGTGCGATCTCGGCCTTGGGCAGCCCGCCGCCGCGCCGGATCAGCGACAGCACCAGCCGCTCGTTGTAGAGGCGCACGCCCGCCTGGTCTGTCCCGCGGCGCAGGTCGGCCGCCGGCAGGCCCTCGCGCAGGGCGGGCTCCGCGCGCCCGACGTCGCGCTGTCCGATCTCGGGCAGGTCGTCCACCGATTCTCCTCCCGGCGAGGCTCTCGTTTCACGTGCCGCAAGGCGATCCGCCTAGGCAAGGCCCGGCCTCGCATCGCCGCGGATGATGGCCCTCGGCACCCGTGCTGTCAATAAGTTCATCCAGTGGATTTATTTATTGACAGGCTTCCCGGCTTCATGCGAGAACCGCCCTACCGGATGGCGGCCGCCGTCCCCGCACCGCGCGTCGAAGCGCCCGGCGGGGGCAGGGCGGTCAGCCGGGAGACCTCGCCGGGGGCTTGCCCGGACGAGGCTGCAAGGCGCCCCGACAGGGGCTTTCGGGAGGAAGAAACCGATGAAATCCTTCAAGGCTTCGCTCACCATGACGGTCGCCGCTGCGGCCCTCGGGCTCGCCTTCGCGGCCGGCCCCGCCGCCGCACAGGGCAAGGTCGTGGTCGGCCTGATCACCAAGACCAACACCAACCCCTTCTTCGTGAAGATGCGCGAGGGCGCCGAGGCCAAGGCCAAGGAACTCGGCATGGAGCTGCGCTCCTTCGCGGGCAAATACGACGGCGACCATGACAGTCAGGTCCAGGCGATCGAGAACCTGATCGCCGGCGGCGCCAAGGGCATCCTGCTGGTGCCGTCCGACTCCAAGGCCATCGTGCCGGTCATCAAGAAGGCGCGCCAGGCGGGCGTGCTCGTCATCGCCCTCGACACCCCGACGGAGCCGGCCGACGCCGCCGACGCGACCTTCGCCACCGACAACTTCGAGGCCGGCAAGCTGATCGGCCAGTGGGCCAAGGCGACCCTCGGCGACAAGGCCGCCACCGCCAAGATCGCCCTGCTCGACCTCTCCAAGAACATGCCGACCGTCGACTACCTGCGCGACCAGGGCTTCCTCACCGGCTTCGGCGTGGACGTGAAGGACCCGAAGAAGAACGGCGACGAGACCGACAAGCGCATCGTCGGCAACGACGTGACCGCCGGCTCGGAGGAGGGCGGCCGCAAGGCCATGGAGAACCTGCTCCAGAAGGACCCCGGCGTGAACGTCGTCTACACCATCAACGAGCCGGCCGCGGCCGGTGCCTACGAGGCCCTGAAGGCCGTCGGCAAGACCAAGGACGTGCTCATCGTCTCGGTCGACGGCGGCTGCCCGGGCGTCAAGAACGTCAAGGCCGGTATCATCGGCGCGACCTCCCAGCAGTACCCGCTGCTGATGGCCTCCAAGGGCATCGAGGCGATCGCCGAGTTCGCCAAGACTGGCAAGAAGCCGGCCCCGACCCCGGGCCTCGACTTCTTCAACACCGGCGTCAGCCTGATCACCGACAAGCCGGCTTCCGGTGTGCCCTCGATCAACACCGAGGAAGGCCTGAAGAAGTGCTGGGGCTGATGCCCCTGCGGGGCCGGCCGTCCGTCTGACGGCGGCTCCGATCTGCGATAGGGAAACCCGCGGCGGCCAGCCGCCGCGGGTCTCCGGCCAGGGCCCGGGGAAGCGCCGGTCGTCCCCCACCCACCCCCGCCTGCCCGTGGCAGGCGGACCGCCTCGCCGGCGCGCCCGGCAGGTCCGAGGACACCGGGGCGGAGGCCCCTGCGGCAGGCTCGCGGCGACGGCGCCGGGGCGCCCGGTCCCTCTTCAAACGATTTGCATTCCTCGGCGGACGGGCGGACCATGGCGTCCTCCCGCGCGGCAGAACGCGGGCCCGATGCGAGCGCCCGTCGAGGCTAGGTCGAGCGAAACTCCAGGAGGAAGCCCATGTCGGCAACGGACGAGTCGCCCTCGAAGGCGGCGGAATTCGAGCGCGTGGCCGCCCAGGTGCAAACCGGCGTGGCCAACTTCGCGGAGGACAGGCCGACGCTCGTCAAGCGTCTGCAACACCTCCTCCACATGCATCCGACACTCATCCCGGCGATCGTTCTCCTGATCGGCGTGGCGATCTTCTCGACCATTGTCGGCGAGCGCTTCCTGCACCCCTTCAACTTCTCGCTGGTCCTCCAGCAGGTGACGATCATCGGCGTCATCGGCGTCGCCCAGACGATCATCATCCTGACCGCCGGCATCGACCTCTCGGTCGGCGCCATCATGGTCCTCTGCTCGGTGGTGATGGGCAAGCTCGCCGTCGGCGCCGGCCTGCCGGCCCCGGTCGCGATCCTGGCCGGCCTCGGCGTCGGCGCGATCTGCGGCGGCATCAACGGCCTGCTCGTCACCCGCTTCCGTCTGCCGCCCTTCATCGTCACCCTCGGCACCTGGAACATCTTCTTCGCGCTCAACCTCTGGTACTCCGAGAGCGAGACGATCCGCGCCGCCGACGTGGAGGCGGAGGCGCCGCTCCTGCAGGTCTTCGCCACCTCGATCGACTTCTTCGGCATGCGGCTGACCGCCGGCTCTGTGGCCATGATCCTGCTCGTGCTGCTGTTCTGGTACGTGCTCAACCACACCCCCTGGGGCCGCCACGTGCATGCCGTCGGCGACGACCCCGACGCCGCCCGCCTCGCCGGTATCCGCACCGACCGGGTCCTGATGTCGGTCTATGTGGTCGCCGGCGTCGTCTGCGCCTTCGCGGCCTGGGTCCTGATCGGCCGCATCGGCTCGGTCAGCCCGCAGGCCGGCCAGACCGCCAACCTCGACTCGATCACCGCCGTGGTGATCGGCGGCACCTCGCTCTTCGGCGGACGCGGATCGATCATCGGCACGCTCTTCGGCGCGCTCATCGTCGGCATCTTCCGCAACGGCCTGGCGCTCTCGGGCGTCAACGTGCTCTGGCAGGAATTCGCCGTCGGCGTCCTCATCATCGTCGCCGTCGCTCTCGACCAGTGGCTCCGGAGGGTTTCCCAGTGACCAGCTCGGCCCCCATTCTCCAGGCCCGCGGCCTCGTCAAGCGCTACGGCCGCGTCACCGCCCTCGACCATGCCGACTTCGACCTCTACCCGGGCGAGATCCTCGCGGTCATCGGCGACAACGGCGCGGGCAAGTCGTCGCTCATCAAGGCCCTGACCGGCGCCATCACGCCCGACCACGGCGAGATCACCTTCGACGGCGAGGCCGTCCAGTTCACCAACCCGCTCGACGCCCGCAAGGCGGGCATCGAGACCGTCTACCAGAACCTCGCGCTGTCCCCCGCGCTGTCGATCGCCGACAACCTGTTCCTCGGCCGCGAGCCGCTGGCGCCGGGCGTGCTCGGCCAGTGGTTCCACAAGCTCGACCGCTCGCGCATGCGGCGGGAGGCCCGCCAGGCGCTCTCCTCCCTCGGCCTGATGACCATCCAGAACATCGACCAGCCGGTCGAAACCCTGTCGGGCGGTCAGCGCCAGGGCGTCGCCATCGCGCGCGCCGCCGCCTTCGGCAGCCGTGTGGTCATCATGGACGAGCCGACCGCCGCCCTCGGCGTCAAGGAGAGCCGCAAGGTGCTGGAACTGATCCTGGACGTGAAGCGCAAGGGCCTGCCGATCGTCCTGATCAGCCACAACATGCCGCATGTCTTCGAGGTCGCCGACCGGATCCACATCCACCGCCTGGGCCGCCGCCACGCCGTGGTCGACCCCAAGGCGATCTCCATGTCGGACGCCGTCGCCATCATGACCGGCGCCATGGCGCCGCCGGCGGGTGCCACGCTGCAGTGACCGTCGGGGAGGGGAGGGCGGCCACCGCCCTCACTCCACCCAGGCCCGCTCCGCGTCGACCGCGGCGCAATACTGCGCGGCGCTGAGCCGTGCCTGCTCCACCGCCAGCGCCACCACCTCGGTGTTGGTGGTCGCCTGGTAGGTGGCGATGATCGGCATCGCGGCGAGCCGCTTGGCGGTCCTCAGCACGGTCAGTAGCCCGAGGCCGATCTCGCGCTCCACCGTCACGGTCGGCAGCGCGCCGATGCCGAACCCCTCGATCACCAGGTTGATGATGGAAAAGAGCGAGTTGTTGCTGGTCAGCTTGGAGGCCAGCACCTGCTCGTCCTGGAAATAGGGTGCGATCATGCGGAACGGGGGCGTACCCCGCGGAAAGGTCACGATCGGCATCGCCGCCAGGTCCTCGACCGTATAGACCCGCTCCGGGTCCACCGACCGCGCCGACCCGACCCAGCTCATCTCGAACACGCAGGAGACGAAGCTGCGGTAGCTCTCGCCGATCACCGGGTCGAGCGCGAAGATGAGGTCGTAGGCGCCGCGCTCCATACCCTCCACGAGGTTCTTGGTGCTCTCGATGGTGAGCTCCACCTTGAGCCGCGGCGACCGCCGGTGCAGCGCCTCGACGAGCGGCGGCATCCAGGTTGACGACACCGTGTCGATCGCGCCGATCCGAACCACATCGAGCGCCGCCGCCGGCTGGCCGGAGAGGTCGCTCTTCAGCACGTCCAGGCTGTGCAGCACGCCCTCGAAGGTCTTCAGCGCCCGTTCCCCCTCGGGCGTCAGCGCGAAGTCCCCGCCGCGCCGGCGCACGAGCGTGCAGCCGAGCTCGGCCTCGAGCGCCGCCAACCGCATGGAGACGGCCGGCTGGGTCGTGTTGAGCTCCCGGGCGGCACGCGCGAAGTGGCGCACGCGCGCGAGCACGACGAAGCTGGCCATGTCGACGATCCGCATGGCCGCGCTTGTACCACGCCGCCTCTCAGTCCGGGGAGACGGTCCTGACCCGCCGCGGATCGATCACCAGGCGCACCGCGTCGCCGGCCGCGAAGGGGGCGTCGTTGCCGGCGAGCACCCGCAGGTCCGCCCCGGCGGTCGCCACCACGTAGCGGGTGCGCGCGCCGAGGTAGACCCGGGCCTTCACGGTCCCGGCGAGCCCTTCGCCGGGCCCGGGCGGTGTCAGGACCAGGTCCTCCTGCCGCAGCACCAGCCGCGCCCGCCCGCGCCGCGGCTCGTCGGGGGAGAGCCGGACCCGGCCGCCGTCGCCGAGCCGCGCCTCGGGCCCCTCCGGACCGTCCACGATCTCGGCCGGCACCAGGTTGGCGGAGCCCAGGAAGTCCGACGCGAAACCCGTCTCCGGCCGCGCGTAGAGCGCCTCCGGCGCCCCCTGCTGCTCGATCCGGCCGGCGTTGATCAGCACCACCCGGTCTGACAGGCTGAGCGCCTCCTCCTGGTCGTGGGTGACGAACAGCGTGGTGAGCCCGGTCTTCTGGTGGATTTCGATCAGCTCCACCTGCATGTCCTCGCGCAGCCGCGCGTCGAGGTTCGAGAGCGGCTCGTCGAGGAGCAGCACCTTCGGTTTCGACACGATGGCACGGGCCAGCGCGACCCGCTGCTGCTGTCCGCCGGAGAGCTGGCGCGGACGCCGTTCCGCCAGCGCGCCGAGTTGCACCGTCTCGAGCGCGGCCCGAACGCGGGCCTCCTGCTCCTCCCGGCTGCCGATGCGCCGCATGCGCAGCGGGAAGCGCACGTTCTCGGCGACGGACAGGTGCGGCAGGAGCGCGTAGGACTGGAACATCATGGCGATGTCCCGCCGCTCCGGCGGCAGCCGGGTCACGTCGCGCCCGCCGATCGTCACCGTCCCGGCGCTCGGCGCCTCCAGGCCGGCCACGATCCGGAGCAGGGTCGTCTTCCCGCAGCCGGACGGCCCGAGCAGGCTGACGAACTCGCCGTCCGCGACCGACAGCGAGATCCCGCCGAGCACCTCCGTCGTCCCGAAGGCCTTCCGAAGTCCGGTGAGTTCGACGGCGCCGGTCATGCCGCGACCTTTCCGAGGCCGAGGATCCGGTCGATCAGCACCATCAGCAGCACCGTCACGCCGATCATGATGGTCGAGACCGCCGCCACCGACGGGTCCGGGCTGAACTCGAGCTGCCCGTAGATCTGCACCGGCAGGGTGGTCAGCGTCGGGGTCCTGAGGAAGAGCGACAGGACGGCCTCGTCGAACGAGATGTTGAAGGCGAAGAAGGCGCCCGCCGCCAGCCCGGGCAGCGCCTGCGGCACCACCACCAGCAGGAGCCGCTGCAGCCGGCCCGCCCCCATGGTGCGCGCCGCCTCCTCCAGGAACGGGTCGGCATCGGCCAGCACCGCCAGGGTAGTGCGCACCACGTAGGGGATCGCAACAACCGTATGGCCGACGAGGAGCGTCGCGGTCGAGACCGGCCCGAAGGTCCGGCTCCAGAACATCAGCATGCCGATCGCGTAGATGATGGTGGGCAGCACGAGCGGCGACAGGAAGGCCGTCGCCAGGACGCCCGAGCCCGGCAGCGCACGCCGGTTGAGCGCGATCGCGGCCGCTCCGCCCACCACCGTGGCGAGCACCATCACGCCGAGCGCGATCTGAAGGCTCGTCAGCGCCGCGGCCGTGTAGGTGCCGGAGGTCAGCACCGCCTCGTACCATTGCAGGCTGAAGCCCTGCGGCGGGAAGGCGATGAACTGGCTCTCCGACACGGAGGCCCCCGCCACGACCGCGAGCGGCCCGAGGAGGACGAGCCCCGCCAGGAGCACGAGCGCGCCCCCCGCGATCCGCCAGCCGAGCGGCACCGCCCTAACCATGCCGCGCCCCCGTCAGCCGCACGTAGGGCACCAGCACCAGGAGCACGCCCGCGAAGAGGACGACCGCCTGCGCGGCCGCGAAGGGCCATTCGAGCGTCTGCGTGACCGCCCCGTAGATCGACGCCGCCAGCACCTGCAGCCGGCTGCCGCCGAGGAGGTTGGGCGTCACGAAGGAACTCGCCGAGAGGGTGAAGCAGAGGAGCGAGCCCGCGACGATCCCCGGCATCGCGAGCGGCAGGACGACCGTCCGGAGCGTCTGCCCGAAGCTCGCCCCCATGGTCCGGGCCGCCTCCTCGAGCCGCCGGTCGAGGCGCGTCAGCACGCCGAGGATCGATAGCACCATGAAGGGCAGCAGCACCTGCGTGAGCCCGAGCACGATCGCGGTCTCGGTCTGCATCAGCGAGAAGGACCGGTTGGCGAGGCCGAGGTCGCGCATGACCTGGGGTACGAGGCCGCTCCGGGCGAGCAGGACCATCCAGCCGAAGGTGCGCACCACCACGCTCGTCATCAGCGGCAGCACGACCATGATGACGAGCGCCAGCCGCAGCCCCGGGCCGGAGCGCGCCGTGATGTAGGCGAGCGGGAAGCCGATCGCCGCGCAGAGGGCCGTGATGATCAGCGACAGCCGCACGGTGCGCCACAGGATGCCGAGGTAGAACGGGTCTCCGAGCACCCGGGCGAGATGGGCGGTCGTCGCCGTCCCGCCCGGCCCCTCGACGCTGAGGGCGAGCATCTCGAAGATCGGCAGGACGAAGGCGAGGGCCAGGAGCGCGAGCCCCGGCAGGAGCAGGGCCAGGGTCTCGGCCCGGTCGCGCGCCCCCGCCATCGCCGGCCTACTTGGCGATGGCCTTGTTCCAGGCCTCCACCCAGCTCGCCCGCTTCGCCTCGATGACCGTCGGGTCGAAGCGCAGGAGCCCGGACGCCGCCTTCTCGCCGTAGGCGATGTCGGCCGCGACCTCGTCGGAGACCTTCACCTTGGCGTTGGTCGGGGTGTAGCGGAGCGCCTCCGCGAAACAGCCCTGCGCCTCCGCCGAGATGGTCATGTCGATGAACTTCGAGGCGAGGTCGCCGTTCGGCCGGTTCGCCACCAAGTTGGCGGTGATGAAGCTCGCCGGCGTGCCTTCCTTCGCCTGGATGAACTTCGCCGGCATGTTGGCCTTCTTGAGCGTGAAGGCGTAGTCGGAGGCGTAAGGGGCGATCCAGGCGTCGTTCTGCGCGAAGGCCTGCTGGATCTCCGGCGAGGTCTTCACCACCACGGCGCCGGCCTTGAGCAGGGTCTTCACCGCGTCCAGGCCGGGCTGGATGTTGTCGAGGTTGCCGCCCATCACCGCGTTGAGCTGCAGGAAGCCGAGCATTCCGTAGCCGTTGGAGATGTCGGTCAGGACCACGTGGTCGCCGAAGGAAGGATCCATCAGGTTCTTCCAGCTCGTCGGTTCCTTCGGCACCTTCTTCGAATTGACCACGAGCCCGATCGCCGCGATCGAGTAGGCCGGGCCCTCGCCCTTGGCGACGTTCTTCTTGGCGAAGTCATAGAGGTTGGCGAGGTTCGGCACCTTGGCGGGATCGAGCGGCGAGATCAGCCCCTCGGAGGCCGCCACGATCTCCTGCCCGCCCGAGAAGTGGATCACGTCGAACTGCGGCGCGGCCTTCTGGGCGCGCACCTGCGCGAAGGCGTCGGCCGAGTAGGCGGTGACGATCTTGACGCTCGCCCCCGTCGTCTTCTCGAAGGGCTCGATCACGCATTTCCGGTGCGCCTGCTCGTAGGCGCCGCCGAAGGAGTTGATGACGAGCGTGTTGGACTGCGCCAGCGCGGTGCCGCCCATGAGAGCGGCGAAGGTCAGCGCTGCGGATGCTGTCACGAGCTTCATGGTCGCTCCCCCTTGCAGTCTCGGCGCGCGGCACGGCGCGCAACTCGGTCCGGTCGGCGCCCGACCCGGGCGCCCGGCGGTCACAGGCGTCCGATCTCCACCCACTTCGCCCCCTCCTGACGGATCAGGCGGCACTGCTCGGCGATGGCGTCGAGCCCCTCGGTCATTTTGCCGAAGTACGTGCAGGGGATCCAGCCGGTCGGCCCGAAGGTCCGCCCGCCGAAGGCGTAGAAGAGGCCGATCTCCCAGAACTCGCTCGGATCGATCTTGAAGAAGTTGGGCGGCTGGTAGAACCACAGGAGTTCGCCGGCCTCCGGGATGATCGTCTGGTTCTCCGGCGGCAGCTTGGTCGGGTCGAAGTTACGCGCCGTCTCCGGCAAGCCCATCATGATCTCCGGCCCGGAGAACATGGCATGCGTCGCCTTCCAGCGGATCGGCTCGAAGAGGGCGCCCCACAGCGCCGCGCAGGTCTGCGGCGCCACGTCCCAGTACATCGTCACGATGCCGGTCACGTCCGCATCCACGAACTTCAGATAGAGCTTCCTCTCGTCCGCCATTCGCCTTGCTCCTCCGGGATTTGAACCTTATTCGACCGGGGGGTGGCGCGGGTGTCAAATCGTCAATCAAAATCGGGTCGATCAGAGTTTCTTATCAGCCGCGCCGCCTGTCGCGGCCCCCACGGGATAGGACGGACTGGCCGTCAATGTCGCAGAACTCCGCCGTTCTTCGCGCGTAGCTGTTTGCTGTTGTACTGATTGTCGTACCCCAACTTGCGTAAGCTTGGCTGGCTCCCTACTTATCCGAGTAGTCATTCCCTGTTACCCTTGGGGGTCGCATGAAGCCTGGAACTAGAGCCTGCATCGCTGCGGCAGCCATTTGCGCCGCGAATGGCAAATCGGCCAGCAGCATTTACGACCATCGTGAAGGCTGCCGACATACGATCAGCGGGAAGGTGGATGGAAACAAGGTAAAGTTGTACGATCATGAACGGGGCTGCCATTTCTCAGGAAGCTTTAGGAGTATATACGACTACGGAGAGCAGCGGCACGTTCAGGTCAAAATGAACGGCAACTCGTTCAGCGGCTACGACTACGCCACGAGCAACCATTTCCACGGTACGGTCACCGGGAGACAGGTTCGTATCTACGATTACGCTACTGGTCAATACTACTGGTACTCAATGTGAAAAACCTGAAAGGGAGCGGCGGCAAATAGCCTCCGCTCGGTTCAAGGATACGGGCTACCAGGTACCCAAAGGCGTACCATGCGGCGCTGTTGATGGATTCTCGCCGAAATCCATTATGTAGAGCCGAAACCCGAGCCCCGGACCCGAGCCGCCCGTGACGTTCCCCGACCCCCGCTTCTCCGTCGCGCCTATGATGGACTGGACCGACCGGCATTGCCGGGTCTTCCATCGCCTGCTGACGCGGCGCGCGCTGCTCTATACGGAGATGGTCACGTCGGCTGCGGTGGTGCACGGGGACAAGCCGCGGCTGCTCGGCTTCTCGGCGGCGGAGCACCCGGTGGCGCTGCAGCTCGGCGGGTCGGACCCGCGCGAGCTGGCGGCGGCGGCGCGGATCGGGGCGGACTTCGGCTACGACGAGATCAACCTGAACGTCGGCTGCCCGTCCGACCGGGTCCAGTCCGGCCGCTTCGGCGCCTGCCTGATGGCCGAGCCGGACCTCGTCGGCGCGTGCGTGGCGGCCATGAAGGCGGCGGTCGCCGTCCCGGTCACGGTCAAGTGCCGCATCGGCATCGACGACCAGGACCCCGAGGCGGCGCTGCCCCGCCTCGTCGCGGCGGTCCGCGCGGCCGGCGTCGACGGGCTCGTGGTGCATGCCCGCAAGGCCTGGCTCCAGGGCCTGTCGCCGAAGGAGAACCGCACCGTCCCGCCGCTCGACTATCCCCTGGTCCACCGCCTGAAGGCCGCCAACCCGGACCTGCCGGTCGCGATCAACGGCGGCATCGCGAGCCTCGACGAGGCCCTCGGCCACCTGGAGCACGTCGACGGCGTCATGCTCGGCCGCGCCGCCTACGAGCATCCGCGCCTGCTGGCCGCGGTCGATCGCCGCCTCTTCGGCGAGCCCGGCCCCGACCCGGACCCCTTCGACGTGGTCGAGCGACTGATCCCCTACGCGGCGGCGCATGTGGAGGCCGGCGGCCGGCTGTCCAACGTGACCCGCCACGTCCTCGGCCTGTTCAACGGATGGCCCGGGGCGCGCTCCTGGCGGCGCCTGCTGACCGTCGGGGCGACCCGTCCCGGCGCCGGGGTCGAGGTGGTTCGCGAGGCGCTGGCGGCGGTGCGCCGGCCCGAGGTCGAGGACGCGGCGGCCTGACCCTCAGCGCCTGAGGATCAACCGGTCGCCCTGGATCGTGAAGGAGTGCAGCCGGTCCAGGAACGAATTGCCGAGGAGGCTCATCTCGAGCTGGCCCGGGCGGGCAACCAGCGCGTGCACGCGAAGTTCGGTGATGTCCCCGATGCTGAGCGACTCGAGGACCACGGGCGCCGCCGTGGTGCCGCCGTTGGCGGTCGACACATTCACGTCGTAGCTGAGCGTCGAGGTGTCGATGCCGACGTCCCGCGCGTCCCGGTCGGAGAGCACGACGGAACTCGCGCCCGTGTCGACCACGAGCCGGATCGGCTGGCCGTTCGCCTCCGCGCGGACGCGGAAATGCCCGTCGCGGGACTTCGCCACCATGACGGACCCTCCCTCGCCCGTACTGACCGCGAGGCCCGGGATCAGCGAACCGGCCATCCGCCGTCCGGCGATCTCCAGTTCGGTGCGGTAGGAATAGCCGGTCATCAGCACCGCCACGATGGCGAGCCACAGCACGCCCGCCCGCAGCGCCTCGGAGAACCGTCCCTCGAAGCGGCGCAGCACGCCCGCGCCGATCACGAGCGCGAAGGCGGAGAGGATCACGAGCCGGGAGAAGTCGCCGCTCTCCAGGCCGAACACCCGTCCCGCGTCGTTGTTGAGCATGAGGAGGCCGAGGGCCACGCCGAGGCCGAGCAGGATCAAGCCGAAGACCATCACGCCCTCACTGCTGCTGCTGCGCCGCCATCGCCGCCTCCCGTCGCCGCCGGCGTCCCGGAAGCTCGGCCATGATGCGCGCCCGTTCCGCCTCCGCATAGCCGGCCCAGCCGCCGATCTCCTCGAGCGTGCGCTCGCAGCCGACGCAGGTGCGGCCCGCCGGATCGACCCTGCAGATCTTCACGCAAGGGGTGAGGATGGGTCTGGAAGACGGCACGCGCGTGGCAATCCGGATTTGAAACGTCCTCCTCACGAGATAGGCGAGGATGTTCGCCTCGGCAAGCGCGGGGCGCGACGGCGCAGCGCCTCAGCCGACCGCGGCGGCGGCGACGCTCAGGAAGGCGATCTCGGCGACCTGCTGTCCGGCGCCGACCACGTCGCCCGTCTGCCCGCCGATCTGCCGCACCGCCAGGAGCCCGAGCCCGGCCACCGCGGCGCCGGCGGCCGCCGCGGCCCCGAGCACCGCATCGCCCCCGATCGGCGCCGCCGCGATGAGGAGCGCCGTTCCCGCCGCGATCGCGAATCCGGCGCCCGCCGCCCCGGCCGTCACCGTCCCGGCCGCCCGGCCGGCCCCGTCGATCCGTGCCGGGGGCAGGGCGGCGACGAGGCAGATGGCCGTCGAGCGGGAGACCGCCGCCGCGGCCAGCAGCCCGAGCGCGGCCCCCTGCGCCCCGGCGTCTTCCACCAGCGCGGCCAGGAGGACGGTGCGGATCAGCAGCGACAGCGCGAGCGCCGCCGCCCCGTAGCTTCCGATCCGGCTGTCCTTCATGATCTCCAGCTTGCGCGCCCGGCTCGCGCCCCCGCCGAAGCCGTCCGCCGTGTCGGCGAGCCCGTCCTCGTGCAGCGCCCCCGTCGCCAGGAGCCCCGCCGCGAGCGCCAGGGCCGCGGCCGCGGGCGCGGGGAGGGACGTCGAGCCGAGGAGCCAGAGCAGTGCCGCGGCCGGCCCCGCGATGACGAGGCTCGCGAAGGGCAGGACGACCACCGCCCGCCCGAAGTCCGGCATCGCGGCCGGGTCGTCGGCCGGGCCGATCCGCGGCACGGGCAGGCGCGAAAAGAAGCGCACCATCCCGGCGAGGTCGGCCGCCAGCCGCGCCGCCGCCCCGGCATTTTGGTCACGCTGCGCCATTCCCCGCCCCGCCCCGCTTGCTACGGCGTCCCCGCCTCTCTAAACCGCATCGCCGAGAGCGCATGCCCCGAGAGGTTCCATGGCCGAGTCCGCCCTTCCCTTCGACGACTTCCGGGATCTCGTCAATCTGCTGCCGCCGCCCGACGAGGCGGCCGTCGCGGCCGTGCGCGAGCGCGACCGGCAGCTCACCAAGCCCCCCGGCTCCCTCGGCCGCCTGGAGGAGATCGTCGAGTGGCTCGCCGCCTGGCAGGGCAAGCCGCAGCCGGAGGTGCTGCGCCCGCTCGTCGCCGTCTTCGCCGCCAACCACGGCGTCACCGCCAAGGGCGTCTCCGCCTACCCGGCATCCGTCACCCGCAGCATGGTGGAGAACTTCGCCGCCGGCGGCGCGGCCATCAACCAGATCTGCGTCGCCGAGGACATCGGCCTCAAGGTCTTCGAACTCGCCCTCGACCTGCCCACCCCCGACATCTCCGAGGCCGACGCCTTCGACGAGGCCGGCTGCGCCGCCACCATGGCCTTCGGCATGGAGGCGCTGGTCGGCGGTCCGGATCTCCTCTGCGTCGGCGAGATGGGCATCGGCAACACGACCGTCGCCGCGGCGATCTTCCACGCCCTCTTCGGCGGGAGAGCCGAGGATTGGGTAGGCCCGGGCACCGGCGTCGCCGGCGACGCGCTCGCCAACAAGATCGCGGTCGTGCGCGCCGCCGTGGAGCGTCTCGACGGCCGCACGTCGGACCCCTTCGAGGTGCTGCGCCGCATCGGCGGGCGCGAGATCGCCGCCATTGCGGGCGCGATCCTGGCGGCCCGTCACCAGAAGGTCCCGGTCATCGTCGACGGCTTCGTGACGACCGCCGCCGCCGCCGTCCTGCACGCCGCCAACCCGGGCGCGCTCGACCACTGCCGTTTCGGCCATCTCTCCGCCGAGCCGGCCCATGCCCGCGCCCTGGCGCTGATGGGCAAGCGCCCGCTTCTCGACCTCGACATGCGCCTCGGCGAGGGTACGGGCGCGGCGCTCGCCGCCGGCCTCGTGCGCACCGCCGCCCGCATCCATGCCGGCATGGCGACCTTCGCGCAGGCCGGAGTGGCGAACCGGGACGGTGCCTGACCGGCCCTGCCGGCGCCTGCTTCGAACTTTGCAGAAAAACTGAATGAAACTGTGCATTCACCTCTTCACGTCTGGAAAACCGTCAGAATATCAGATGTGTTGGGGCGGCATGCTCAAATATTGACCAGGAAGGCGCGCGGCACTTACATGGCCTCCTCACCGGAGGACATCGGATCATGAAAGTCGTTCAGCTCGCCGCCCTCGCTTCCCTCGTCGCCGTCCCGGCCGAGGCCGCCTGCAGCCTGCCGAACCTCGCCGGCCGCTGGACCGCCACCGTCTTCGCCCAGAACGGCACCACGGTGACGACTACCGGCTGCGACCTCGCCATCTCGTCGACGGGCGCCGTCACCGGGACCTGCGCCGATTCGGCCGCGGCCCAGCCGGTGCCGACCGGCACCGCCACCGTCCTCAACGCCCAGAAGTGCATGTTCAACGGCACGCTGACGCTCGGCACCGTGGTCCACACCATCAACCTCGCCGCCATGACCAACGACAAGCAGATGGTCGCCGGCATCGGCACGATCGACGCGGGCACTAGCACGACGCCGCCGACGACCCCGCCCACCACCCCGCCCACGGCGGCCGGTGGCTTCCAGCTCACCATGGTCAAGCAGGCCGGCGGCAACAGCGGCACGGGCGGCGCCGGCGTCGGCGGTGGCAGCGGCAGCGGCAGCGGCAAGAAGTAAGACCTTCGCCGGCCCGGGTCCCGTTCCGGTCCGGCCTCGAAACCCTGGCTCGCGCCCGCGAGGGCGTGCGCTATTCCTCCAGGACGTAGCCGCCCGGCGCGTCGCAGAGCACCGGCAGGCCCTTGTCCGGGGCCCCGATCGGGGGCGGCGCGCCCGGCGCGCCGGAGTGCTGGCCGAGCCAGGCGAACCAGGCCGGCCACCAGGAACCGTCCTGCGGCGCGTGGGCGGCGAGCCAGCCGTCCGGATCGACGTAGACGTCGTCGCGCCCTTTCGTGCCGATCCTGTAGCGCCGCTCGCGGCCGCTGCGGCCGACATGGCCCGGCTCCGAGACGATTCCGGCGTTGTGGCCTCCGGAGGTCAGCAGGAACGTCACCTCCGTGTCGGTCAGGAGACTGATCTTGTAGACGGAGCGCCACGGCGCCACGTGGTCCGTCTCGGTGCCGACCGCGAAGAGCGGCACATGCACGTCCTCGAGCGCGACTGCGCGGCCGTCCACCTTGTACCGGCCCTCCGCCAGGTCGTTCTTCAGGAACAGCCCCTTCAGGTACTCGGTGTGCATGCGGAAGGGCATGCGCGTCGCATCCGCGTTCCACGCCATCAGGTCGTTCGCCGGCGGCCGCTCGCCGAGCAGGTACTCGCGCAGGATCCGCGACCAGACGAGGTCGGTCGACCGCAGCATCTGGAAGGCGCCGGCCATCTGCTTGGTGTCGAGGAAGCCGCGCTCCCACATCATGTCTTCCAGGAACGCGAGCTGGCTGTCGTCGATGAAGAGCGTCAGCTCGCCGGCCTCGTGGAAGTCGGTTTGCGACGCGAAGAGCGTGAGGGAGGCGAACCGGCCCCGCCCGTTCTGCGGCTCCGCCGCCGCCGCCGTGGCGAGCAGCGTGCCGCCGATGCAATAGCCGGTCGCGTGCACCTTCACGTTCGGCACGATCGCCGCGACGGCCCCCATGGCGGCCTCGATGCCGAGCTTGCGATAGTCGTCGAAGCCGATGTCGCGGTCGTCCTCGGTCGGGTTCTTCCACGAGATCATGAAGACCGTGAAGCCCTCCGCGACCAGGTGACGGACCAGCGAGTTCTCCGGCGAGAGGTCGAGGATGTAGTATTTCATGATCCAGGCCGGCACGATCAGCACCGGCTCGGGCCTGACCGACGCGGTCGTCGGCTCGTACTGGATGAGCTCCATCAGCCGGTTGCGGAACACCACCTTGCCGGGCGTCACCGCCACGTCGCGCCCGGGCACGAAGGCCTCGCCCGCGCCCTCGCGCCGTCCCGAGAAGGCCGCGGTCGCGTCCTCGCTCCAGTTCCGGAAGCCGCGCACCAGGTTGGCGCCGCCCTCTTCCGCCGTGCGCCGGATGACCTCCGGGTTCAGGGCCGGCACGTTGGAAGGCGCCGCCATGTCGAGGATCTGGCGCGCCGCGAACTCGACGACCCGCTCATGGTGCGGCGAGACCCCGCGCACGTTCGTGGTCGCTTCCTTCCACCACTGCTCCGTCAGCAGGAACCCTTGCGCGGCGAGGCTGAACGGCAGGTGCTTCCAGTCGTCGGCGGCGAAGCGGCGGTCGTTCGGGGCCGGCTCGACGCAGACCGGGCAGGGGGCTCCGCCGTTCAGGGCCGACGACAGGGCGAAGCGGCCGAACTCGGCCCATTTCCGCAGGGCGGATTCGGCGAGCAGGATCGACTTGCCCGGCGAGGTCGCCAGATGCAGCGCCCAGTCCATGTAGGCGAGCGTGACGGCCGCCGGCGACAGCCCCTGAGTCACCCGCGCCGCCGCCGCATGGGAGGCCCGGTCGACGACGTCCGCCACGGTTCGTGCCGCATGGCTTTCCACCCGCGGGAAGGGCAGGTGCAGGGCCGAGGGGGCCGGCACGCCCCAGGCACCCGGGCCTCCCGCCGAGGCCGGCGCCGGCGCGGCCGGATCCGCCGACCGCCCGACGGCCTCGCCGCCCACCAGCTTGAGGGCGGGCTTCGCCGCCTTCGGCCTGCGGCCTGTGGAGATCCGATCGGTCATGTCCGCTCCCTATCCAAGCTCCGATGGATTGGTATTCTAGCCCATCGGACGCGACGGATTCGTGATCCCGATCAATCGCGCCACGGTTCGGCGCCTTCGTGGCGATCGAGGAAGTCCTCGACGCCGAGGCTGCGGAAGTCGTCGAGCGCCGCCCGGAGCCGCTTGTGGCTCCAGTCCCACCAGCCGAGCCGTATCAGCCGTTCGGCGACGGCGGCCGGGAAGCGGGCCCGGATGGGCTTCGCCGGATTGCCCCCGACGATCGTGTAGGGCTCGACGTCGCGGGTGACGACCGCCCCGGCCGCCACCACGGCGCCCGTCCCGACCGTCCGCCCGGGCAGAACGATCGCACCCCGCCCGATCCAGACGTCGTGCCCGATCGAGACGCGCGCCTGCCGGCGCCGGTCGAACAGCTCCGGCTCGTCCTCGGCATCCTCGAAATACTGCCAGGACCGATAGGTGAAATGCGACTGGCTCGCCCGCTCCATCGGGTGGTTTCCGGGGTTGATCCCGACCAGCGCCCCGATGGAGACGAACTTGCCGATGTCCGCGTAGACGATCTCGCAGTCGCTCGTCGCATAGGAATAGTCGCCGAAGACGGACTCGATCACCGTGGTGCGGGCGCCGAGCTTGCAGAACTTGCCGAAGGTCGAGGCCCGCGCGATCGCGGTCTCGTGGATGAGGGGCTTTGCGCCGAGCCGCTTCTTGCGGACATGCGCGGGCAGGGACTTGTCGTCGAGCGCGGCCATGGGGGTCTCCGGGGGTCCGGTCCCGGGTTAGTCCGCCGGCCATCCGGGCGCAAGCGCGGCGGCCGAAACGCGCCTTGACTTCGCCTCCGGCCCCCCTCTATACCCGTGCCGACCGGGCGGTTAGCTCAGCGGGAGAGCATTCGCTTCACACGCGAAGGGTCACAGGTTCAATCCCTGTACCGCCCACCACCGTATTCTCGTTACAGCATGCAAGCCGTTGATGGGATTGATCAACGGGCGCGATGAATTGACCGTTGCGTGACCCCGAGGGAAGGGGCACGATGCCTCCTGACACCTGCTGCCGCCCCCGGCGGCCGGAACGACAGGAGGCTTCCCATGACGGTCCCCGGCTGGAAACTCGGCGCTTTCGCGCTGGTCGCGGCCTTCGCCACCCCCATGCTGGCGCCCGCCGCCCTCGCCGAGACCGTCTACCACCGCGGCAATTCCGGCGAGCCCGAGACCCTCGACCCCCACAAGACGTCGACCGTCGCCGAAGGCGACATCCTGCGCGACGTCTACGAGGGCCTCGTGGCCTACAGCGCCAAGGCCGAGGTGATCCCGGGCGCCGCCGAGTCCTGGACGGTCAGCCCGGACGGCCTGACCTACACGTTCAAGATCCGCGCGAATGCCGCCTGGTCCAACGGCGACCCGGTCAAGGCCTCCGACTTCGCCTTCTCGTTCCGCCGCCTGATGGATCCGGCCACGGGCGCCAAGTACGCGACCGTGCTCTACTGCCTGAAGAACGCCGAGAAGATCAACAAGGGCCAGATGAAGCCCGAGGAGCTCGGCGTCAAGGCGGTCGACGACCGCACCCTCGAGGTCACGCTCGAGAGCCCGACGCCCTACTTCATCCAGCTCCTCACCCATACGACCGGCCTGCCGGTCCACCCGGGATCGGTGGCCAAGTTCGGCAAGGACTTCGTCAAGGCCGAGAACTTCGTCTCGAACGGCGCCTACGTGCCGAAGGAGGTCGTGCCCGCCTCGCACATCCGGCTCGAGAGGAACCCGAAGTTCCACGACGCCGCCAACGTGAAGATCGACGCCGTCGTCTTCTACCCGACCGAGGACCGCTCCGCCGCGCTCCGCCGCTTCCAGGCCGGCGAGTTGCACTCCAACAACGACGTCCCGGCCGACCAGGTCGACTTCATCAAGAAGACCTTCGGCAAGCAGTTCCGCACCGCCCCCTACCTCGGCACCTACTACTTCGCCTTCAACACCACCAAGGGCCCGCTCGGCGACGCGCGGGTGCGCCAGGCCCTGTCCATGGTGGTCGACCGCGAGTTCCTCGCCGACCAGATCTGGGGCGGCACCATGCTGCCCGGCTACTCCTTCGTGCCCCCCGGCGTCGCCAACTACGAGGGCGGCCCCGCCTACGCGACCTGGAAGGACATGGCCCCGCTCGACCGGGAGGAGGCGGCCCTGAAGCTCATGAAGGAGGCCGGCTACGGACCGGCCAAGCCGATCAAGCTCGAGATCCGCTACAACACCTCCGAGAACCACAAGAAGACCTCGGTCGCGCTCGCCGAGATGTGGAAGCCGCTCGGCGTCGAGGTGACCTACGTCAACACCGACCTGAAGACCCACTACGCGCACCTGCGCGACGGCGGCGACTTCGACATCGCCCGCGCCGGCTGGATCGCCGACTATTCCGACCCGCAGAACTTCCTGTTCCTGGTCGAGAGCGACAATGCCGGCTTCAACTACGCGCGCTACAAGAACCCCGAGTATGATGGCCTTATGAAGAAGGCCGCCGCCGAGACGGACCTCGTCAAGCGCGCCGCCGTGCTGAAGCAGGCCGAGACGATCTTCATGCGCGACCTGCCCTTCGTGCCGCTCCTCTACTACGCCTCCAAGAACCTCGTCTCCGACAAGCTCGCGGGCTGGGAGGACAACACCCGCGACGCCCATCCGACCCGCTTCCTGTCGCTGAAGTGAGGACGGACGGGCAGCGCGCCGAAAGGCGGGCGGCGGCTCCGGTGGCGGGCCGCGCCCCATGCTGAGCTATGCGCTCCGCCGGCTGCTGGGCGCGGTCCCGACCGTCTTCGTCATCGTGACGATCTCGTTCTTCCTGATCCGGGTCGCCCCGGGCGGACCGTTCGACCTGGAGCGGCCGCTCGAGGCGAAGGTGATGGAGAATCTCCGGCGCATCTACCAGATGGACCGGCCGCTCGCCGAGCAGTACTGGACCTACCTGAAGAACGTCGTCGTCGGCGACTTCGGCCCGAGCTTCTACTGGCGGGACTTCACGGTCGCCGAGCTCTTCGCCGGCGCCCTGCCGATCTCCGTCCGTCTCGGCGTCCTGGCGCTCGTCCTCGCCGTCCTGGTCGGCGGCACCCTCGGCACCGTCGCGGCCTTCCGGCAGAACCGCGCCGAGGACTTCGCCGTGATGACGGTCGCCACCGCCGGGATCACCATCCCGACCTTCGTGGTCGCGCCCCTGCTGCAGATCGTCTTCGGCATCTGGCTCGCCTGGCTTCCCGTGGCCGGCTGGGGCGGCGGCGCCCTGCGCAACACGATCCTGCCGGTCCTCGTCCTCGCGCTGCCGCAGACCGCCATCGTGGCGCGGCTGACCCGCGCGAGCCTGATCGAGATCCTGCGCTCCAACCCGATCCGCACCCTGAAGGCCGCGGGCCTGCCCCCGACGGTCGTCGTCCGCCACGCGCTCCGCGCCGCCGCCCTGCCGGTCGTCTCCTATCTCGGGCCCGCCTCGGCCGCGCTGCTGACCGGCTCGGTCGTGGTCGAGACGATCTTCGGCATCCCGGGCGTCGGCCGCTTCTTCGTCGAGGGCGCGCTGAACCGCGACTACACGCTGGTGATGGGCACGGTCGTGCTCATCGCCGTCTTCATCATCGTCTTCAACCTCGTCGTCGACCTCGTCTACGCGCTGGTCGACCCGCGCGTGAGGCTCGATTGAGCGCCGCCGCGGCCGTGGGCCGCTCCCTCTGGGCCGACGCCCGCGCGCGCCTCTTCGCCAACCGGGCCGCGGTGACGAGCCTCGTCCTCCTCGGCCTCGTCGCGTTCTTCGCGCTCGCCGGCCCGAGCCTCGCCCCCAACCCCTACGACCGCGTCTACCCCGACTTCGTCCGCACGCCCCCCTCGCTCGCCGCCCATCCGGACCCGGCCCGCGCGGAGGACATCGCCCGCCGCCTCGCCGCCCGCGTCCGCGCCACGGTCGCCGCCGCCGAGCATCGCGGCGACAGCCTTCGGCTCACCCTGACGGCGCCCCGCGCCATAGACCCGCGCCTGCCCTCCGTGTTCGACCGCTCCGACCTCTTCGAAGCCGCGACGGTGGTGGAGACGACGGACGAGGGCCGGCGCATGGTCCTGGACATGCGCGTCGAGCGCGTCCGCTTCCTCTTCGGCACGGACGGCAACGGCCGCGACCTGCTCGCCCGCGCCATGATCGCCACCCGCGTCTCCCTCGCCATCGGCCTCCTGGCGAGCGCCGTCGCGCTCGTGGTCGGGGTCGCCTGGGGCGCCACGGCCGGCTATCTCGGCGGCCGCGTCGACGCGCTGATGATGCGCGCCGTCGACGTGCTCTATTCGCTGCCCTTCATCTTCTTCGTCATCATGCTGGTGGTCTTCTTCGGCCGGAACTTCGTCCTGATGTTCCTAGCCGTCGGCGCGGTCGAATGGCTCGACATGGCCCGCATCGTCCGCGGCCAGACCCTGTCGCTGAAACGGCAGGAGTTCGTGCAGGCCGCCGAGGCGCTCGGCGTCTCCACGCCCGGCATCCTGATGCGCCACATCGTGCCGAACACGCTCGGCACCGTGGTGGTCTTCCTGACCCTCCTTGTCCCCCGCGTCATCCTGATCGAGAGCTTCCTGTCCTTCCTCGGCCTCGGCGTGCAGGAGCCGCTGACGAGCCTCGGGGTGCTGATCTCCGAGGGCGCCAAGTCGATCCAGGACTCCACCTACCTGCTGGTCTTCCCCTCCATCGTCCTGGTCCTCACGCTTGGCTGCCTCAACTTCCTGGGCGACGGCCTGCGCGACGCCCTCGACCCGCGGGACCGCTGAGATGGACGCTCCCGTCCTGTCCGTCCGCGGCCTCCATGTCCGGTTCCGCACCGCGACCGGCGAGATTCACGCCGTGAAGGGGCTCGACCTCGACGTCGCCCGCGGCGAGACGGTGGCGATCGTCGGCGAGTCCGGCTCGGGCAAGAGCCAGTCCATGATGGCCGTCATGGGCCTCCTCGCCCAGAACGGCCGGGCGGCGGGCAGCGTCCGGGTCGACGGTGCCGAGATCCTCGGCCTGCCCCCGCGCGCGCTCGACCGGGTGCGCGGCCGCAAGATCGGCATGATCTTCCAGGAGCCGATGACCTGCCTCGACCCGCTCTGGCGCATCGGCGACCAGATCGCCGAGCCCCTGATCCACCACGAGGGGCTGACTCGCGAGGCGGCCCTGAAGCGGGCGCGCGAACTCCTGGAGCTCGTCCGCATCCCCGAACCGGACCGGCGCCTGCGCACCTATCCGCACGAGCTCTCCGGCGGCATGCGCCAGCGCGTCATGATCGCCATCGCGCTCGCCTGCCGGCCGGACCTGCTCATCGCCGACGAGCCCACGACCGCCCTGGACGTGACCATCCAGGCCGAGATCCTCGCCCTGGTCGAGGACCTGCAGCGCCGCCTCGGCATGGGGATGGTCTTCATCACCCACGACCTCGCGCTCGTCCGGCGCATCGCCTCACGCGTCCTCGTCATGAAGTCCGGGGAGGTGGTCGAGGCCGGCCCGGTCGACCGCCTCTTCGCCGCGCCCGCGCACCCCTACACCCGCATGCTGATCGCCGCCGAGCCCGAGGGCCGCAAGGCCCCCGTCGCCGACGCGGCTCCCATCGTGCTCGAAGCCGCCAACGTGTCGGTGTCCTTCAAGCTGCCGACTGGCCTCTTCCGCGCCCCGATGCTGTTCCGTGCCGTCGAGGACGTCTCCCTGTCGATCCGCCGCGGCGAGACGATCGGGGTCGTGGGCGAGTCCGGCTCCGGAAAGTCGACGCTCGGCCGCGCCCTCCTGAAGCTCCTGCCGGCCGCCGGCCTCGTCCGCTTCGAGGACCGCGACCTCGGCCCGCTCGACCGCGCCGCCATGCGGCCCCTGCGCCGGTCCCTGCAGCTCGTCTTCCAGGACCCCTTCGGGTCGCTGTCGCCGCGCATGACCGTCGGCGAGATCGTCGCCGAGGGCCTGCGCGTGCACGAGCCCGCCCTGACCCGGGCCGACCGGGACGCCCGCGCGGCCGCCGCGCTCGAGGAGGTGCAGATCGACGCGGCCGCCCGCAACCGCTTCCCCCACGAATTCTCCGGCGGCCAGCGCCAGCGCATCGCCATCGCGCGCGCCCTGATCCTGAAGCCGCGCCTGGTGGTCCTCGACGAGCCCACCTCCGCCCTCGACCGCTCGGTCCAGAAGGCCGTCGTGGACCTGCTGCGCGGCCTGCAGGCCAAGTACGACCTCGCCTACCTCTTCATCAGCCACGACCTCAGGATCGTGCGCGCCATGTCGGACGACGTCCTCGTCATGAAGGACGGCCGCGTCGTCGAACGCGGCCCCGCCGACCGTCTCTTCCGCGAGCCGAGCCACCCCTACACGGCCCGCCTCCTCGCCGCCGCGATGCTCGACGCCGTCGGCTAACCGGCCGCCGAAGTCGCCGCCTCCCGCCTGTCCGGCCCCTGTGCTAGTCTGGTTCGGGCATCTCGGTGCGAAGGTTCTGTTCCTCGACCGGCAGGGGCCCCCATGGGCGGGCGACCATGAAGCGGCGGCTGAGCGCGGTCCTTGCGCTGGACGTGGTGGGCTCGTCGCGCCTGATCCAGGCTGACGAAAGCGGCGCGTTGCGCGCGATCAGGGCGGTCTTCGACACGATCGTCGGTCCGGCGGTGACCCGGCATTCCGGTCGCACGGTGAAGACGATGGGCGACGGGGCGCTGATCGAGTTCGGGAGCCCCGTCGAAGCCGTGCTTGCGGCCGTAGAAACCCAGACCACGATGGCGACGTGGGGCGGCACCCCGGCGATCGTGCTGCGCATCGGCATCAACATGGGCGACGTGGCGGTCGACGACGACGGCGACATCTTCGGCGACAGCGTCAACGTTGCGGCGAGACTTCAGGAAGTCGCCGATCCCGGCGGCCTGTGCGTCTCCGACAAGGTCTTCAATGAACTGGAGGGCAAGCTGGCGCTCCCCTTCGAGGACGGCGGCGAACGGCAGCTCAAGAACATCGCGCGGCAGATCCGGGTCTACCGCCTGAAACCCGGGGCCGCCTCCACGGACGAGCCGAAGTCGGTCCGGCCGAGCCTCGACAGGGGCGACCGCCCGTCCATCGCCGTCCTGCCTTTCGCCAATCTGAGCGGGGACCCGGAGCAGGAATATCTGGCCGACGGCATCGCGGACGATGTCACCACCGCACTCGCCCGGTCACGCTGGCTCTTCGTGATGTCGCGGAATTCGTCCTTCGCCTTCAGGGGCCGCGCGATGCTGACCGACGAGATCGCCCGTCTCCTCGGTGTCCGCTACGTCCTGACCGGAAGTCTGCGGCGCAGCGGCTCGCGCCTGCGCATTTCGGCCCAGCTCATCGAGGCCGAGACCGGCGGCTCGATCTGGGCGGAGCGCTACGACCGCGACATGGGCGACCTGTTCGCCTTGCAGGACGAGATCACGGAGGCGGTGGCGGGGGCCATCGAGCCGGAACTCCTGAAGAAGGAGGGCCAGCGCGGCGCCGACCGTCCGCGCAGCCTGACGGCCTGGGACCTGGTGCGCCGCGGCATGTGGGAGTTCCACAAGATCCGGCCTGAGACGCACTGGACGGCACTGGACCTGTTCCGCGAGGCGACCCGCAGCGCCCCCGAATTCGCCGACGGCTTCTTTTGGGCGAGCCGCGCCGCCACCGGCATCGCCGCCTACGGTTGGACCGAGAAGCCCGGCCTCCTGCTGGACGAAGCCTTGGCGACTGCAACGCGCGCGATCCAGTTGGACGAGCGGAATCCGTATGCCCACTACGCCCTGGGCATAGCCGAGCTCTTCAGGGGGGCCACCGACAAGGGCCTTGCGGCCGCCCGCCGCGCCGTCGCGCTGAACCCGAGCTTCGCCCTCGGCTATTTCGTCCTGGGCATGGCCGAACTCCAGTCGGGTCGCGCTCTCGAGGGGGCACACGCCCTGGAACACGGGTTGAGGCTATCGCCCTTCGATCCGCAGAACTTCACCTGGTCGGTGTTTCTCGCGCTCGCCTACTGCTTCTCGGGCGACCCCGCCAAGGGGCTGGACGATGCCCGACGGGCGCTCGTGCTGCGACCGGGGTGGCCCGCCGCACTCGCCGCCGTCGCCCTCTGCTCGTCCGCCCTGGAGGATCGGGAGGGCGCGCGGACGGCCGCGAAGGCGCTGCGAAACACCTCCGAGGCCGAGATCAACCCGGTGCGCTCCATTGTCCGTTGCCTGCCCGACTGGTCGGCTGCCCTCGACAGGGCGCTGAACGTCGATTGACGGGACGCACCCGCCCGCCCCGGGCGGCCGGCAGGAGTGTCGTCGGCGCCCGATCGGCCGGCGAGCCGGCCCCAGTCTCAGTCGAGCAGGCGCTGGACGATCCCCAGGAGGCCCGGCGACCGAAGGGCCTGCTTGATCGCGTCGGCCCAGATCGGGCCGATGGCGCGCTCGTCGAGATGATGGTCGAGCGGGTTGGCGGGCCTCACCGCGTCCCTGACCGCGCCGGTCGCCGGATCGGTCCAATGCGGTCGCAGGTCGAGGAAGTCGTAGCCCCGGGTCCGGCAGCCCTCGGCCATCCGGGCGTTGAAGCGCTCGGTGAGGTCCAGGCGGTCGGGGTAGGGGACGGTCAGCCAGCGCCGCTCCGCGGCCAGCGCCCGGCCTAGATCCTCCGTCACGACGGTCGGCGGCGGCGCCGAGCCGACCAGGATGCGGCGGTACCCCGCCGCCGCGACCGACTCCAGGAACGCGAGATAGCGGCCGACCGACCGGGCGAGCGCATCCTCTACCGTCATGCCGCCTTGATGGGCCTTGAGCCAGATCGTACTGCCGCAGTCGACCTCGCCCATCAGGAAGAACGGCACCCTGCGCGGCCGGAAGGGCAGGAGCGCCGCGCGGAACCGGGCGGCCGCCTGCGTGCGCGAACCGGAATTGGCGAGGCCCATGCAGGAGGCGCTGGTCACCACCGTGGCACGGCAGGTCCGGTAGCCGAAGTGGCCGGCCTTGTAGGCCTTCCAAACCGATGCCACGTGGCTGTCGCCGCAGATGACCACCTCGTCCAGGAGCGGCGGCAGCAGCCGCCCGACACGCTGCCGCCAGGGGTGCTTTCCCTTGACCTGCCAGCGGACCCGCTCCGCGTGCTCGGGCGGCGGCTGCCCGGACCGTTCCGCCGTCGACATGCGTCCTGCTCCTCGCCCCGGCGGCTCGGCCGGGGGCTCTACACCAAGCGGCCAGCGCTCAGCAGCGGCTCGCCGCGCAGTTGGACGTGGGGTTGTTGTAGGCCGGGGGCGGCGGCTGCCGGACGACGCGCGGCTCCACCGGCGCCACCGGCGCGGTCCGCACGGTCGTGGTCGGCGGGGGCCGGATCACGGCCGGCGGCTCCTCGTCGGGCGGCCGCACGCGGCGCGTCCGGGCCGGCGGCTCGCGCGTCGCAGGCGGCTCGCGCGTCGCCGGCCGATCGGCCTTGTCGCCGCGATCGGTCTTGTCCGGCCGGTCCACGGGCGTCTTCACGATCGGCGCGTCGACGGCCTTGGGCGGGTCCACCTCGTGGTCGACCGACAGCCCCGGCGGCAGCGCCGCCACCTCGAGGGCGTCCTGCAGCCGCTTGTAGGTGTCCGGGCTCCGCGCCACGCCGGTCACCTTGAGCGTGCCGTCGCTGACCACCACGGAGCCTTCCGAGAGCTCCGCCACCCGCTCGGCCGCGAAGGTCGCCGCCGCCCGGAAGTCGAAGCCGGCGCCGGCGGCGATGCGCGTCTCGTCGTTGAGATCGAAGCCCTTCGGCAGGGCGGCGCGCAGCACGTCGGCGACGCGCCGCCGCTCGTCCTCGCTCGGGACGTAGCCGGTCAGACGCAGCCGGTTGCGCTCGAGCCTGGCGGTCCAGGTGAAGGGGGCGACCGTCGCCGGCTTCACGTCGAGCCGCGCCTTGGCCCCGCCCGGCAGCGATCCGCCGAGGTCCTGGAGCAGCGCCTGGTGGGCCTCGGGGGTCGCCGCGGTGCCGTCGAGGGCCACGCTGCCGTCCACGATCGAGACCGTGCCGCTTTCCAGCCGCTGGGCCTGGGTGACCGCGATGCGGACGATGTCGCCGAAGCGGTCGGGCGCCCCGTCCCCGACGAGCAACTCGTCGCTGACCTTCCAGCCGCCGACCGCGCCCGCCGAGGCGAGGAGGTCGCGCCGGGCCTGCTCGGAGGGCATGTAGCCGGAGATCTTCACCTCGCCGCCGCGCTTCACCAGTTGCCACGTGTAGGGCGCCACCACGGGTGCGTTGGCGCTGAAGCGGGAGACCCGGAAGGTGCCCGGCAGGGCCGCCTGCAGGGTCGCGCGCTTCAGCCCGTCGAAGCTGTCGGGCGCCGCACCCTGGCCCTCCAGCGTCACGGACCGGTCGGACAGCACGATGCGCCCGCGCGCCAGCCGCGGCACCTGGTCGAGCGCCACCTTGGCGGCGGCCACGAAATCGGCCGGCGCCCCGTCCGCGATCCGGCTGTCGTCCCGGACGGTCCGTCCCGCGGCGGCCGTGCCGGCCGCGGCCGCGATCTCCCGCCGCGCCTCCTCGGAGGGCACCACGCCCGTGAGCGTGACCGTCCCGCCATCGACCAGCACCGACCAGTCGAAGGGCGAGACCACCGGGGGCTTCAGCGCGAAGGCCATGCGGGCGCCGCCCGGCACCGCGTCCCGGCTCGCCGCCGCCGCCCCCGCATAGGCCTCCGTGCTGCGCGCGCGGCCCTCGATCCTGAGGTCCGCATCCGCGATCGAGACCCGCCCCTCCGCCATCTCGGCGAGCCGCTGCAGGCCGAAGCGGGCGGTCTCCGCAAAGCCGGCCGGGGCGCCGCGCGCCACCTTCAGGTCGTCCGAAACCGAAGCGTTGGCGCCGGCGCGCCGCGCCTGGTCGATAAGGGGCTGGCGCAGGTCCTCGCTCGGGATGTAGCCCGCGAGGCGGACCCGGTTGCCGGTCACGTCGGCGCTGAACACGTAGGGGGCCACCGTCGCGGGCGTGATCACGCTGCGCGCCACGCTCGTGCCCGCCGCCGGCTTGCCGAGGTCCCGCTGCAGGGCGATGTGCATGTCGGGCGTGGCCGCCGTGCCCTCGATCGAGAGCGCCGTGTCCTCGTAGGCCGCCGTGCCGGTCGTCAGCCGTGCCGCCTGGGTCAGCGCGTAGCGGATCATGGGAAGGAAGGCGTCCGGGGCGCCGTCGCCGATCATCAGCTCGTCGCGCACCGCCGTCGCGCCGAAGACGCCGGCCGCCGCCTGCATGACGTCCCGCCGCGCCTGGTCGTTCGGTGCGAAGCCGGCGATCCGCGCCTGGCCCCGGTCGACCGTGACGGACCAGGCGTAGGGCGAGATGCGCGGCGGGTCGACCGCGATCCGGGCGAGGCGGTAGCCGGCCGGCAGCGTGCCGGCCGCGGCGCGGCGCAGGTCGTCGTAGTCGACCGGACCCGCCGCCAGGCCCTCCACCGACAGCCCCTGGTCGCGCAGCAGCGCACGGCCGCGCTGCAGGTGCCGCGCCTGATCGGCGAGGTGGCGCACGGCGGCTGCGAAGTCCGCCGGCGCGCCGTCGGCCACCCGCGTCTCGTCCTTCAGCGTGCGCCCGGCGATTGCCTGCCCGGCGATCCGCGCCGCCTCCGCCTTCGCCTCCGCGCTCGGCGCGAAGCCGGAGAGCACCACCGACTGCGGGTCCACGACGATCGCCCATTCGAAGGGGCTCGCGACCGCGGGCCGAACCTCCGAGACGAGGCTGCCGCCCGCCGGCACCGGGTCCCGGTCGCGCGCCACGACCTGCTGGTAGGCCTCGTGGCTGCGGGCGCGGCCTTCGAGCCGCAGCGCCGCGCCGTTCAACGTGGCGCGGCCTTCGGCAAGGTCGGTCAGGCGGCCGGCCGCATAGCCGGCGAGGTCGGCGAAACCGGATGGCGCCCCCGCCGCCACGAGGCTCTGGTCGGTGACCGTGGCGGCCGGCTGGGCGCGCTTCAGCGCCTCGACGACCTGGCTGCGCACCTCTTCGCTCGGCACGTATCCGCCGATCCGGATCCGTCCCTGGCCGAATTCGGCCGACCAGCCATAGGGCGCCACGGTCGCGGGCACGAAGGCGGCGAGCCGCGGGGCCACCCCGGGGGCGAGCTTGCCGAGATCGCGCAGGGTCGCCGCATAGGCCTCCGGATTGGCCGCGGTGCCCTCAAGCGCGAGGCTGGCATCCTCGATCGCCACCCGCCCGCCCGCGAGCCGCGGGATCTGGCCGAGCGCGAGTCGCGCGGTCTGCAGGAAGCCGGCGGGCGCGCCCTCGCCGATCATCATCTCGTCTTCGATCTTGAGCCCGGGCGCGGCCTCGCGCGCGGCGGCGACCACCTCCTGCCGCGCCGCCTCGCCCGGCACGAAGCCGGTCAGCCGCAGGCTGCCCATGGCCGAGGTCGCCACCCAGGGATAGGGCGAGATGCGCGGTGCCCCGATCGTGTTGCGCTCGACGACGAAGCCCGGCGGCAGCTTGTCGGGCGCGAGTGCCGCCGTCAGGGCCATGAAGGATTCCGGGCTCGCGATCTGGCCGTCGAAGGCGAGCGTCCGGCCCGACAGCGAGACGCGACCCCGAGCGATGTGCGGCACCTGCTCGAGCGCGAAACGCGCCGCGCGACGGAATTCCGGCGGCTCGCCATCCGCGATGCGGGTGTCGTCCCGCAACGCCCGCCCGCCCGCCACCTGGCCGGCGGCGGTCGCGAGGTCGGACTTCGCCTCGTCGGAGGGCACGAACCCGGTCAGCGCGACCGTGTCCCCGTCGATCGTAATCGCGAAGTCGAACGGCTGCACCAGCGGCGCCCGGATCTGGGCCGTGACCTGTCCGCCCTGGACCGTCGCCGCCTTCAGCGCCGCGAAGCTCTCCGGGCTGCGGGCCCTGCCTTCGATCGCGACGGTCGTCCCGGACACGGACACGCGGCCGAGGGACAGGCCGGCGAGCCGGTCGATCGCGAAGCCGGCGAGGTCCTCGAAGCCGGCCGGCGCGCCGCCTGCCACGCGCGTGTCGTCCTGGACGGACTGGCCCGCGAAGGCACGCCGGGCCGTATCGATGAGCCGCGTCCGCGTGCCGTCGTCCGGGACGTAGCCGCCGAGCACGACCCGGCCGGGCTCCAGCTCGGCCACGAAGGTGAACGGCACGATCTCGGCCGGCCGGACCGCGAGGCGGTTGCGCCAGTTGCCGGGCAGGGGGCGTCCGAAGTCGCGTTGCAGCGCCCGGTAGCTCTCCGGCGTCGCCGCCGTCCCCTCGATGGCGACGTCCGGTCCCTCGATCTTGACCGAACCGCTGGCGAGGCCCGCGAGGCCGCCGGTCGCCAGGCGGACCATCTCGACATAGTCGGGCGGGGCGCCGTCGGCGACCCGGATCTGGTTGACGATCTGGGCGCCGGGAAGAGCGCGCGCGATGCTCTCCTGGATGAGCTGGCGGTCGCCTTCGGACGGGGCGAAGCCGGAGAGCTTGACGCTGCTCCCGTCCCGAACCGCCTGGAGGCCGTAGGCGCCCGGGGCCGGTCCCGCATCCGGCGCGGGCCCGCGCGGGGCGACCATCGCCCAGTAGACGGCGCCCGCGGCGACGATGAGTGCCACCAGGACGGCCGCGATCGCCGCGAACGATCCGCGCCGCGGCGCCCCCTCGGACGCCCCGGCGGCGGCCGGCGCGGCGGACGGCCGGGCGCCGCCGGTGACCACGGAGCCCGTGTCCGCGCGGCCGGCCCCGGTCATCTGGCTCGGCCGTTCGACCCGCGAAGCGGTCACGGCCCGGGCAGAACTGACCGAGAAGCTGATCGTGCGGCTCGGATCGTCCGGCGCCGGGAGGCTCTCAACCGCCGGTTCGGCGGCCCAGCCCAGCGCGGCCCTCAGTTCGCCGATCGACTGCGGCCGTTCCTCCTCGTCGAGACGGAGCGCGCGGTCGATCCCGTCGAGGAAGCGTGCCGAATATCGGTTCGGCTGCAGCGCCGCGTCCGCGGCCGGGACATAGGGGTCGGTCCCTGTCCCGGCGCGCCGCCCGAGGCGCATCACCCGGGTCACGGACGCGATCGGCGGGCTGCCCGCGACCGCCCGGTACAGGACGGCCCCGAGCGAGTAGATGTCGGTGTAGCGCCCGTGCTGCCCCGGACCGTCCGAATCGGTCTGCTCCGGCGGGGCGTAGCGCATCTGCGCGACCATCTTGGACGAGCGGTCCCGATCGATTCCCTGGCCGGCCGCGCCGAAATCGATGAGCACCGGGTCGCCGCTCGGCCGGATCATGATGTTGCGGGGCGTCAGGTCCCGGTGCATCGTGTTCCGGTCGTGGACATAGTCCACGGCCTCGAAGACCTTCTCGAACAGGAAGCGCAGCTCGTCCTCGGACGGCGGTGTCCCCCGCGCCGTGAGCCACTGCTCGAAATTCGCCCCCTCGACATACTCCATGACGAGGTAGCAGGTGTTGTTCCAGCGGATGAAGTTCTCGCCGCGGATGATGTACGGATGCTGGAAGCGGTTGACGACCGCCTTCGCCTCTTCCTGGAACTTCTGCAGCGCGTACTCGTAGGTCCCTTCGCTGACGGCGGTGTCGACCACCACGGTCGCGCCCGTGCGCGAGGAGATGTCGCGGACGTAGAATTCCTTGATCGCCACCGTCTTGTGGGTGACGTCATTGAACCCCTTGTAAGTGATGCCGAATCCGCCCGCGCCCAGGATCTCCGTGATCCTGTAGCCGGCCACCTCCGTTCCGATGTCGAGGGCGTAGGGGTACCGCGGGTCTTTCATTCAAAATCCTGATCAGAACCGGGCCCACTATGCCAGCAAAGGCCGCCCGTCGCCACACTGCCAGGGGTGTGCGCGCCAATCCAGACCGCCGCCGCTGAACCGGCGGTGAACGAATTCTCCGTCCGTCCTGGCCGGCCCGCCGCCCGGGAGTGCCGGCCCGTCCGGAGCAAAAAAGAAGGGACCGCGCGGGGCGGTCCCTTCGGGATCTCGTGCGGTCGGCGGCTCAGAAGCGGCGGTCGACCCGCAAAAGGAACGAAAGCCGGTCTGTGTCGCGGAGGTTGAACTTGTCGCCGGTCGCCGGGTTCTTGACCACGTAGGACGAGGACCCGCGCGTGAAGTCGATCATCGCGTAGCCGAGTTCGGCACCGATGCGGAAGTTCTGGGTCGGCGACCATTCGACCAGCGCGAGCGTCTTGTACAGGTCGTAGTCCGCGCGCGGGCCGACCCCGAAGAGGAGCGTGCGGAAGTCGTCCTCGACCTTGGCGTAGCCGATGCTGCCGGCCAGCCTGATGGTGTCGGTCACGCCGTAGCCGGCGCCGATATGGCTGGACAGGATCTTGGTGGGCAGGAACTTGCCGCTCGTGATCCGGCTGAACCCGTCTGTCGTGGCGAAGCCGGTGCCGCCGCCGAGACGGTCGTCATCGGCGCCGACGCCGGAGAACTGGCTTGCCCCGTTGGTATAGGCGAGGCCGGCGTAGACGCTGCCCCGCGGCGTGAAGCGCCACTCGCCGCCCACCTGGGCGGCATAGCCCCAGTCGTCCGCCCCGCCGACGTTGACGTTGGCGGGCGCCCTGTTGACCCCGTTGACGATGACGTTTCCGGTCGCGAGCACGAAGGGCGAGCGGATGACGTGATGGGCCGCCGCCGACGCCTGCACGGTAAAGGTCGGGCTGGTGAACTTCACCGTCCCGATCACGTCCGGATACTTGAAGCCCGCGTAGTTGGACCCGGCCGGCGAGTTGACCCCGTAGGGGCCGATGAAGCCGCGCCGTGCGATCGTCGGATCCTCGAGGGCCAGGGTGGCCGAGAACCCGCCCTGGCTGACCGTGTAGGCCAGCATGTTGGTGCGCTGGTCGGCCGTCAGCGGGTTCGAATAGGTCAGGAAGAAGGGCAGGTTGAAGTACGAGTAGGTAATGCCGGCCGTCAGCCCGCCCCACTGCACGTAGCCCTCGCGCAGGATGGTGCGGTTGAAGCTCAGGTTCCGGGCCGCGAGCGTGACGGGGTCGAAGGTCTCGTGGAACGTGCCGTTCTCGAACTCGATGCGCGCGACGCTGCGCAGCAGGCCGTACTCGGTGCCCGTGCGGGCCTCGAAGTCAATGCGGGCGCGGGCCAGCGTCGAGATCGCGTTCCAGTTCCGGTAGGGGTAGGGCGTGACATAGCGGTTCGCCTGCTGGACGAAGCGCTCCTGCGCGTAGTCCGCGTCGAACCGGACGCCGCCGCCGATCCTGAGGCAGGTCTCCGTCCCCGGAATGTAGAAGAAGCCGGACCCGTACGCGTCGCAGACCTTGACGTAGTCGACCGCGGCCGGAGCCGGGCGCCCGAGATCGGCCGCGCCTGCCGGGGACCCGACCCAGCCGGCCATCGCCGCACCCATCAGTGACACCAGTACGCGCCGCATCGCACACATCCCCTGAGGCAATCGTCTGTCAGCTTATAGACCGATTCCGTCCAAGACCACGTTACCGGCGGCCGCGGAGCACCGTATCCTGCGGTTTCGCCGCCACCAGTTGCGCACCTGCAACAAGGCCGGGTCCAGGCCGTAACGTCAGGTCGGCCGCGGGGGCGCGGGCAGGTAGCCCTGGCCGTGTTCGCGCAGGAAGGCCGCGAGCGCGCTCGGGGCCGGCAGCAGCCGCCGGTGCCGCAATTGGACCACGTACCAGGCCCTGAGGATGGGGAGACCCCTGACGTCGAGCACGACCAGTCGCCCGTCCCCGATCTCCGCCGCGATGGTATGGGCCGAGATGAACGCGATGCCGAGACCGGCCATCACCGCCTGCTTGATGGTCTCGTTCGATCCCATCTCCAGGCCGACCCGCGGCTGCAGCCCGTGGCCGGCGAAGAACCGCTCCATCAGGATCCGCGTCCCGGAGCCGGATTCGCGCAAGAGGAAGGTCTCGTCCGCCAGCGCCTCGGGCGCGAGGTCCCGGGCCGCCGCGAGCGGGTGGTCGGGCGGGGCGATGACCACGTGCGGATGCGGCCCGATCTCCGACAGCTCGACCTCCAGCTCGTCCGGCGGCCGTCCCATGATCGCCACGTCGACCGCGCCCTCCTTGAGCGCCGCGATGATCTCGCCCCGGTTGCCGATCGTGAGCTTCAGCTCCAGGCCCGGATGCGCCTTGAGGAAGTCGGCGAGCGCCCGCGGGGCGTAGTACTTGGCCGTCGAGATGACCCCGACCGAAACGACCCCGCGGCCGGCACTGCGCAGCGCCTCGAGCGCCCGCGTGCAGTCGGCCAGCGCCAGCTCGATCCGCTCCACGGTCGCCAGCACCTCCCGGCCGGCCTCTGTCAGCCGCAGCCCGTCGGCGAGCCGCTCGACCAGCGGCAGCCCGGCCGCCTCCTCGAGCTGGCGCATCTGGACGGTCACCGCCGGGGGGGTGAGATGCAGCGCCTCCGCCGCGCCCGCGAAGGAGCCGCTCCGCATCACGGCAGCCAGCGCGCGCAGCTGCTTGAGGGTGACGTGCCGCATGGCTCTCCGCTCCAGCCTCGGAATTTCAGGAAATTTAATGCTTGGCCAAAATATCCCAAATTTACTTAAGCCGCACCGCGGCAGATGATCCTGGTTGCGGACAGCGTGTCGTCCGGGTGAGCGCCGCTCCCCGGCCCGGCCGGTCCGCAAGGGAGCGAAACATGAAAATCACCCAGGGCCTGTTCACCTTCCTGCCGGAGCTCACGGAGGACCAGATCCGCCGACAGGTCGAATACTGCCTCGCCAACGACTGGGTCATCAGCATCGACATGACCGACGAGATCGAGTCCCGCGCCACCTACTGGGAGTCCTGGGGCGACCACGACGTCGCCGCCGGAGGTGTGGCGGGCGTCATGGAGGCGATCCGGGTCTGCCGCAACGCCAACCCGCGCCACCACGTCCGCATCAGCGCCCATGATTCGAGCCGCGGCTTCGAGGAGGTCCGCCTCTCCTTCATCATCAACCGCCCGCGCGAGGCCTCGGTGTTCCGCATGGAGCGGCCCGAATTCGCCAACCGCGCGCCGCGCTACCGCGTCCAGCCGCCCGCCATGGAGCGCCGCTTCGGCGGCATGCGCGGCTGAGGTCCGACTGACGCGCGAAGGCGACGGCCGCCCGTGAGCCCGGCGCGGACCGGCTCGGGGCAGCCGAGCGTGGAAATGCGCCGCATGGCCGGCGCCGCCCCGATCGACTAGGATCCGCCTCCTGACGGATCCTCGCCCCATGATGTCCGATTCCTTGCCCGGTCCGGATCCGGCGCCCTCCGGGACGCTGGACCTGAAGGCGCTCTATGCGGAAACCGAGATCGGCGCGCTCCTCGCCGAGCTCGATCGCGACCTCGTGGGCCTCGAGCCCGTCAAGCGGCGGATCCGCGAGATCGCGGCTTTCCTGCTGGTGGTCCGGGCGCGCCAGCGTCTCGGCGTTCCGACCCAGCCGCCGACCCTCCACATGTGTTTCACCGGCAACCCGGGCACCGGCAAGACGACCGTCGCCTCCCGAATGGCCGGCATCCTGCACCGCCTCGGCTACATCCGGCGCGGACACCTGGTCGCCGTCACGCGCGACGACCTCGTCGGCCAGTACATCGGCCACACGGCTCCGAAAACCAAGGAAGTCCTGAAGCGGGCGCTGGGCGGCGTCCTGTTCATCGACGAGGCCTACTACCTCTACCGGCCCGAGAACGAGAAGGACTACGGCCAGGAGGCGATCGAAATCCTCCTCCAGGTCATGGAGAACCAGCGCGACGACCTGGTCGTCATCCTGGCGGGCTACAGGGAGCGGATGGAGGTCTTCTTCGCCGCCAACCCGGGCATCCGCTCGCGCGTCGCCCACCATGTCGAGTTCCCGGACTACTCCAACGAGGAGCTCTTCGAGATCGCCGGCCGCATCGCCGCCCGCGAGGGCTACCGCTTCTCCGCGGAGGCCGAGGCGGCGCTCGCCGACTACGTCGCCCGCCGCCGCACCCAGCCGAACTTCGCCAACGCCCGCTCGATCCGCAACGCCGTCGATCGCGCGCGCCTGCGCCAGGCCAACAGGCTCTTCCAGGGATCCGGCATCGTCGATCGGGACATGTTGATTACCATCGAGGCTTCGGACATACGAGCAAGTCGTGTCTTCAGGGACTAGTCCGGCCGGGGAGCCTCCGCGCGTGATGATGAAGCCGTCGCTCGACGACGTGCTCGCCGACTGGGCGGCGGGCGTGCCCGCCCGTGCCGAGATCGCCCGGACGGTGGCGGCGCTCGCCGCCGCCGCCGCCGAGATCGCCGGCCTGGTCGCCGACGGCCCGCTGGCCGGCGCGCTCGGCGCCGCCGTCGCCGAGAACGTCCAGGGCGAGGTCCAGAAGGAGCTCGACCGGATCGCCGACGATCGCTTCCTCGCCGCCGCCGCGGCCTCGCCCGTCGCCGCCTTCGCGTCCGAGGAGCGTGACCACCCGGTCGTGCTCGATCCCCGCGCGCCGCTGCTCCTGGCCGTCGACCCCCTCGACGGCTCGTCCAACATCGACACCAACGTCTCGATCGGCACGATCTTCTCGATCCTGCCCGCCCCGCCGGACTTCCCCGCGCTCGCCGCCGAGGCCGGCGCGGCCCTCGAGCATGGCCCGTTCCTGCAGCCCGGCCGCGGCCAGCTCGCCGCCGGCTACGTGATCTACGGACCGCAGACCGCCCTTGCCCTGACGCTCCGCGCCGGCACCATGCTGTTCACGCTCGACCGCCGGTCCGGCACCTTCCGCCTGACCACGCCCTCCGTCCGGGTCCCGGAGCGCACGCACGAGTTCGCCATCAACACCGCGAATTCCCGTCACTGGGACGATCCCATCCGCGTCTACGTCGAGGACTGCCTCGCCGGCGAGGAGGGACCGCGCGGCGAGAACTTCAACATGCGCTGGATCGCCTCGCTGGTCGCCGAGTGCCACCGGATCCTGGTGCGTGGCGGCGTCTTCCTCTACCCCTCCGACCGCCGCCGGGGATACCACGAGGGCCGGCTGCGCCTCGTCTACGAGGCGAACCCGATATCGCTGCTCGTCGAGGAGGCCGGGGGTGCCTCGACCACGGGCGAGGTCTCGATCCTCCACGTCGAGCCGCGCCACCTGCACCAGCGGGTGCCCTTCATCTTCGGCTCCAAGACCGAGATCGAGCGGATCGAGCATCACCATGCCGATCCGCATCCCCACTCCGAGCGCTCCCCGCTGTTCGGCCGCCGCGGCCTGTTCCGGGCCTGACGGAGATCATCGCATGTCGGTCCGCCACCCGATCATCTCCGTCACGGGCTCCTCCGGCGCCGGCACCACCTCGGTCAAGAAGATCTTCGAGCAGATCTTCCGGCGCGAGGGCATTGAGGCCGCCTATATCGAGGGCGACGCCTTCCACCGCTACGACCGCGCCACGATGCAGCGCGTGATGGCCGAGGAGGCCGCCAGGGGCAACAACAACTTCAGTCACTTCGGCCCGGACGCCAACCTTCTCGAGGAACTGCAGGAGGTGTTGCGGACCTATGCCGAGCACGGCCGCGGCCGCACCCGGCTCTACATGCACGACCGCGAGACCGCCGAGGCCCACGGCCTGCCCGAGGGCACCTTCAGCGACTGGGAGGATTTCCCGGCCGGAACCGACATCCTGTTCTACGAGGGCCTGCACGGCGCGACGATCACCGACAGGATCGACATCGCCCGCGTCGCCGACCTGAAGATCGGGGTCGTCCCGGTGCTGAACCTCGAGTGGATTCAGAAGATCCACCGCGACCGGCAAACCCGCGGCTATTCGACGGAAGCCGTCATGGATACAATTCTCCGCCGCATGCCGGACTACGTCCACTACATCTGCCCGCAGTTCACTGAGACCGACATCAACTTCCAGCGCGTGCCCACGGTCGACACGTCCAACCCCTTCGTGGCGCGCTGGATCCCGACGCCGGACGAAAGCCTCGTCGTGATCCGCTTCAAGAGCCCGCGGGGGATCGATTTCCCGTACCTGATCTCCATGATCAAGGACAGCTTCATGAGCCGCGCGAACTCGATCGTCATCCCCGGCTCGAAGCTCGACATCGCCATGCAGCTGATTCTGACGCCCATGATCCTTCAGCTGATGGACCGGAAGCGCCGGGCGCTGTAGAAGCGGCGCCGCCGGCCCGGCTCGGGCCTGCCTCTTGCCGATGCAGAGCCCCTGAAGATCCGATGTCGAGCGACCGGCCGCCGTACGGCCGGCCGGAGGAGCGATACGATGACCGTCCCCGCCCGCGATCTGACCTGGCCCGTGACCGCGGCGATCCGCGCGCTCGCCATGGACGCCGTCGAGCAGGCGAAGTCCGGCCACCCGGGCGCCCCGATGGGCATGGCCGAGATCGCCGCCGCGCTCTGGCTGAAGCACCTGAAGCACAACCCGGCCAACCCGCACTGGCACGACCGCGACCGCTTCGTCATGTCGAACGGCCACGGCTCCATGCTGGTCTACGCGCTCCTGCACCTGTCGGGCTACGACCTGCCGATCGACGAGCTGAAGCGCTTCCGCCAGCTCCATTCCAGGACCCCCGGCCATCCCGAATGGGGCTACACGCCCGGCGTCGAGACGACCACCGGCCCCCTCGGCCAGGGCCTCGCCAACGCGGTAGGCATGGCGATCGCCGAGAAGACGCTCGCCGCCCAGTTCAACCGCCCCGGCCACACGATCGTCGACCACCGGACCTACGTGACCGTCGGCGACGGCTGCCTGATGGAGGGCATCAGCCACGAGGTCTGCTCGCTCGCCGGCCGCCTCGGCCTCGGCAAGCTGATCGCCCTCTACGACGACAACGGCATCTCGATCGACGGCAAGGTCGGCGACTGGTTCGCCGACGACACGCCCGCCCGCTTCGAGGCCTACGGCTGGCACGTGATCCGGGCCGTCGACGGCCACGATTTCGATGCCGTCGACGCCGCCATCGCGGCCGCCCGCGCGGTCGCCGACAAGCCCTCCCTGATCTGCTGCAAGACGGTCATCGGCAAGGGCTCGCCCAAGAAGCAGGGCCACCAGGACAGCCACGGCGCGCCGCTCGGCGCCGACGAGATCGCCGCCGTGCGCGCCGCCATGAACTGGCCGCACGCCCCCTTCGAGGTGCCCGCCGCGGTCTACGCGACCTGGAACGCGCGCCAGAAGGGTGCCGAGGCCGAGGACGCCTGGACGGCCCGTTTCGCCGCCTACCGGTCGGCCCACCCGGAGCTCGCCGCCGAGTTCGAGCGTCGCATGGCCGGCGACCTGCCGGCCGACTTCGCGACCTTCGCCGAGGCCGCGCTCGCCGAGACCCAGGCTAAGACCGAGGTGATCGCCACCCGCAAGGCGAGCCAGAACGCCCTCAACTTGCTCGCCCCGAAGCTCCCCGAGTTCCTCGGCGGCTCGGCGGACCTGACCCACTCCAACCTGACGAACTTCAAGGGCACGCTGCCGATCACCTCCGACCCGGCGGGCAACACGATCCTGTACGGCGTGCGCGAGTTCGGCATGACCGCGATCGCCAACGGCATCGCGCTGCACGGCGGCTTCCTGCCCTTCGTGGCGACCTTCCTGGTCTTCTCGGACTACGCCCGCAACGCCGTGCGCATGTCGGCGCTGATGCGCCAGCGCGTCGTGCACGTCTACACCCACGACTCGATCGGCCTCGGCGAGGACGGTCCGACCCACCAGCCCGTCGAGCACGCCGAATCCCTGCGCCTGATCCCCAACCTGCAGGTCTGGCGCCCGGCCGACCCGGCCGAGACGGTGGCGGCCTGGACGGCGGCGGTCGCCCGCAAGGACGGGCCGAGCGCGCTGCTCCTGTCCCGCCAGGGCCTGCCGGTGCAGCCGCGCGACGCCGACGGCCTCGCCGCCATCGCGCGCGGCGGCTATGTCCTGCGCGAGGCGGCCGGCGCCCGCGTCACCCTGCTCGCCACCGGCTCCGAGGTGAAACTCGCCACCGAGGCGGCGGACAGTCTGGCCGCCGAGGGCATCCCCGCGCGGGTCGTCTCGATGCCTTGCACCGAGCGCTTCGACGCCCAGGACGCGGCCTGGCAGGCGGCCGTGCTGCCGCCCGCGATCCCCGTCGTCGCCGTCGAGGCCGGCTGCACCCGCGGCTGGTGGAAGTATGTGGGCCGCACCGGCAAGGTCGTCGGCATCGACCGCTTCGGCGAATCCGCCCCCGAGAAGGCCGTCTACGCCTATCTCGGGGTCACCGCGGACGCGGTGGCCGAGGCCGCGCGGTCGGTGGCAGCCAAGGGTTAGGCAGTCGGGATGAGACAGTCGGCAGTCTGGATTGGGCAGTCGGCCGTTGGATCCTGCCGCCTACTGCCTACTGCCCACCCTTCTCACTTGCCCGGCATGCCCGGCCATTTGCCGAAGGCGGCGGTCAGGTTCTTGCCCGCCTCCTCGGCCATCTTCATGGCCTGCCGGTTGTAGTCGGTGACGAGGCCCTGGAAGAACTCCATCTGGATTCGCCCGACATCCATGGGGGTCTTGGCCTCCGTGAGGGCCCGGACCGTCTCCATGTCCTTCCGCATGCGCTCCTCGACGAAGCCCATCGTCTCGCGCGACAGCTTCTGGATCCGCTCGATCATCTCCGTGTTGCCGCCCGGCACGCCCTTCGGCGCCTGCGACCAGAAGGACGCGAGGTCCTTGGTCCAGTCCATGTTGGGCCAGCCCTCGAAGGGGTTCTTAGGTTCGTTTGCCATGGTGTCGTCCTCCCTGCTCCGATCACCGAGGTAAGACGGATACTCCGCGAGAGTCCAGCAGGTTCCGAGGCGCAGGCGGGAGCTGCCGATCGCGGGCGACCTCCCTGGCGAGCCACGCGGCTGCTGCGAAGCACACGGCGCCACCGATGACGTCGACGAAATAGTGGCCGCCGATCGGGAGGACTCCGCCCAACGCCGCTGCCGCGAAGAGGATCGTGGGCCACCTTACCCAAGGAATGCCCCGAACGCTCCAGGCCAGCATCAGCGCCATGGCCGTATGGAACGATGGAAAGGTGACCACGCCGGGAAGGCGTCCGAGATCCAGCGTCCTCACCGCGCCGGAGCGCCAGGCGTCCAGGACGCCGAGATGATAGACGCCCGAACCTGCCGGCAGGGCGCGCTTCATCTCCTCGGAGATCGGCAAATGGAGGAAGGCGCCCTGAGCGGGCAAGACGATCGACACCGTGCAGGCGAAAGCGAGGGTGACGACATAGATCAGGCAAAGTTCCCTCACCCGATCCGATCGCCCAAGACCGGCCAGACCGACGACAGCCAGAATGAGAGCTCGGTCGATCTTGTCATAGCCGAAGAAGATCGTCGGAATCGCGTACGGGACACGTTTGAGTCCAAGGACGAGGGCTTCCGGATCGTATCCGAGAGTGCGGTCGGCCTGGGCCAGCCACGGGTCTATGAAGGGAAGCTCCAGCCCGAGCGCCACGATCGCGGTCGCACCGCCCATGATCGTGGTGAAAAGCATGGCTGCGAGGCACTGGACGGCGAGCCGGACTTGCGGGCGGTCGACCACCGTGCGGTAGCCGATATGGATCGTGGCCAGAAACCCGAACACGAAAGCGAAGTGGGGCCCACTCGCGAAATCTACCGATGCCGAAGTCAGCAGAAGAAGAAAAGAAAAAACACAGATCTGAAATCCCAATGTGCTCAGGATAACGACATTCATTATTCGGAATTGATAACGGGACATGGACTATACTCCAGGTAAGGAGCAGACTATGCCGGTGTCACGTTGAAAGGAGGTTATGAGACTCAGGCACAACTGGAATTCGACTGCGATCATCCGTTCGGACATCAGCCGAAGGACGACTTGTCGCCGTTGAAGGGGTCGACTAATCCAGAACCGGGTCGGCGCCGGGCCGGCTCCCTTGAAATCGCGAGTGCGACCCGTGACGCTCCACAACACGCCGCCCTACGTGCACATGCCGCTCTTCCCGCTCTCGCAGGACGACACGCCCTACCGCAAGCTGACGGGCGACTTCGTGTCGTTGGAGCGATTCCAGGGCCGCGAGATCCTGGTGGTGGCGCGCGAGGGGCTGCGGCTTCTCGCCGAGGCGGCGATGGTCGACATCAACCACCTGCTGCGCCCTGGCCACCTCGCCCAGCTCGCCCGGATCCTGGACGACCCGGAGGCGACCGACAACGACCGCTTTGTCGCCCACGACCTCCTGAAGAACGCCAACATCGCGGCCGGCGGCATCCTGCCCATGTGCCAGGATACCGGCACGGCGATCGTGATGGGCAAGAAGGGCCGGCACGTCTGGACCGACGGCACCGACGAGAGCGCGATAGCCGAAGGCATCCGCGACGCCTATCTCAAGAAGAACCTCCGCTACTCGCAGCTCTCGCCCGTCTCGATGTTCGAGGAGAAGAACACCCGCAACAACCTGCCGGCGCAGATCGAGCTCTACGCGGAAGGCGAGGACGCCTACAAGTTCCTCTTCGTCGCCAAGGGCGGCGGGTCTGCCAACAAGACCTTCCTCTACCAGGCGACGCCGTCGGTCCTGACCGAGGACCGGCTGATGGCCTTCCTCAAGGAGAAGATCCTGACCCTCGGCACCGCGGCCTGTCCGCCCTACCACCTCGCGGTGGTGATCGGCGGCACCTCGGCCGAACTGACCCTCAAGACCGTGAAGCTCGCCTCAGTCCGCTACCTGGACGGCCTGCCCACGCAGGGCTCCGACCAGGGTCACGCCTTCCGCGACCTGGAGATGGAGGAGAAGATCCACAAGCTGACCCAGAGCCTCGGCGTCGGCGCCCAGTTCGGTGGCAAGTACTTCTGCCACGACGTCCGCGTGGTCCGGCTGCCCCGCCACGGCGCCTCGCTGCCGATCGGCCTCGGCGTCTCCTGCTCCGCCGATCGCCAGGCCCTCGGCAAGATCACCCGCGACGGCATCTACCTCGAGGAGCTCGAGCACAATCCGGCGCGGTTCATGCCCGAGGTCGACGAGGCGCGGCTCGGCGGCCATGTCGTGAAGGTCGACCTCAACCGGCCGATGCCGGACATCCTCGCCGAACTCTCCCGCCACCCGATCAGGACGCGCCTGTCCCTGACCGGCCCGCTGATCGTCGCCCGCGACCTGGCGCATGCCAAGATCCGGGAGCGGCTCGAGCGCGGGGAGGGCATGCCCGAGTATTTCCGCAACCACCCCGTCTACTATGCCGGTCCGGCCAAGACGCCGGAGGGCTACGCCTCGGGCTCCTTCGGGCCGACCACCGCCGGCCGCATGGACTCCTACGTCGACCAGTTCCAGTCCTTCGGCGGCTCGATGGTCATGCTCGCCAAGGGCAACCGCTCCGCCGCGGTCCGCCAGGCCTGCAAGGCCCACGGCGGTTTCTACCTCGGCTCGATCGGCGGCCCGGCGGCCCGCCTCGCGCAGGACTGCATCAAGAAGGTCGAGGTGCTCGAGTATCCCGAGCTCGGCATGGAGGCGATCTGGCGCATCGAGGTCGTCGACTTCCCGGCCTTCATCGTCGTCGACGACAAGGGCAACGACTTCTTCCAGGAACTGAACCTCGGCTGAGGGCCCGCGCCGCTCAGCTCGCCTGCCGACGGTGCGCGAACTGGGCGAGCGTCTGCTTCGCCTTGGCGGGCGCCAGCTTGGCGAAGTCCTCGCGCTCGAATCGCGCCTGCGTGTCGGAGAAGCGCAGCCGCCGCTGGCGCAGCTTGACCACCTGCGCCCAGGTCGCCTCCTCTATGTCGAGCGCCCTCAAAACGTTGACGATGCCGTTGGCGTCCGAGCGCACCAGCACTTTCAAGATCGACAGCTCGTCGATGTGCGTGATGGCCGTGAGCAGGGTGGCGAGGTCGTTGTAGCGGTCCGCGGCCGCCAGGGCGAGGACCGCCGAATCGAGGGTCCTCTCCTTCGCGGCGACCTCCTGGATGAGCTTGCCGATCTCCACCGGCCGCGTCGCCTCGGGGAACGCGATGGCCACCGGCGGCGGTGTCGCCGGGGCGGCCTCGATCGGCGCGGGCCGTGCCATCCGGCCCCTGAGGCGCTTGGCGACCAGCATGACCAGCCGCTCCGCATCACCCTCCGGCAGATCGTTGCGCAGCGCCAGGATGCGGCAGAGTTCCTCGTCGTCCGCGGCCCGGTCCACCAGCTTGTGGGCCGAGGCGTCCGAGATCTCCGAACTGGTGTTCTCCGCCACAGCGCGCAGAACCAGGACGTTGCCGCGCGAGACCAGCACGTCGGTCACGCGGAAGCTCAGGTTCTCGCGGCCCGCGATTGCGATCCGGTGCCCGTCGTCGAGGCGGAACGCGAGGTCGGCGAGGTCGTCGTCGGTGAGATCCGGATTGCCGGCCAGGATCGGCGAGGCCACCAGCAGCACGTCGGAGGCGAGGGCGAGCACCAGTCCCTTCGGCAGGCCGGCCTTCGACCCCAGCCGCGCCGACACCACCGAGCGGGCCTCCTCGCCCGTATGGGGCAGGAGCTTGTGGGCGATGTCGGCGAACAGCGACACTTCCTGGGCGGTCGGCTGCCGCCCGTCGAACAGCATGGACGACAGCATGGTGAGCAGCGCGTCGCGTCCGGCTTCGGAGCGATCCGCCAAGACTGACTGCAACTGTTCAAGCATGCGCCAGTGCCTTCTCGCCAAACGCCATCTGCCCCTCGGCCCTGTCCGCCGGCAGAACTGTAAGAACAAGGGATAGCACAGACCAGTAAGCCGTCCGTTAAATACCTGCGGCTGGGTTCGGCATCTAAACTATTCACTTAACCGCATGTGTAGGCCGCATACCCGGCCGGCGCCCCTCTGGCCGCGCATCCCGGCCGAGCCCGCAAGTCCCTTGCGTGACCCTCAGATCACAGCGCACGCGAATGTGACCCTCCGGCGGCGGTTTCGCGGCCGGCGGCCTTGCCTCGCCATCGGGCCGTCAACAATATGGCAACCGGAAAACCTGCAGATTTGCTCCGCAGAGCGCTTTTTCGCGCGGGTTGTTGTCCGAAGGCTTGGAGAAATTCGGTATGCGCGCAGGCATGACGGCGGCGGTGACCCTGGCGGCGGGTCTCCTGGCTGCGGTGACGGTGGTCAAGGCGGAATACAATCCCGGAGTTCAGGTGCGCTACGACGCCATGGGCAACGCGGTCGAGGGGCCCGGCATCACGCCGACGACCTCATCCTCGGCCGGCCCCAGGTACACGCCCATCCCGCGCGAAGTCGTCGACTTCAAGGGCCCGAACCTCGGCAGAGGCAACATCCTGATCAATACCGCCGAGCGGCGCCTCTACCTGATGCTCGGCGACGGCAAGGCCCTGAAATACGGCATCGGCGTCGGCCGGCCCGGCTTCACCTGGGGCGGCACCCATTCGGTGACCCGCAAGGCCGAGTGGCCCGGCTGGACCCCGCCGCCGCAGATGCGCAAGCGCGTCCCGAACCTGCCGGCCTATATGCCCGGCGGCCCGGACAACCCGCTCGGCGCCCGCGCCATGTATCTGGGCTCGACCTTCTACCGCATCCACGGCTCCAACGAGCCCTGGAGCATCGGCCAGGCGGTCTCGTCGGGCTGCTTCCGCATGACCAACGATGACGTTACGGACCTCTACGAGCGCGTCAAGGTCGGCGCGCGGGTGACCGTCGTCCACGATTGACGCGTTCGGGCCGGGGGGCCTCGGGGGCTGACGGGTTGCGGGGCCGGCGAGCGTATCGCCGGCCTCGTCCGTTCCGGACGACGCCCGCGGCGGGCCTCAGCGGCGCGCGTCGCGGCCCAGGCCCTTGGCGTCGAGCTCGGCGAGATACTCCCCCCAGATCCGCTCGCGGTCGCGGCCGAGCGTCAGAAGGTAGTCCCAGCCGTAGATCCCGGACGAGTGCAGGTCGTCGAAGGTGAGGCGGACCGCGTAGTTCCCCACAGGCTCGACCGCCAGGATGCGCACGTCGCGCTTGCCCGGCACGGTCTTTCGCTCCGCCGGAGAGTGGCCCTGCACCTCGGCGGACGGGCTCGTCACCCGCAGGTACTCGGCGGCGAGCGGGTGGGATTCGCCGGTGTCGAACGACACCGTCAGGGTCCGCTTGTCGGCGGCGAGCCGCAGTTCCGTCGGCCAGGGAGTAGCGGCAGTCATCGACAGGATCCTCGGGGTTCGCGTCGGCCCTTCAGATACGGCGCCCCGGGGCGTGGAGCAAGCCTTCACCAGACCGGCAGAGGACGCCGGCCCGCCCGTTGATTTCGCCGCGCGAGGGCCTATGGTTTGCGCCCGTCCTGGCGGCGGCAGGCTCGGGAACCCATATGAGCACGGCAAGAGGTGCGGAGGATGGATCGATGACGGCACAGAGCGCGGCCCCCGCGCCGGCGGCCCCGCTGGTGGACCCGTTCGGACGGGCCATCTCGTATTTGCGGGTTTCCGTGACCGACCGCTGCGACTTCCGCTGCGTCTACTGCATGGCGGAGGACATGACCTTCCTGCCGAAGCGCGACGTGCTGAGCCTCGAGGAACTCGACCGGCTCTGCTCGGCCTTCGTGACGCGCGGCACGCGCAAGCTGCGCCTGACGGGCGGCGAGCCGCTCGTTCGCAAGGACATCATGACCCTCTTCCGCTCGCTGTCGCGCCACCTGGAGTCCGGAGCCCTCGACGAGCTGACCGTCACCACCAACGGTTCGCAGCTCGCCCGCTACGCCGCCGAGATGAAGGCCCTCGGCGTGCGTCGCATCAACGTGTCGCTCGACACGCTCGACCCCGTGAAGTTCAAGGCCATCACCCGCTGGGGCGACCTCGCGCGCGTCCAGGCCGGGATCGACGCCGCGCTCGCCGCCGGCCTGGAGGTCAAGATCAACGCGGTCGCGCTGAAGGGCGTCAACGAGCATGAGGTCGACGACCTGATCCGCTACGCGCACGGCTCGGGCATGGACCTGACCCTGATCGAGACCATGCCGCTCGGCGAGATCGACGGCGACCGCACGGAACAGTACCTCCCGCTCTCGCGCGTCCGCGCCGATTTGATGGACCGCTGGACCCTCGACGAGATCGACTACCGCACCGGCGGCCCGGCCCGCTACGTGCGCGTCCGCGAGACCGGCGGCCGGCTCGGATTCATCACGCCGCTGACCCACAACTTCTGCGAATCGTGCAACCGCGTGCGCGTCACCTGCACGGGCATGCTCTACATGTGCCTCGGCCAGGAGGACTCCGCGGATCTGCGCGCGCCCTTGCGCCAGTCCGAGAGCGACGCCCTGCTGCACGCCGCCATCGACGAGGCGATCGGCCGCAAGCCGAAGGGCCACGACTTCGTCATCGACCGCCGCCACAGCCGCCCCGCCGTCTCCCGCCACATGAGCGTCACCGGCGGTTAGGCCAACGGACGTCCGCCCTCCGACGTCCCGCCCCGCAGCCCCGTAGCCCCGGATAAGTCGCGTCACCGCCGATCCGGCGGCGGCATCGAACGCATCACGCTGATGCCGCCGGTCCGCCCGCGCCGAACGTCACAGCGCTGCAGCAATGGGAAGGCCTCGCCCACGGTTGTCACCCCGGCCACCGAGCCGGGGGCCAGCGCTCTCCACCCGCCGCAGCGCCGCGGAGCGCGGCCCGCCCTGGATCCCGGATCTGCGGCGCGTGCCGCGCCTTGTCCGGGAATGCGGCGGAGGGGTGGGGGTTCGCAAGATCCCCCGACCTTGGGGCACCCCCTCTCCACCCGCATCCCCGGCCGGAGCGCAGCGCAGGGCCGGGGTCCAGCGCTCCCCACCGGCCGCAGCGCTGCGGATCGGGGTCAGCGCCGGGTCCCGGATCGGCGGCGCGTGCCGCGCCTTGTCCGGGGATGCGGGTGGAGAACTGGGGGTCGAATGAGCCCTCGACCTCGAGGCTCCCCCTCTCCCCCGCATACCCCGCCGCAGCGCAGCGGAGAGCCGCCAACGGCATTGAACGCGTCGACCGTCACGCCCATGCCGCCGGTCCGCCCGCGCCGAACGTCACCGCGCTGCAGCCGTGGGAAGGTCGGGATCGGACCCGGCACCGCGCCTGGATCCGGCCCAGACGCGAACAGGCTCGGGGCGAGCCCGGGCCTGGCAATCCGAAGCGGACGGAGGAAGCGGATCAGAAGCCGAAGCCGATTCCGCCGCGGCGGCCGAGGCCGATGCCGATGCTGATCGGGGGCACGAACACCTTGGGCTGCTTGACGACCACGCCGGCCGGCTCTTCCTCGACCACGACGGTCCGCTTCTTCGGACGGACCACCACGGCCGGCTCATCTTCGACCGGCACGGCCCGGGCCACCGGCGTGGCCGGACGGGTCCGCGTGGTCGCCGGGCGTTCGCGGGTGGTCGTGGCCGCCTTGGTGACCGGCACCTTGGCCTTGCGCAATTCGCTCGTCGACTTCTCGGGCTCGGGCGTGACCGAGGCCGACTGGGACTTCGTGGCCGGACGCTTGGTCTCCGGCTGCTTGACGGGCTCCAGCGACCGGCCCGCCGTCGCCGCCGTGGCGGCGGCCGCGGCCGCCGCTGCACCCGCGGTCGCGGCCGACGGGGCCGCGTCGGAGGTGACCGCCGAGGTCGTGCTTGCCAGCGCGAGCTGCAGGCAGGGGCCGGTGGAGACGCCGACGCGGCTCACCATGCTGCCGAGCAGGGCGGCCGCGATGCGGTCGTCGTCGCCGTTCCGCTCGACCCCGAAGTCGGGAGCCGCCGAGGCGAGGACGACGCGCGTGCCGTCCGCGAAGCGACCGTCGATCGCGCCGGTCCGATAGCCGTAGTCGGCGAGCACCGCCTGCAGCACGCGCACGCGGTCGGGATCGGTGGTCGGCCGCCCGTCGGCCGTCTGGCGCATCGTCCGGGTGCAGAACTTGGCCTCGTCGCCCGTGCCCGCGCCCTGGATGCGCCAGGTCAGCCGCGATTCGACAGGGGCGCCGGCCTTCAGCTCCGAGAGCTTGGCGAGGCACACCGCCCCGCCCACCATGGCGTAGCATTTCCAGGTGTCGCCGGAGCGCACGAAGGTGCCGGCCGCCGAGGGGAGGTCGATCAGCACGGCCACGCGCCGGTCGTCCGTGGCGGGACGGCGCGTCTCGGAGATGAGGCGGATCTCGCAGTCGGTGTCCTTGGCGCAGGACCCGGTCTGGGCGAGCTTGACGTCGATCGCCGGCTCGGCGTTGGCCGGCGCCTGGGCGGTCGCGGCGCCCGAGACGCTCGGCGCGGCCTGGCGGACGTCGAGGCCCTGGCCTTCGCGGACGAGGCAGTCCCGGGTGGTCAGGCGCCGGGCGTCCTCGCGGTAGCCTTGCGCGTCGCGAACCCGGCGCAGCGTCTCGCGCAGCTCCTCGCGGGTGGTCTCCGCGCCGCGCGCGGCGCTCGGGTCGCGGTCGACCGCGAGCTCCAGCTCGATCACCTTCTTGGAGAGGTCCTCGGCGCGCGCCGTGGTGCGGGCGATGAACTGCTCGGCTTCGACCAGCATCCAGTCGCGGTCCTTGGCGCAGACCGGGCCGTCGGGGAGGCGCGGCAGCTCGGCGAGCTGCGCGCGGGTCGAGGCGGGCGCCTGGGGCGAATCGGCGGTCTGCGCCGAGGCCGAAAGCGCACCGGCGGCGAGAAGCCCGGCTCCGAGCGCGATCGAGACAACCGACGCGGATGCGGGTTGCCGGTCCGACCGGGCCGCGATCCTGAACTTGGACATGTCAACCTCCTGGCCGCCGCGGGCGGCTCCGCCCGTCAACGGATGGCCGCACCGAAAGGCACGGCACCGAATGGACCTACGATAGCGCCGGGACCTGAACCGTCGCTGAACATCCCATCCGGGGCGAAAGCAGTCCATCACCATGGCGGATCCATGGCGGATCAGGCGTCTCGCGACGATCACGATTGCGCCAGCACGGTCTTCACGCGTCCCTCGCGAGCGCCTAGGGTGGCCGCCCGCCGTCCGCCCCCCTGAAGCCCACCCAGCATGGATCGACGATGCCGGCCCAGAGCGACAATGCCCGCGGCATCCTTGCCATGAACGTCGCCATGTTCGCCTTCGTGGTGAACGACAGCTTCGTCAAGGCCGTCTCGGCCACGCTGCCGCTCGGCGAGATCATGCTGCTCCGCGGCCTCGTGGCGACGGCCGGCCTCCTGCTGCTCTGCCGCCTGACCGGGGCCTTCGCGGCCTGGCGGGCGCTGCGCGACCGCATGCTGGTCTTCCGCCTCGTCGGCGAGATCGGTGCCACCTTCTTCTTCGTCGCCGGCCTCACGCGCCTGCCGATCGGCAACGTCTCGGCCATCTTCCAGGTGACCCCGCTCGCCGCGACCGCGGCCGCCGCCCTGTTCCTGGGCGAGCGCGTCGGCTGGCGCCGCTGGACCGCGATCCTCGTCGGCTTCCTGGGCGTGCTCGTCATCATCCGCCCCGGCCTCACCGGCTTCGACCACTCCGCGCTCCTGATCCTCGCCTCGGTCGGCTTCGTGGTGCTGCGCGACCTCGCCACCTCGCGCATGCCGGCCGCCATCCCGACCTTTCTCGCCGCCCTGTCGAGTTCGGTGACGATCATGCTCTTCGGGCTCTGCCTCTATCCCGTCGACGGGGCGATCTCCCTGGTCGGCGAGTGGCGTCCGCCCCGTGCCGGCGAGATGGCCATGCTGACCGGCGCCGGCGCGGGCCTGCTGGCCGGATACGTGCTGCTGACGATCGCCATGCGGACCGGCGAGATGGGGGTCGTCGCGCCCTTCCGCTACGCGCTGCTGCTCTGGGCCTTCCTGATCGGCGTGATCTTCTTCGGCGAGCGACCGGACGGCTTCACCCTGCTCGGCGCCGCGATCGTGGTGGCGACCGGCCTCTACACGGTCCAGCGGGAACGCCGCCGAGCCCGCAGCGCCGACCGGGAGGCCCCGGCGCCCGTCCGCGCCGGCTGACCGCCGCGCCCGCTCCGAACACCGTCCGACTTCGTATAGGCTCGTGCCATGACCGTTATCGCCGCCACCGGCCCGGCCCCGGCCCGCCGCCCCCCGCTTCTCGTGCTGATCGCCGCCTCGGCCGTCAACCCGCTGGCGCTCAACATGTTCGTGCCCTCCATGCCCGGCATGGAGGCCGCCTTCCACACCACCTACGCAAAGGTCCAGCTCGCCCTCTCGCTCTATCTCGCCGCCGTCGCGGTCGCCCAGCTGGTGCTCGGCCCCCTGTCGGACCGGTTCGGCCGGCGCCCGGTGATGATCGCCGGGCTCACCCTCTTCGTCGTCGGCACGCTGGTCTGCCGCTTCGCCCCCACCATCGAGATGCTGATCGCCGGCCGCGTCGTCCAGGGCGCCGGCAGCTGCACCGGCCTCGTCCTGACCCGTGCCATCGTCCGCGACCTCTATGACCGCAACCAGGCGGCCAGCATGATCGGCCTCGTCACCATGGGGATGGCCGTCGCCCCCGCCCTCGGCCCCGCCATCGGCGGCTACCTGGACGAGCTGCACGGCTGGACGGCGACCTTCGACCTCCTGCTCGGCTTCGGCCTCCTCGTCACGCTGGCGTCCTGGCGCTACCTCACCGAGACCAACCGCGACCCGCAGTCCGGGGGCGGCATCGGGGCGCTCGCAGGCAGCATCGTCACCCTGATGCGCATCCCGATGTTCCGGGTCTTCGCCTTCACCTGCACCTTCTCGAGCGCGATCTTCTTCACCTACATCGGCGGCGCGCCCTACGTGGCGCAGAAGCTGATGGGCGTCGGCACGCGCGAGATCGGCTTCTGGTTCATGCTGATCGCGGTCGGCTACGTCATCGGCAACTTCGGTTCGGCCCGCTATGCCGGCCGCTTCGGCGTGCTGCGCATGATGCTCGTCGGCAACCTCGGGGGCGTCGCCGCCTGCGCCGCGATGGCGCTCCTATTCTGGGTCGGCGTCATGCACCCCATCGCCATCTTCGGCCCGGTCTTCGTCCTCGGCATCGCCAACGGCATCGCGCTGCCCTCCACCATGTCGAGCGGCGTCAGCGTGCGCCCGGACCTCGCCGGGGCGGCCTCGGGGCTGATCGGCTCCATGCAGGTGGGCGGCGGCGCGCTGGCGACCGTCGTGGTCGGGGCCCTGCTCGAGGACACGCCCTGGCCCCTCGTCCTCGCCATGCTGACGCTTTCGGTCCTGGCGTTGCTGACCGGCCTCCTGGCGCGACGCGACCGGAGCTGAGGCCGAAATCGGGTGCAGTGGTGAAACCTATTGCTTGTCAGGGACTTGACACCGACCCGAAAGGACCGGGGGAGTGCTGCCGCTGAGGACTTGACGTGCGCGCCACGCATGCCCTTTATGCGTAACCAGGAGGCCGCGGCGCGGCAAGAACTCTCCCCGGGGGAACCATGAGCGGACTGCTGCGCTTCAGCTCGAGCATAGACGGCCTGAATACCTTGATCGGCAAGCTCGTGTCCTGGCTGATCTTGATGGCCGTGCTGGTCAGTTCCATCAACGCCATCATCCGCAAGGTGTTCGACCAGAGCTCCAATGCCTGGCTCGAATTGCAGTGGTATCTCTTCGGTGCGGTCTTCATGCTCGGCGCGGCCTGGACGCTGCTCCGGCGCGAGCACATCCGCATCGATATCTTGTTCAATACGTTTCCGCGCCGGGTGCGGCTGTGGATCGAGCTCCTCGGCCACATCCTGTTTCTGATGCCCTTCGTCATGCTGATGGTCTACGAGTCCACGGACTTCGTCATACGCTCCATCCAGCTTCAGGAAATGTCCTTCAATGCCGGCGGCCTGATCGTCTGGCCCGCGAAGGCGCTGGTGCTGGTTGGTTTCTTCCTGCTCTTCCTTCAGGGGATCTCGGAGATCATCAAGCAGGTCGCGGTGATCCGAGGCATCCTGCCCGAGCCGGAAACGGGCTCGTCGCACGGCCAGAACTCGCACGAATCCTGAACCCACCCACGCACGGCGTCGCAAGAAAATCACGAGGACCGCGGGGAAGCGGGTTCCGGGAGGCAGAGATGGTCGCGTTCCTCATCCACAACATCGCACCGATCATGTTCCTGAGCCTGATCGTGTTCCTGTTGCTGGGCTATCCGGTCGCCTTCTCGCTGGCGGCGCTCGGGCTCTTCTACGGCTGGGTCGGCATCGAGCTCGGGCTCCTGTCGCCCAACCTCTTGCAGGCCTTGCCGGAACGCGTCTACGGCACGATGGCGAACGACACGCTCCTCGCCATCCCGTTCTTCACATTCATGGGCCTGATCCTCGAACGATCCGGCATGGCCGAGAAGCTGCTCGACACGGTCGGCAAGCTGTTCGGCCCGGTGCGCGGCGGTGTCGCCTACGCGGTCATCTTCGTCGGCGCGCTGCTCGCCGCGACGACGGGCGTGGTCGCCGCCTCGGTGATCGCCATGGGCCTGATCTCGCTGCCCATCATGCTGCGCTACGGCTACGACCGCCGCCTCGCCTCCGGCGTCATCGCCGCCTCCGGCACCCTCGCTCAGATCATCCCGCCGAGCCTGGTCCTCATCGTCCTGGCCGACCAGCTCGGCCGCTCCGTCGGCGACATGTATCTCGGCGCCTTCGTGCCCGGCATCGTGCTGACGATCCTCTACATGCTCTACGTCTTCGTGCGCACGCTCGTGCAGCCCGACAGCGCCCCGGCGCTGCCCGCGGAGGCCCGCTCCTTCGGCGAGGGCGCGCCCTACGAGAAGGTCATGAAGGCCTCGCTCCTGCCGCTGGCACTCGTGATCTGGGGCATGATCCTGCTCTTCGACCCCGAATGGGGCATCTCCCTCTTCGAGCGCTACCTGCCCTTCGTCCCGGCCTACGTGAAGAGCGCCGGCCTGCAGGAGCCCTGGATCTCGATCGTCAAGATCGGCGCGTTGATCGGCGTCTACGCCCTCTATGTCGCCGCGATCCGCTTCGTGCCCACCGCCCTCGGCAAGGTCGTCGGCCTCGTGCTCTTCGCGCTCGCGGCCTTCGTCGTCTACCGGGCCGCGGTCGAGATCGGCACCGGCGCCCTGGCGGTCGAGGCCGCGACCCTCCAGGGCCGCCTCGGCGGGATGGCCCTGGTCGTGCTCCGCCACTGGCCGGACATCCTCGCCGCCGTCGCCCTCGTGCTCGCCGGCCTCTCCATCATGGAATCGCCCAGCCGGCCCGTCGCCGCCGCAGCGCACCGGGTCGTCGCCGACCTCCTGCCGCCGCTGATCCTGATCTTCCTCGTGCTCGGCACCATCTTCCGCGGCATCGCCACCCCCACGGAGGGCGGCGCCATGGGCGCGGCCGGCGCCATCGTGCTCGCCGTCCTCAACCGCAAGCTCGACTGGAGCCTGATCCGCCAGGCCGGCGAATCGACCGCCAAGCTGTCCGCCTTCGTGCTCTTCATCCTGGTCGGCGCGCGCGTCTTCTCGCTGACCTTCTACGGGGTCAACGGCCACATCTGGGTCGAGGAGATCCTGAAGGAGATGCCGGGCGGCATGTACGGCTTCCTGATCATCGTCAACGCGCTGATCTTCTTCCTGGCCTTCTTCCTCGACTTCTTCGAGCTCGCCTTCATCGCCGTGCCCCTCCTGGTCAAGGCGGCCGAGACCATCTTCTCGACCGACCCCCATGCGGTCGCGATTGCACAGGACATCGGCCTGCGGGTCATCGACGGCAAGGTCGCCGACGTCGGCCCCTTCATGATCTGGTTCGGCGTGCTGCTCGGCGTGAACATGCAGACGAGCTTCATGCACCCGCCCTTCGGCTTCGCGCTCTTCTACTTGCGCTCCGTCGCCCCCACGAAGCCGTATCTCGATACCGTGACCAAACGGACCATGCAGCCGGTCACGACCGGGCAGATCTATTGGGGCGCCGTGCCCTTCGTCCTCATCCAGGTGGTGATGGTGGCGGTCGTGCTGTTCTTCCCGCGGATCGTCATGTGGTACAATGATACCGCAAACACGGTCGACCCGACCAAGTTCGAGATCCAGCTGCAGGGCCCGCTCGGCGGCGGCATGCCGGGACTGCCCGGCCTTCCCGGCCAGGATTCCGGCCTGGGCGGTCCGCCCGCCGGCCTGGGCGGTCCCCCGGCCGGCCTCGGCGGCCCACCCCCGGGCCTCGGCAGTCCCCCGCCCGGCCTCGGCGGCCCGCCCCCGGGCCTCGGCAACCCCCCGGATCTCGGCGCTCCGCCCCCGGGGCTCGGCACACCGCCCGCCGAGCCGCCCAAGCAGAACTGATCGACCGGCCGCCCGTCCCTTGCGACGGGCGGTTCGCATTCGCGGTCTTGCATGCGGGCTTCAGGGGTTGTTCAGGGATCGAGGCGCAGACTTCCACCGTCTCGCCGACGAGAACAGGACCGCTTCGCCATGTGCCGCTGGGTGGCCTACGCTGGCCCGCCGATCTTTCTCTCCGACCTCGTGACCGACCCGGAGCATTCCCTCATCGCCCAGAGCCTCGGCGCCGAGGAGGCGAAGGTCGAGGTGAACGGCGACGGCTTCGGCATCGGCTGGTACGGCGAGCGGACGGAACCCGGCCTCTACCGCGAGATCCTGCCGGCCTGGTCGGACGACAACCTGCGCCACCTCGCCCGGCAGGTTCGTTCCCGCCTCTTCTTCGCCCATGTCCGCGCCGCGACCGGGACCGCCACGAGCCGCGCCAACTGCCACCCCTTCGCGAACGGCCGCTGGCTCTTCATGCATAACGGTCAGATCGGCGGCTATGCGGGCCTGCGCCGCACCATCGAGGCGATGATCGGCGACGCCCATTACGGCGCCCGCGCCGGCACCAAGGATTCCGAGGCCCTCTTCCTGATCGCGCATTCGCGCGGCCTCGACCGCGACCCGGTCGGCGCCGTCGCTTCCACGCTCCGGGACGTCGTCGCCGCCATGCGCGTCGCCCGCGTCGAGGCCCCGCTACGCGTGACCGCCGCCCTCTCGGACGGCCAGCGCCTCTTCGCGTTCCGATATGCCTCCGACCGCCGCCCGCCGAGCCTCTACTGGCGACGCGACGGCGGCGCCATCCAGGTCGTCTCGGAGCCCCTCGACCGCCGCCGTGAGGCATGGAACGCCGTGCCGGACGGCCATGCCCTCGTGTGCTGCGGCGCCGGCGGCTGCGACGTCGTCCCGCTCGCGGTCGAGGCGGTGGAGGCGGCCTGAGCCCGGTCGGGCGGCCCCGCCCGTCCTGCGCCGCGCCGGCCTGCGAAACGAATGAGGCGGCCGGAAAAGAAATGCCCGGGGCAAGCCCGGGCATGACAGAGTCGATCGATCGACTGTGGGTCTAAACTCTCAGAGCGTCTTCTTGCGCTGCTGGATCATCATGAAGGTGTCGAAGGTGTACTCCGAGATCTGGAACCAGAGGTACTGGTCGGCCCGGAACGCCTTCTGGGCCTCGTAGATCTTCTTGAAGTCGGCATTCTTGGCCATGGTCTCGTCGTAGAGCTGGTTGGCCGCGTTGAAGCAGGCCTCCATGATCTCATTCGAGAAGGGGCGGAGCTGCGCGCCGTTGGCGGCGAGCCGCTTGAGGGCGCCCGGGTTGAGCGCGTCGTACTTCGCCTGCATGTGGACGTTGGCGAGGCCCGCCGCGGTCGTGACGAGCGACTGGTAATTCTTCGGCAGCTCGGCCCACTTCGTCGTGTTGATGAAGAAGTCGAGCATCGCGCCGCCTTCCCACCAGCCCGGGTAGTAGTAGAAGGGCGCGACCTTGTAGAAGCCAAGCTTCTCGTCGTCGTAGGGACCGACCCACTCGGCCGCGTCGATGGTGCCCTTTTCGAGCGCCGGGTAGATGTCGCCGCCGGCGATCTGCTGCGGCACCGAGCCGAGCTTGGCGAGCACCTGGCCGGCGAAGCCGCCGATGCGCATCTTCAGGCCCTTGAAGTCCTCCACGGACTTCATCTCCTTGCGGAACCAGCCGCCCATCTGGGCGCCCGTGTTGCCGCCGGGCATGCCGACGATGTTGAACTTCTTGTAGAACTCGTTCATCAGCTCGTTGCCGCCGCCGTAGTAGCGCCACGCGCTGGTCTGGCGGGAGTTGAGCCCGAACGGAACGGCGGTGCCGAACGCGAAGGTCGGGTCCTTGCCCACATAGTAGTACGGCGCGGTGTGGCACATCTCGACCGTGCCGTTGGACACGGCGTCGGCGGCCTGCAGGCCGGGGACGAGCTCGCCCGCCGCGAAGACCTGGATCTGGAAGGCGTTGTCGGTCGCCTCGGCGACAGCCTTGGAGAGCACCTCCGCGGCGCCGTAGATGGTGTCGAGCGACTTCGGGAAGCTCGAGGTCAGGCGCCACTTGATCTGCGGATTGGACTGCGCGATGGCCGGCATCGGCAGGGTGGCGGCGGCAGCCGTGCCGACCGCTGCGGTCTTCAGGAAATTGCGACGCTGCATAGACGTGTTCCTCCACGCGTTTTGTTGACCGCTCCCGCCCGTCTCCTCCCGGCCGCGCGCGATCGATGGCACCGTTAGACTAAATGCAAGTCTGCCATGCAAGTGAAAAAAGGAGGCAGATCAGTTCGATACGCGACGCTTGCTGAAGGATCGGCCGACCCTGGCAAGACACGCGCGCATGCCGGGAGAGGTAAGACCAGTAGATCCTGCATATCTCTGGCAAACGAGACCCGGAATGAGAAAGAGTCGAGAAGCGGTTGCGGTGCGTGAGCTCAGATGGTTGCCTTCGGCGACGATGAACTTGCAAGCGCTTCCGCCCGCGACAGATCCTCCGGTGTATTGGCGTTGAAGAACGGGTCCACCCCGCCCTCGCTTGCGAAGGGTACGACGGCTGTCGGATGCCGCTCGATCCAGGCCATCACCTTCCGGGCCTCGCCCGACAGGAGCCCCTCCTCGAGCTCGTCGGCGAGCGAGACCGGGAAGAGGCCGAACACCTGATGGGTGCCGCTCTCGCTCGACGGGATCGCGATGGCCTCCTCGGGCCGGCCCTCGAGCGCCGCGGCGAGGCACCGGACCACGTCCAGCGGCAGGAACGGCGTGTCGCCCGCCGCCGTCGCCACCCATCGCGCGCCCGGCCGGTGGGTCTCTGCCCACCGCATGCCAGCCAGCACACCGGCGAGGGGCCCCGGATGTCCCGGCAGGGTATCGGGGACGACCGGCAGGTCGGTGACGCCGAAGCGAGACGGGTCGCCGTTGGCGTTCAGGACCAGGGCGTCGACCTGGGGACGGAAGCGCTCGACCACGTGCGCCAGCATCGGCCGCCCGCCGAGCGCCAGCAGCGGCTTGTCGCCCCCGCCCATGCGCCGCGACAGGCCGCCCGCCAGGATCACCCCCACGATCTCGCTCATGCCCCGAGCGTCGGCCGGCCGGCGATCGCCGTCAAGGGTGGCGGTCAGCGGGCCAGGCGGAGCCGCCCGATGCGCTGGGCGATCTTGTCGAAGATCGGCGACAGCTGGGCGACCTCGACCGCATCGTAGAAGTGTCCGGAATCCGTCGCACAGGCCGCCAGCAGATCCTTGGCGGTCGTGTCGGTCCCGAGTTCCAGGCCGATCGTGAAGATCTCGATGCCCTTGGCCTTGATGTTGCTGCAAACCTCTAGGGCCTTGGCGTCGAGGTTGGTGCGCAGGTTCTTTCCGCGGGTCGGACCCGTATAGTCGTGGTACGGATAGTCCACCGATGAATATTGGCCAGCCGTGCCCGTCCCGTAGGTGGAGATCGAGTTGGCCCCGTCCGTCATCAGGACGATGATCTTCTGGTTGTCCTTGGTCCCGTAGCTGCGTCCCTCGGTGAACGGCATCTCGGGCGAGAGCATCCGCCACCCCCAGGCCAGGCCCTCCGGGATGTTCGTCGACCCGAAGGCCTTCATGGCGTCGAGCGCGGTCTTCACCGTCGGGATGCTGGCGGTGAGCGGGGTCACCGGCGTGATGTCGCAGCCGAAGTCCGGGCCCTTGGGGCGGCGATAGTTGGAGAAGAAGGTCGAGTTCGAGCGGTCGATGGTGGTCGCGAGGTTGTACTTGGACGCATTGATCAGCCGGGCGATGTCGCCGCCGCCGATGTGGTCGGGAATGTAGTCGTTCGGATAGGAGTATCCGGCGCTGCGGTCCGGCTCGTCGGGCCAGAAGGAGGGGACGAAGAGCGTGTCGGGCTTCGCCGCATCGGGCACCGCGTCGGTCGTGTCGTAGGGCGAGGGCCGGGTCTCGACGCAGCCCGGCCACGCGATCGCGAACTTGTCGTAGAGCGAGAAGCGGTTCAGCGCTGCGTTGAAATTGGAATTGGCCCTGTTGCTTCGGGCGTCGTTGTCGATCCACGGCGCGCCGCGGTATTTCGGCCCGACATTCACGAAGGCCGAGAAGGGCACCACGGCGAACTTCAGCCGGTCCTCGCCGACCACCTGCCGGGCGAGTTGGTCCACGAAGGCGTTCGACGCCGATTTCAGCGTCGCCATCCGGGTCCCATCCATGGAGCCCGTGTTGTCGAGCGTCAGGGCGATCTCCAGCGTGGTCGTGCTGACCTGGGACTCGCTACGGACGCTCTGCTCCATGGTGGCGATGCCCAGGATGCCGAGGAACAGCATCTTGACCTCGACCGTCGCGTCGACCGTCACCTGCGTCTTGTCGGCCGCAACCGCGAACCTGGTGATCTTGGCGTCGCGATGCGTGAAGTTCGCCTCGAAGGACTGGCGTGCCGCCGTCGCCGGGTCGCCGCCGACGGTCCGGCCGAGTTCGATGGCGCGGGCACCCGCGATCGTCGCCGCGTCCGCGGCGTCCTGCAGGGTGACGCGGGCCGCGGTCACGCGATTGTAGTCGACCGCCCCTCCGGCGACGCCCATCAGCGGCACCAGCATCACCGCGAAGGTCACCATCGTGTTGCCGCGCGTATCGCCCCACAAGCCGCCGAGCATGCCCGCCTCCTTTTTCTGGAGACGAGATGAAATTCTAGCTGCTTGCAGACCGGTTAAGGGCCCGGGAGGTGATCCGAACCGTTCGGAAACCAAGAAAACTCATTAAAATGAGAGTGTTAGACCCAAAGCCGCGGCCTTTTGCGGAACTTGCGCGGCCTCACGGGGGAGCCTGAACTTCGCGATACCGTTACTGATCCATATAGGAAAACGAATATGTAGCCCCGCGCGACGCGATGGCGGGCGCGGGGCCGGTCGCTCAGCGGTCGAGGCGGGCGATGAGGCTCGACGTGTCCCAGCGACGCCCGCCCATCTTCTGCACCTCGCTGTAGAACTGGTCGACCAGCGCGGTCACGGGCAGGTTGGCGCCGTTGCGCCGCGCCTCGCCGAGCACGATGCCGAGGTCCTTGCGCATCCAGTCGACCGCGAAGCCGAAGTCGAACTTGCCGGCCGCCATGGTCTTGTACCGGTTCTCCATCTGCCAGGACTGCGCCGCCCCCTTGGAGATGGTCTCGATCACCGTCTCGACGTCCAGGCCCGCGGCCTTGGCGAAGTGGATGCCCTCGGCGAGCCCCTGGACGAGCCCGGCGATGCAGATCTGGTTGACCATCTTGGTGAGCTGGCCCGATCCCGCCGGGCCGAGCAGGTTGACCATGCGCGCGAAGGCCCGGATCACCGGCTCGGCCCGCTCGAACGGGGCCCGGTCGCCGCCGACCATCACGGTCAGGACCCCGTTCTCGGCGCCCGCCTGCCCCCCCGAAACCGGCGCGTCCAGCGCGTCGAAGCCGCCGATGCGGGCCGCGTCGTAGAGCTCCCGCGCGACGTCGGCCGAGGCCGTCGTGTTGTCGATGTAGACCGCCCCGGCGGCCATCGACTTGAAGCAGCCGTCCGGTCCGAGGGTGACCTCGCGCAGGTCGTCGTCGTTGCCGACGCAGGAGAAGACGAAGTCGCAGCCCTCCGCCGCCTTCGCGGGCGTCAGCCCCAGGCTGCCGCCGAACTGCGCGACCCACTTCTCCGCCTTCGCGGTGGTCCGGTTGTAGACCGCCACGTCGTGGCCGCCCTTGGTCCTGAGATGCCCGGCCATGGGGTAGCCCATGACGCCGAGCCCGATGAAAGCCACCTTCGCCATCCCGTCACCCTTCTTGTTTCAGTCTGGTGCCGATCGCCTGCGCGTCCGGCCCTCCGATGGCCGCGAGACTAGCCCGCGCCGCGGCGGATCGCACCGGCGACTTCCGTCGGTCCGTCCGAAACCGCCCGCGCTGTGCCGCCGCCGCCACGTCCGCCGCGGCCGGGGCCCGTTCAGGCGCGCCGGCGCAGATGCCGGGTGAGCAGTCGCTCGAGCCAGTCCCAGATCCGGCGCAGCGTCTCCACCAGGGTCAGGTAGACGACGGCGGCGTACATGTAGACGGAGATGTCGTAGGTCCGGCTATAGGCGAGCTTGGTCTCGCCCATCAGCTCGAAGAGCGTCACCACCGAGGCCACCGCCGATCCCTTGATCATCAGGATCACCTCGTTGCCGAGGGGGCGGAGTGCGGTGATCATGGCCTGCGGCAGGATCACCTTCCAGAAGGCGATGCGCTCGGTGAGCCCGAGCGCGAAGGCCCCCTCCCACTGGCCGCGCGGCACCGCCTTGATGGCGCCGGCCAGGATCTCGGCCTGATAGGCGGCCGTGTTGAGCGAGAAGGTCAGCAGGACGTACCAGTAGGCGTCCTTGTAGAAGGTCCCCAGGTTCAGGGGCGCGAGATACTCCGAGAACTGACCCGCCCCGTAATAGGCGAGGTAGGTCTGGGCGAGCAGCGGCGTGCCCCGGAAGAAGTAGATGTAGCCGAACGCGAACCGCGCCCACAGGCCGCGCTGGCGCAGCCGGGCGAGCGCGAGCGGCAGGGCCAGGAGCCCTCCGAAGACGAGCGAGATCGCCACGAGCTGCAGGGTCACCCCGAGCCCGGTCGCGAGCCGGGGCCAGTATTTGACGAAGACCTCGGCATCCAGCATCCGCCCGACCGCCACCGGCCAGTCGGACACCAGCACGCTCGCGATCAGCGCGAGCAGAAGGAGCGCGACCACGTCGCCGGGCCGCGTCACCGGGCGAGGCCGATCCGCCGTCGCATCGGCCACGGGCCCGAGGCTGCCGGGAGCCGCCTCCGCGCTCATCAGCCGATCCTCCGCTCGCCGCGCGCCGACCACGCCTCGATCCGGCCGATCCCGACCGACGAGATCATCGACAGGACGAGATAGATGAGGCAGGCCACGAGGTAGAAGAGGAAATGCTGCTTGGTCACGCCGGCCGCCACGAAGGACATGCGCAGCAGGTCCGGCAGGGCGATCACCGAGACCAGGGACGTGTCCTTGAGCAGGATCAGCCACAGGTTGGACACGCCGGGCAGCGCGAAGCGCCAGAGCTGGGGCAGGACCACGAGCCGGAACGCCAGGCCGCGGCTGAGACCGAGCGAGCGGGCCGCCTCGACCTGCCCGCTCGAGATGCCCCGAAAGGCGCCGAGAAAGACCTCGCTCGAATAGGCGGAGAACACGACCCCGAGCGCGAACATGCCGGCCACGAAGCCGTTGACCTGCACGGCCTCGCCGCCGTCCGTCCAGGCCTCGATGGTCTCGGCCTCGAAGCCGGCGCCCCAGTCGGTCAGGAGCTGCAGGACCGCGCCGACGCCCTGGTTGAAGCTCTCGACCGCGCTCTGCAGCAGCATCTGGCCGCCGTAGTAGACGATGAAGATGGTGAGCAGCTCCGGCAGGCCGCGGAAGACCGTCGTATAGCCGTCCCCGATGGCGCGCAGCAGCCACGAGGACGAGTTCTTCGCGATCGCCACCAGGAGCCCGAGAAGCAGCCCGAAGGGCAGGGTCGCCAGCGCCAGCGTGACCGTCACGAGGACGCCCTCGGCGATCTCGTCCCCCCATCCGTTCGCCCCCCACGCGAGGAGGCCGAGAGTCTCCATGGTCCGGCCCGTGGTCTCGGGTCAATCGAAGGGGTTGCCGGCGAAGCCGCCGGGCCCGGCGGGCGAACCGGACCGGAGGACGAGGCCCCCGGTCCGGCGGCCGCTCAGTAGATCGAGAAGGGGAAGTACTTCTTGTTGATCTTCTCGTAGGTGCCGTCCTTGATGATCTCGGCCAGCGCCTTGTTGATCTGCGCCTTGAGGTCCTTGTCCTCCTTGCGCACCGCGATGCCGGCGCCCTCGCCGAAATACTTGACGTCCTTGATGTCGCCGCCGACGAACTGGCAGCACTTGTTGCCGTCGCCCTTCTCCAGCCATTCGTAGAGGACCACGGAATCTGCCAGGATGCCGTCCAGCCGGCCGGCGACCAGATCGGCGTTGGCCTCGTCCTGCGTGCCGTAGAGCTTCACGTTGACGCCCTTGGCCTTGTACTGGTCCTCCAGGTACGTGGCGTGCGTCGTCGAGGACTGCGCCCCGAGCGTCTTGCCCTTCAGGGCCTCCGGCTTCGTGTCCGTGATGCCGTTGGTCTTCGAGGTCACGAAGCGCGCCGGCGTGTTGTAGTACTTGTCGGTGAAGTCGACCTGCTTCTTGCGCTCCTCGGTGATCGACATCGAGGCCACGATCGCGTCGAACTTCTTGGCCTTCAGGGCGGGAATGATGCCGTCCCAGTCCTGGGCGACGAAGTCGCACTTGGCCTTCATCTTGTCGCACAGCGCCTTGGCGATCTCGATGTCGAAACCCTGCAGCTGCTTGTTCGAGTCGACGAAGTTGAAGGGCGGGTAGGCCCCTTCCGTGCCGATCTTGATCGCCTTCCATTCCTTCGCTTCGACCGCGCCGACCGCCGCCAGCATGGCGAAAGCGGCGACTGCGTACTGCATCAGACGCATGATGGGACCCTTTTCTGCCTCCCGGACGCCGTTGCGCCCGTGCGGGCGGAGATCCGCCCGCGATACGCCGACTTTGGCCTGTTCCCCGCGCTTCCGCAACGGGCGCCGGCATGTCCTGCGCCCCCTCGGCCCATGGGCGCCGGCCGGCTCACCTACCGTCACTCGACAATCGTCGAGTCGGCGCCGAAGTAAAGCCTAAACCATGATCACGCACGCCGCGTCCGCTACATGCCTTTCTTCAGATTTGACCGAAAAGGATGAGGCTCGCGAAACCGGCCCGTGACAAGGGTCCGGAGACAGTCTCCTCCACCACCCGGCACGCCACCCGTCAGACGGCGCCGCCGACAAGGGATGCAGGTGCATGCAACTGGGCAGGCTCCCCGGGCTCTCCCGCGGGCCGCGCGAGGCATCCGACGCAGCCGCGGCGGAGGAGCCGGCGCCGGCCCGGCCCGCCGTCGCCCCCCGCGTCCGCGCCTCCGGCGCGGGTGCCCTGGTGCGCTCCTACCAGTTCAAGTTCGTCCTTGCGGTCGTCCCCGCGCTCTTCCTCCTGAACCTCGCCGCCAACCTGCTGCTCGAGTGGTACTCGACCGCCGAGGCCGAGCGCGATCTCGGCGCCCGCCAGCGGCTCGTCCTCCACCGCGAGGCCCGCGCGGCCGCGGATGCGCTGCAGAGCGGCTCCTTCGACCGCCTGGCCGGGGTGGCCGAGCGGATCGCCAGGGCCCCCGACGTCGTCGGCGTGCGTATCGTCGGCCCGGGCGGCGACGCCGTCACCAGCCTCGGCCCTGTCTCCGCGCCGGACCTCGTGCGCCGGGAGATCGTTCTCGACGCCGGCAGGCCCGGCGACCGCACCGTGTTCGGCGGCGTGCTTGAGGGCTATTTCCGGCGCGGCGAGGCGGACCAGATGATCGCCACGGCGGCCGTGCAGGCCTTCGCCCGCACGCTGATCGCCTCGCTGGCCCTGGTCGGGATCGTGATCCTCACCAACCGCCGTCTCGTCAATGAGCCGCTCCGGCGTGTCACCCAGGCGATCCGGGCGAGCCAGATCGACGGGTCGCGCCAGGCGGTCGACTGGGAATCCGACGACGAGTTCGGTGAACTCGCCGCCAGCTTCAACGAGATGCAATCGCGCCTGCAGGATGCCGAGCAGCGCCGCCGCTCCTTCAACGAGCGCCTCGCCCGGCTCTACAACCGCACCCCCGCGATGCTCCATTGCGTGGACCGCGAGGGCTTCCTGATCCACGTATCCGACCATTGGCTCGTCGCCACGGGCTACTCGCGCCAGGAGGTCATCGGGCGCAAGCTCTCAGAGTTCCTGACCCCCGACAGCGCCGCCGCCTACCTGAACGAGATCCTGCCCGCCTTCTCGACCCGGGGCGAGACCCCCGAGACCCCGCTGCGCCTGCGCCGCTGGGACGGGACGGTGCTGGACGTCGTGCTGTCGGAGACGGTCGACCAGTGGATCGGCGGCAAGTACCCGCTGAGCCTTTCGGTGATGTCCGACATCTCCCGCATGAAGGCGGCGGAACGGGAGCTGGTGCGCCTCGCCCTGACCGACCCGGTGACCGGCCTCGCCAACCGCCGGGGTTTCTCAGAGGCGGTCGACCAGGCGGCCGCCCAGCTCGGCCGCGGCAGCGGGCGGGCCCTGGCGGTCTTCATCGACCTCGACCGCTTCAAGCGCATCAACGACACCTACGGCCACGCCGCCGGCGACCGTCTCCTCACCACGATCGCCGGGCGCCTCGCCGAGGCGGCCGGCGAGCGCGCCATCGTGGGCCGGCTCGGCGGCGACGAGTTCGCCGTCTTCGTGCCGTGCTCCGCCGCGGATGCCGCCTCCGCCGCCCCGGCCGAACGCCTGCTCGACGTCATGCGCCGCCCGATCGACCTCGGCGCCGCCGTGGTCGAGGCCTCCGGGAGCGTCGGGGTCGCCCGCTTCCCCGAGGACGGCACCACCGGATCCGACCTCCTGATGGCCGCCGACCTCGCCGTCTACCGCGCCAAGCAGAGCGGCCGCAACCGCATCGAGGTCTTCGACCGCAAGCTCGCCGAAGCCCGCACGGAACGCCACCGGCAGGAGCAGGACGTCCGGGCCGGTCTCGCCCACGGCTGGTTCGAGGCGCATCTCCAGCCGATCGTGCGCCTTTCCGACGGCGGCATCACGGGCGGAGAGCTTCTCCTCCGTCTCCGGCATCCGGAAAAGGGGCTGATCTACCCCGGCCAGTTCATCGCGGCCGCCGAGGAATGCGGCCTGATCGAGGAACTCGGGCGATTCGTTCTCGAGACCGCGGCCCGCATCGGCCCGGACCTGATCGCGCTCTCCGGCGACGAGGGCTTCTATCTTTCGGTCAATCTCTCCGGCGCGCAGGTCACCCCGGACCTGCCCGATTTGATCCGGAGCCTCCTCGCCCGCCACGGCCTGAAGCCGCAGAATCTCGTGCTCGAGATCATGGAGACCGCCCTGCTCGACGACGCCGACGCGGTCGACCGGATCCTCACCGAGATCGCCGGCCTCGGCGTGCGCTTCGCCCTGGACGACTTCGGGACGGGCTATTCCTCGCTCAACTACGTCGACCGCTTCCCCGTCAGCGTCATCAAGATCGACCGCAGCTTCACCCGGGCGCTCGGCGAGGACGGCGAGGCGGAGCGCCGCACCCAGGCCCTGGTCCGCACCACCATCACGCTCGGCGCCGAATTGGGCCTGCCCATCGTGGCCGAGGGCATCGAGCGCAACGAGGAGATGGAGCGGATGGTCGAGCTCGGCGTCGAGTACGGCCAGGGCTACCTCTTCGCCCCGCCCATGCCCCACCGCGAGTTCCGGCAGCTCCTAGCCGCGAGTGCCCGCACGAGCCAGCACCGCGGCGACGAAGAGACCCGCCTCATCGCCTGAAGGCCGTTCGGCGCGACGGCTCAGCCCGCCTTCTCGGTCGGCTTCTCAACCGCGACGAACTGAAGCGGCAGGGCGGTCGTGTACTTGATCCGCTCCATCGCGAAGGTGGTCGAGACGTCGGCGATCTCGATCTTGGCGATCAGCTTCTTGTAGAAGACGTCGTAAGCCTCGATGTCCGGCACAACCACGCGCAGCAGGTAGTCGACCTGCCCGGCCATCCGGTAGAACTCGACCACCTCCGGCATCACGCTGACCACCTCGGCGAAGCGCTTCAGCCACTCCTCCGAATGCTGGTTGGTCGTGATGGCCACGAAGGCGGTGACCTTGGCGTTGACCTGGCGCGGATCGAGGACCGCGACGCGGCGCTGGATCACCCCGTCCTCCTCGAGCTTCTGGATCCGCCGCCAGCACGGCGTCGTCGACAGGCCAACCCGCCGGCCGATCTCGGCGACCGGAACGGTGCAGTCCTCCTGCAGGATTTGCAGGATCTTGCGGTCGATACGGTCGATCACGAATGCCTCCCGGAGCCTGGGGCGCTGGAACGACGAGTACTGCATTCCTCCAGACAAGAAAAGTCCCGCGCGCTTTTGCGTCCGAGCGTCGCATCACCCCCCGAAAGGGAACATCATTCCGTGTCCCCGACCAGCCCTCGGATCTCCGCCCTGAGCGCCGGCAGGAGTTCGGCTTCGAACCAGGGGTTCCGCTTCAGCCAGCCGCTGTTGCGCCAGGACGGGTGGGGGAGGGGGAGGATGCGCGGCCGGCGCGACGCCTCCAGGATCGCGCGCCAGGCCCTGACGGTCGCGGTCATGCCGGCGGGCCGCTCGCGGCCGAGATGCCAAGCTTGTGCATACTGCCCGACGGCGAGCACCAGCTCGACCTGAGGCATGGCCGCCACCGCCCGCGCGCGCCACGCCCCGGCGCATTCCCGGCGCGGCGGCAGGTCGCCGCCGGCCTCGTCCTGGCCCGGGAAGCAGAAGCCCATGGGCAGGAAGGCGAGGCGGGCCTGATCGTAGAAGAGGTCCCGGCCGATCCCCATCCAGGCGCGCAGGCGGTCGCCCGAGGCGTCGTCGAACGGCAGGCCGGAGGCATGGACCTTGGTGCCCGGCGCCTGCCCGGCGACCAGGACCCGGGCGGTCGCGGACAGGTGCGCGACCGGGCGCGGCTCGTGCGGCAGCGGCGCACCAGCCGGCCGGTCGCGGCAGATCCGGCAGGCGGCGATATCGCGGGCGAGGGCGGCAAGGTCTTCGGGCGGGACGGCGAGCATGGGCGCAATCTGGCGATCGCGGCCCGGTCCGTAAAGCCGCCGCTCAGCTTTCCCCGCGGCGGTGTGCCCGCCGCCACAGGTCGGGGGACTCGAACTCGCCGCTCCACAGGCCCCGCCGCGCCCGCCGGGCCTCGTTCTCCTCACGGCCATAGCCGCCCCAGTCGAGCGCCCACCCCTCCCGCACGAGCCGCGCCCCGACGTCTTCCGCCCCGGCCCGGCAGCGCACGAGAAGGCGCCCGTAGCGGTCGTCCTCGGCCCCCGCGCAGTCGAGCGCGCCGGTCCCGACGATGTCGGCGAGCCGTTGCCGCGCCGCCCGGCCGCACGGGTAGGGAGCGTCGGCGCGCCGGCAGACCTGGTTGAGCTCCGGCGCGTCGATCCCCTTCAGCCGCAGCCGGCGCCCGTCGATCTCCAGGCTGTCGCCGTCCACCACCCTCGCCCGGCCGGCGACCCGCTCCGGCGGGATCAGGTGCTCTTTAAGTCCCCAGGCCCCCGCCGCCAGGGCGACGAGGACGAGCGCCTGGGCGAGGCGGGCGAAGCGCGACGTCGGCGATCTCACGGCAGTCCCGGTCCGCTCCCGGCCGATTCGTTAACCAGTTCCCTGAGCCCGATCTTAAGCTTTCCGAGGGCAAAATTTGCAGCGTTCCCTGAGGGCTGACGGACCCCGCGATGATCGACGGCACGGCACTCACCAGTGCTGACAAGACGACGCTGAATGCCCGCCGGGCCGAACGGCGGCGTCAGGTCACGCGCACCGTCCGGGAACTCCGGGACCAGCTGTCGATGACGCGCGGCCTGAGGCCGGCCTTCGACTACGAGCTCCTCGTCGCCCACGCCCGCAGCCGCCTGGCCGCCGCCTACGGCATTCCGCTCCTGATGGCCCTGGTGGCGATCGTCGGCGTGCTCTGGACGGACCGCACCCTGATCGCCTCGTGGGCCGGCATCGCCATCGCGACCCACCTGACGGCGCTGGTCTTCTGCCGCCGCCTGCTCGGCATGGAGCAGCGCGAGGTGAACCTCGACGGCTGGCGCCGCCGCTTCGTCGCCCTCGACGGCATGGTCGGCCTCGCCTGGGCGCTTCTCTTCCTGCTCCCCTCCGAGCGCGTCACCGCCTCCGACGCCTACCATTTTTCCGCGATGCTGATCGTCGTGGCGGTCTCCGCGCTCCTCGCCGCCCACATCCGCGCTGCGATCTTCGCCTCCACCCTCCCGCTGACGCTGACGCTCGGTCTGGCCTTCGCGCTGCGCAGCCTCGACAGCGGCGGCGAACCGGTCACCTACCTTGTCGTGCTGGCCGCGATGGCCTTCGCCGCGCAGGTCTTCTTCTCCTTCCTCGGCTACCGGCTCTACCGTTCCGCGCTCCGTGAGATCGAGGCGCGCGCCGAGAAGGATTCGCTGATCGCCGAGCTCGAGCAGGCCAAGGCCATCTCCGACGAGTCGCGCCGCAAGGCCGAGGAGGCGAACCTCGCGAAGAGCCGCTTCCTCGCCACCATGAGCCACGAGCTTCGCACCCCGCTCAACGCCATCCTGGGCTTCTCGGAGGTCATGCAGAACGAGTTGCTCGGCCCCATGGAGAACGCCACCTACAAGGGCTACGTCACCGACATCAACGACTCCGGCCGCCACCTCCTGAACCTCATCAATGAGATCCTCGACATCAGCCGCATCGAGGCGGGCCGCTACACCCTCAACGAGGAGGCGGTGACGCTGCCCTACATCGTCGAGGACTGCGTGCACATGATGAACCTCCGCGCGCGCAACAAGGGCCTGATCATTGAGGAGCAGTACGAGGACAAGCTGCCGAAGGTCTGGGGCGACGAGCGCGCCATCCGCCAGATCACCCTGAACCTCCTCTCGAACGCCGTGAAGTTCACCCCCCAGGGCGGCAAGGTCGCCGTCAAGGTCGGCTGGACGGCCGGCGGCGGCCAGTACGTGTCGGTCCGCGACACCGGCCCGGGCATCCCCGAGGAGGAGATCCCGATCGTCCTCTCTGCCTTCGGCCAGGGCTCGATCGCCATCAAGTCGGCCGAGCAGGGCACCGGCCTCGGCCTCAACATCGTCCAGGCGCTCGTCGCCATGCACGGCGGCACCTTCGACCTGAAGTCCAAGCTGCGCGAGGGCACGGAAGTCACCTTCACCCTGCCCAAGGCCCGCGTGATGGAAATCATGCCGGCCGTCAGCGACCGCCCGGCCCGCCGCAACCGGCTCGGCACCCCGGTCGCCTCGCTCGCCGCCCTGGACAGCCTGCGCCGCCAGACCGCGCGGCGCTGAGCGTCAGAACAGCCTCATCTTCATGCCCGGCTGGGGCGTGAAGTCGTCGAAGGACGACTCGGCGCGCCACAGAAGCAGGACCTTGCGCATCTCGGCGACCTCGCCCGTCGGCATCCCCGGCCGCCAGTCGATGCCCATGTAGTTCCACCTCCGGATCCGGGCATCGATCGCGCCCCCGAGCCGCGCCTCCGTCACCGCGTTCTGGGCCCGCCGCTCGGCGAGCGCGTGGTTGTCGAAGGCGGGGCCGCCGGTATTGGAGTGGAACCCGTAGGCGTTGACGAAGGTGAAGTCCTTGTCGAAGGCCTTGAGCTTCGCGTCGAAGATCGCGTTGCGGTGCCGGATCTTGAGCTGGTCGCCGCCGATGTCGAAGTTCCACATCTCCACCAGGATGGACCGGTGGCTCGGGTTCATGACGCTGGCGAACTCGGGATAGGCGGCCAGAATGGCATCCGAGCCGACGATGACGCGCGCCTCGCCGTGCAGGTCCTCGGCGAGCTCGTTCATCTTCTTCAGCGTGTTGCCGTCCGGGTCGACCACCCCGTCGATCACCTTGAACACGCCGCGGTTCTTCCAGAAGAGCTGGAATTGCCAGATCGCCTCGGCGACGTCGCGGGGGATCGCGCCGTCCGCCCCGGCCTGCGGGCGCATCGGGCCGAGCGCGATCCAGCGGGCCCGGAACCCGCCCTTGTCCTCGGGGATCTCGGCGAGCAGGCCGAGCACCTTGGCCTGGTCGGCCTGCATGTTCCGGACGGGCGTCTTCCGGTCGCGCAGCCCGACCGGGAAATCGATCTGGACGACCATGGCGGCGCTCCCGGTCCGAGGTCGGGTCCGGCCCGCTCGGGTCGGGCCCGGCGCCAAGTCTGCCCGACGGCGCGGGCCCGGAAAAGGCCGGATCGCGCGCCCGCCCTGGACTTCACGCAGATTTGGAAGGCCTCAGGCCGCGACGCATCCGGGGCGCCGCCAGCGGTCCGCCAGGGAGGCGGCCGCATCGACGAGCTGGTCGAAATGATCGATGACGCGGTCCGGCCCGAAGCTCTCGACCGGCTCGTCCGTGTAGCCGAACGTCACCGCCACGACCGGAATGCCGGCCCGCTGGGCGGCGAGAATGTCCGCCTTGCTGTCGCCCACCATGATGGTGCGGCAGGCCGCGCCGCCCGCCTTGTCGATGGTCCCGAGCAGGTGCCCCGGGTCGGGCTTGCGGACCGCGAACGTGTCGCCGCCGCACACCGCCGCGAAGCGCGGCGTCAGCCCGAGTTCGTCGAGCAGCCGTCGCGACAGCCCCTCGAGCTTGTTGGTGCAGACGGCGAAGCGCCAGCCGGCGGCGGAAAGCCGGTCGAGCGCGGCGATCACGCCGGGAAACGGCCGGCTCCGCGCCGCAATGTTGGCGCCGTAGTGCTGGATGAAATCGCCGAGGAGCGCGTCCACGCGCCCCTGGGCGAGGCCCGCGCCGTTCGCGCTGAAGCCCCGCTCGATCATCGCCCGCGCCCCTGCCCCGACCAGCGAGCCCACCGCCGAGTAGGGGAGGGCGGCGAGGCCTTCGCGCACCATGAGGACGTTGAGCGTGTCGAGGAGATCGCCTGCCGTGTCGACCAGCGTGCCGTCGAGGTCGAAGACCATGAGTGGATCAGCCGCCGAATCGGTCATGATGGTTCACCTCGTGCCCGGTTCGGAACCTATGCGTCATATCGGCAGGTCGGTCACCCGTGGCGAGCGCCCGGCCCGGCATTTGCGCAAGGCCTGTTGGGAATGCGCCACAGATCGGCGCCCGTGGCGGCCGTCCAGGGAGGCTCCGATGTCGGTCCCGTCCATCTCCGCCCGCCTCGTCCTGGCCGCCGCCCTCGCCCTCGCGGCCCCGCTGCCGGCGGCCGCCGAGTTCCTGTTCGTCTCGCCGAGCGCCGACAAGCAGAACCGCGTCTACTGGGTCGACCGCTTCACCGGATCCGTCGGCGCCTGCCAGTACCAGACCTCGGGCGGCCCCAACGGCTCGATGCTGTGCTTCCCCCCGGGCGAGGGCGCCCAGGCCATGCCGTCCGGCGACTACGACCTGAAGGCCTCGACCTGGAAGGACGAATGGGGCGTCTTCCGCCTGAACCGGCTGACCGGCGAGATGAGCCTCTGCTTCGTCCGCGAGGACAAGGTCGTCTGCACCCCGCAGGCCATCGCCCGGTGAACGGGGGGCTGGCGCGCTGCGGCCTCGCTGGAGTATGGAGTGCCGCGCCGGAAAACCCGTCGCGCCGTGTCCGAACGCAGGATTCTGAATGAGTGCCGCACTGAAGAGGCGTGCCGCCGAGGCGGCCCTCGCGCATGTCGAGCCCGGGATGCGGCTCGGACTCGGCACCGGCTCGACCGCCGACGAGTTCGTCAAGCTGCTCGGCGCCGCCCGCCTCGACGTGCTCGGGGTGCCGACCTCGGAGCGCACCGCCGACCTCGCCCGCTCCCTCGGAATCCGGCTCTCCACCCTCGACGAGACCCCCGAACTGGACCTCACCGTCGACGGCGCCGACGAGATCGGCCCGCGCCTCGCCCTGGTCAAGGGCGGCGGCGGCGCGCTCCTGCGCGAGAAGATCGTGGCGGCCGCCTCGCGCCGCATGGTCGTGATCGCGGACGCCTCGAAGGTCGTGGACGAACTCGGCGCCTTCCCTCTCCCCATCGAGGTCGTGCCCTTCGGCCTGGAGGCGACGCGCCGGGCCATCCGCGCCCGCGCCGCGGCCCTCGGTCTGGACGGCCCGCTCGACACGCGCAGGGCGCCCGGAGGCGGGCTCTACGTGACCGACGGCGGCCACTACATCGTCGATGCATCTTTTCGCCGGATTCCCGATCCAGAAGCGCTCGCCCGGTCGCTCTCGGAGATTCCCGGGGTGGTCGAGCACGGCCTGTTCCTGGGTCTCGCCTCCGCGGCCGTCGTGGCGCGGGACGACGGCGTCGTAACGCTCACACCCTGACCCCGAGCCGGTCCCTACGAACCCGGAGTGACGCATGATCCGTTCGATCGCCAAGACCCTCCTCGCCGCCGGCGTCTGCGCCGTGCTCGCGACCGGCGCGCTCGCCCAGCAGGCGCCGCAGCCCGAGCCGTCCAAGGAGCATCTGGCGTCGGCTCGCGCCGCCATCGAGGCCTCCCGGGTGACCGAGGGCTTCGACAACATCCTGCTCGGGGTGGCCCAGCAGACCAAGGCGCTCTTCCAGCGCTCCGGCCCCTCGATCGCCCAGGACATCGAGGACGTGACCAACAAGGTCGCCCTCGAACTGGCCCCCCGCCGCATCGACCTCGACCGGCAGATCCAGATCGCCTGGGCGTCCAAGTTCACCAAGCCCGAACTCGACGAGATCGCCAAGTTCTACACCTCGCCGACCGGCAAGAAGCTGGCCGCCGAGACCCAGAGCATGGTCCGCGCCGCCACCGAGGCGGTGGTCGAATGGCAGCAGAAGCTGTCCACCGACATGGTCGCCAAGGTCCGCGACGAGCTCCGCAAGAAGGGCCACAAGCTCTGACGATCCGACCGCTTCCCCGCCGGAGGCCGCGATGACGTACGACTACGACCTCTTCGTCATCGGCGCGGGATCGGGCGGCGTGCGCGCCGCCCGCGTGGCGGCGAACCACGGGGCCCGCGTCGCGATCGCGGAGGAGGACCGCATCGGCGGCACCTGCGTGATCCGCGGCTGCGTGCCGAAGAAGCTGATGGTCTACGCCTCGCGCTTCGCCGACGACTTCGCGGATGCGGCGGGCTACGGCTGGACGGTCGGCGCGACCCGCTTCGACTGGCCGACCCTGATCGCCAACAAGGACCGCGAGATCGCCCGGCTCGAGGGCCTCTACCGTGCCAATCTCGAGAAGGCCGGCGTGCGCATCCTGGCGACGCGCGCCGTCGTCGAGGGCTCGAACGCGGTCCGCCTCGCGGGCGACGGGCGGGTCGTCACCGCGCGGGTGATCCTGGTCGCGACCGGCGGCTGGCCGACCACCGACGAGCGCCTGCCGGGCCGCGAGCACGTCATCACCTCCAACGAGGTCTTCCACCTGAAGGAGCAGCCGCGTCGGCTCGTGGTGGCCGGCGGCGGCTATATCGCGGTCGAGTTCGCCTGCCTGTTCGCCGGCCTCGGCACCGAGACGACGCTCGTCTACCGCGGCGAGGAGATCCTGCGCGGCTTCGACCGGGAGGTGCGCGGCCACGTCCGCCACGAGCTCGAGAAGCGCGGGGTGACGGTCCGCCTCGGCGACGTCTTCGCCCGCATTGACCGTGGGCCGGCGGGGCTGTCGATCGCGACCCGCTCCGGCGCGACCCTCGCCGCCGACCAGGTCCTGATGGCGATCGGCCGCGCCCCCAACACGCGCAACCTCGGCCTGGAGGCCGCCGGCGTCGTCCTCGACGACAAGGGCGCGATCGTGGTGGACGAGGAGAGCCGCTCCTCCGTCTCCTCGATCTACGCGGTCGGCGACGTCACCAACCGGGTCAACCTGACCCCCGTCGCCATCCGCGAGGGGCACGCCTTCGCGGACACGGTCTTCGGCGGCCGGCGTGTCACTGTCGATCACCGCATGGTCCCGACCGCCGTCTTCACGACCCCAGAGGTGGGCACGGTCGGCCTCATCGAGGACGAGGTGGCGGCCCTCGGCCGCGCCTACGACGTCTATCGGTCGACCTTTCGGCCCATGCGCCATACCCTGTCGGGCCGCGACGAGCGGATGCTCATGAAGCTCCTCGTCGACGCCGAGACCGACCGCGTGCTCGGCTGCCACATCGTCGGCCCCGACGCCGGCGAGATGGTGCAGCTCGTCGGCATCGCCATGGGCATGGGCGCCACCAAAGCCGATTTCGACCGCACCATGGCGGTGCACCCGACCGCCGCGGAGGAGCTCGTCACCATGCGCAGCCCGACCGCCCGGATTCCGGCCCGCAACGCCGCAAGCTGACCGCAACCTGCCAGACCTCGACCGAAGGCTGAGCCGCCCCCCGTTGTCATCTGGGGCCGTCCCTGCTATCCACGCGGCCGAACGAGACGAGCCTCAGGAAGGCTGAAGAGGGGGACGCCGAGGCGTCCCGACCCGGCGCGACGAGGCGCCGGCCGCGCGGCCCGCAGGGGTGCCGGACATCCGATCACCGAACCCGCAAGACCCGGCCGATGTCGGGCCGCCATGCCGGCGGCCCGGCCGCGCAACCGGCCGCGAGACCGAATGCGCTTCTCGCGCGTTGGTGCGACGGCGAAGGAGACAGCGCCCATGGCGCAGACCGACATTCAAGACCTCGCGAGCCCCGCGGCGCCGGCCCCCTCGGCCGCCCCGCTGTCGAGCGCGGCAGCCCCGCACGGGCACCACGCGGGCGCGCTCGCGGCGCTCGGCATCGTCTTCGGCGACATCGGCACGAGCCCGATCTACACCCTCGACACGGCGCTCAAGATCGGCGTCGTCGCGCCGGTCGCACCGGATGTTCTGGGCTTCCTGTCGCTGGCGATCTGGTCCCTCGTGATCGTGGTCGGCGTCTGGTACGCAATCTTCATCATGCGCGCCGACAACCGCGGCGAGGGCGGGATCTTCGCCCTCATGGCGCTCGCCCACAAGTCGGCCCCGGCGATGGGCGGCTTCATCGCCGTGCTCGGCATCATCGGCGCCTCGCTCTTTTACGGCGACGCGGTGATCACGCCGGCGATCTCGGTCCTCTCCGCCGTCGAGGGTCTCGCCGTCACCGCGCCCGCGCTGGAAAGCCTGGTCCTGCCCGCCGCGCTCGTCATCCTGACGACCCTCTTCGCCGTCCAGAAGAGCGGCGCCTCCAAGGTGGGCCGCTTCTTCGGACCCATCATGCTGCTCTGGTTCGGCACGCTGGCGGCGCTCGGCCTCTGGCAGATCGTGAAGCACCCGGCTGTGCTCGCCGCCTTCGATCCGCGGCTCGGCCTCGGCTTCCTGGCGCGCTCCGGTCCGGGCGCCTTCGCGGTCCTCGCCGTGGTGGTGCTGGCCGTCACGGGCGCCGAGGCGCTCTACGCCGACATGGGCCATGTCGGCCGCGGCGCGGTCCGCAAGGCCTTCGCCTTCATCGTCGCCCCGTCGCTGATCATCAACTACCTCGGCCAGGGCGCCCACGTGCTGGCCGACCCGGTCAACGGCATCCACGACACCTTCTTCCACCTCGTGCCGCCCGCCCTGCAGCCGGCCCTCGTCGTGCTCGCGACGGCCGCGACCGTCATCGCCAGCCAGGCCGTGATCTCCGGCGCCTTCGCGGTTACCCATCAGGCTTCTCACCTGGGTTTCTGGCCGCGCACCGAGACGCGTCACACCTCCGCGGCCGAGCGCGGTCAGGTCTACGTCCCCTCCGTGAATCTCGTGCTGTTCGTCGCGGTGATCGCCGTCGTGCTCGTCTTCCAGAAGTCCGAGAAGCTCGCCGAGGCCTATGGCTTCGCGGTGACCGGCACGATGGTGGTGACCTCGATGCTCGCCTACCTGGTCGCTCGCGGCGTCTGGGGCTGGCCCGTCTGGAAGGCGGCGCCGGTCGTCGCCTTCTTCATGATCTTCGACGTCTCCTTCTTCCTCTCCTGCGCCACCAAGCTCCTGCACGGGGCGTGGCTGCCGCTGGTGCTGGGCGTCGGCCTCGTCCTGGTCATGACGGCCTGGCGCATGGGCCGCACGCGCCTCGCCGCCCGCCGGCGCCACGAAGGCGTGCCCGTCAAGATCGCGCTCTCGGCCCTGCGCAGCCCGCGCGTCGAGCACGTGCGCGGCACGGCCGTCTACCTGATGGAGGACCGCACGCTCGCCCCGCGCGCCTTTCTGCACAACCTGAAGCACAACAAGTCCTGCCACCAGCAGATCGTTTTCCTGTCGATCCAGACGGCGGACACGCCCTGGAACGACGATACCTGCCGGGCGATCGTGGAGCCTCTGGGAGAGGGGATCGCGCTCGTTCAGGTCCGGTTCGGCTTCATGGAGCCGCCGGACATTCCCGGCATCCTGAAGACGACCGAACAGATGGGCATCCACATCGACCGGAAGGACCTCAGCTACTTCGTCAGCCGGGCCCATCTGGTCGAGGGCGACGAAGGCGGTCTCTGGGCCTGGCTGCGCGGCCTCTTCATCTTCCTCTACCGCAACCAGGCCGACCCGGCGGAGTACTACAACATCCCGCCCGGCCGCGTCGTCGACCTCGGCGCGCAGATCACCGTCTGATCGACCGGGCTCGCGGCCCGGCGCCTGGGTCGATGCGAGGTGTCGGCGGGGCGGCGACGTATCTCTGGATCGGGAGAGCGTGATCGGGCTCGCCAAGTCGCCGGCGGGGCCGGGACGCTGGCCGGCCGGGACGGAGCGCCGCCGTGAGGGGAGGGCGACCTTTCTCGTGGCCCTCGGCCGCCGTTTCGGGCGGCGGGCCTCAGCGCACGAAGATCTCGGGCCGCTGCTTGGCGAGATCCTGGATCCATCCCGCATACTTCTCGGCGTGGGCCAAGGTCAGCCGGCGTGCCGCGGCATCGTCACCCGCCGCGAGCGCGGCGCAGATGGCCCGGTGGTCCTCCACCTCGTCCCGCGTGAGGGCCTGTCCTTGGATCGCCCGGGTCGTGCGCGCCATCGCGGCGAGCCCGATGTCGACCTGTTCCAGCAGGCGCGGCAGACCGGCAGCGGCGGCGAGCCGCTGGTGGAACTGGCCGTCCACCTTGGCGCAGCCGATCGCGTCCCCGGCCGCGTGCCGCGCCGCCTGCGCGTCCGTCAGGTCGTTGAGCTCCGCGATCAGGGCGGGATCGCGTTCGTGGGCGGCTCGTCCGGCCGCATAGGATTCCAGCGCCGCCCGGATCAGCAGGGTCTCGACCAGGGTGCCGAGGCTCAGGCGCGAGACGTAGCTCCCGCGCTGCGGCAGGATCTCGACCAGCCCCTCGCGCTCCAGTCTCGACAGCGCCGATGTCACTGGCTGACGGGAAACTTTCAGAAGAGTACAGAGTTCGACCTTGTCGATGAAGGCGCCCGGAAGAAGTTTGAAATCGACGATCATGGTTCTGATCATGCGATAGCAGGTATCGGACTTCCGCTCTTGCCGTTCGTCATACATAGAAGAAAATCTAACTGACATCGTTCCGTCCATGACAGCGCCCCGTATGTCCTGGAAACTGATATGACGTAACGTCACAATGACACCGATGTCAATCTCCGGTAGTCGATTTGTGAAATCAGGGAATGCGAAGCCGATATCGCAAGAACCACTGAGTGTGCTTGCAATCACGAGTCGTGGTTTCGGCAATCACAGCAGGAATCCGTAATTTCAGACCTGCGCATGTGCAAATTGCATTCGCATTCCCGCGGGTCGATTCGGGGCGGGGCGCCTAGTGGTCAAGCCTCGATCCGGCGTGTATAACGCCGCCTCTCGCAAGGAAGGGGATCGCCGGAAGAGCCGGCGACGGGAGTGTCGGGACATGAACGAGATGCGGATCGGCGCCGACGAATTGGCCGGCGGCAAGGCCGGCGTCTGGCGGCCGGAGACCTGGCGGACCAAGCCGATCGTCCAGGTGCCGGACTACCCCGACAAGCAGCTCCTGGCCGCCGTCGAGGAGGACCTGCGGACCTGGCCCCCGCTCGCCATCGCGGACGAGGCCCGCAAACTTGAGACCGCGCTCGCGCGCGTGAGCGAGCGGCGCGCCTTCCTGCTCCAGGGCGGCGACTGCGCGGAGAGCTTCTCCGAGCACTCGGCCAACAACATCCGCGACTTCTTCAAGGTCTTCCTGTCGATGGCCGTGGTGCTCCACTACTCGGCGGGCCTGCCGGTGGTGAAGGTCGGCCGCATCGCCGGCCAGTTCGCCAAGCCGCGCTCGTCGAATGTCGAGAAGCGCGGCGACGTCGAACTGCCGGCCTACCGCGGCGACATCATCAACGGCTTCGACTTCACGCCGGAGAGCCGCATCCCCGATCCCGCGCGCATGCGCATGGTCTACCGCCAGTCGGCCGCCACCCTGAACCTGCTGCGCGGCTTCGCCACCGGCGGCTACGCCAAGCTCGAGCGCGTCAACCGCTGGATGCTCGATTTCCTGGCCGACAGCCCGGTCGCCGAGCAGTACCAGGAGGTCGCGGAGCGCATCTCCGAGGCGCTCGAGTTCATGGCCTCCTGCGGCCTGACCGCCGAGAACACCCCGCAGCTCAACGGCGTCCATTTCTACACCAGCCACGAGGCCCTGCTCCTCCCCTACGAGGAGGCGCTGACGCGCGAGGACTCCGTCGAGGGCGGCTTCTACGACACCGCGGCGCACATGCTCTGGATCGGCGACCGCACCCGCCAGCCGGACCACGCCCATGTCGAATTCATGCGCGGCATCGGCAACCCGATCGGCCTGAAGTGCGGCCCCTCGCTGACGCCCGACGGCCTCCTGGAGCTCATCGACATCCTGAACCCGGAGAACCGTCCCGGCCGCCTGACCCTGATCGCCCGCTTCGGCTCCGACAAGATCGGCAAGCACCTCGCCCCGCTGATCCGCGCCGTCGAGCGCGAGGGCCGCGCGGTCATCTGGTCCTGCGACCCGATGCACGGCAACACGATCACGTCCGGCTCCGGCCACAAGACCCGTCCCTTCGGCCGGATCCTGGAGGAGGTGCGCGCCTTCTTCGACATCCACCGCCAGGAGGGCACCTATGCCGGCGGCGTGCACCTGGAGATGACGGGCAAGAACGTCACCGAGTGCACCGGCGGCGCCGTGGCGATCCAGGAGGCCGATCTCGCCAGCCAGTACGATACCCTCTGCGACCCGCGCCTGAACGCCCGCCAGAGCCTCGAACTCGCTTTCCTGATCGCCGCCGAACTCCGCAAGGACCGCGCCAACCGCCCGAGCGTCCTGCCCGTCGCCGCCGAGTGAGGGGCTGAAGCCCTTCGGCTTAGCCGTACAAGGGCCGGTCGGCCATGCCGCCCGGCCCATTGTCGCCCCCGCCGCCGCGCGCTAAACCCGGGGGCATGACCGACACGCTCCTGATCGCGATCGCGCAGCTGAACCCGACCGTCGGCGATGTCGCCGGAAACCTCGCCAAGGCCCGGGCGGCGCGTGCGGAGGCTGCGCGGCTCGGGGCGGACCTCGTGGTCTATCCGGAGCTCTTCATCTCCGGCTACCCGCCCGAGGACCTGGTCCTGAAGCCCGCCTTCCAGGCCGCCTGCATGCGCGCCGTCGAGGATCTCGCGGCCGATACGGCGGACGGCGGGCCGGCCGCGCTCGTGGGGTCCCCCTGGCGCGACGGCGAGCGGCTGCACAACGCGGTGGCGCTTGTCGCCGGCGGCAAGGTCGAGACCGTCCGCTTCAAGGTCGACCTGCCCAACTACGGCCCCTTCGACGAGAAGCGCGTCTTCTCCGCCGGTCCGTTGCCGGGCCCCGTGATGGTCAAGGGCGTGCGCCTCGGCGTGCCGATCTGCGAGGACATCTGGACCGACGAGGTCACCGAGTGCCTGATGGAGACCGGTGCCGAGATCCTGCTCGTGCCCAACGGGTCTCCCTACTGGCGCGACAAGCCCGACGAGCGCGTGGGCGTGGCGGTCGCCCGCGTGGTGGAGACCCACCTTCCGCTCGTCTACGTCAACCAGGTCGGCGGCCAGGACGAACTCGTGTTCGACGGCGCCTCCTTCGGGCTCGACGCCGACCGGCGCCTCGCCTTCCAGATGCCGGCCTTCCGGGAGGACGTGGCCCTCGTCGAATATGTGCGCGACGGCGACGGCTGGCGTTGCGCCCGCGGCCCCATGGCGAGCGTGCCGGTCGCCGACGAGGCCGACTGGCAGGCCTGCGTGCTGGGCCTGCGCGACTATGTCGGCAAGAACCGCTTCCCCGGCGTGGTGCTCGGCCTCTCCGGCGGCATCGACAGCGCGGTCGTCGCCGCCATGGCGGTCGACGCCCTCGGCCCGGCCCGAGTCCACTGCATCATGCTGCCCTACCGCTACACCTCCTCGGAGAGTCTGTCGGACGCCGAGGCCTGCGCCAGGGCGCTCGGGGTACGCTACGACGTCGTCCCGATCGCCCCAGCGGTCGAGGGCTTCGAGGCCCTGCTCGCCCCGCTCTTCGCCGGCACCAATCGCGACATCACCGAGGAGAACTTGCAGTCCCGGACCCGCGGCACGATCCTGATGGCCGTGTCCAACAAGTACGGCGCCATGGTGCTGACCACCGGCAACAAGTCGGAGATGTCGGTCGGCTACGCCACCCTCTACGGCGACATGAACGGGGGATTCAACCCCATCAAGGACCTCTATAAGATGCAGGTCTTCGCGCTCGCCCGCTGGCGCAACGCGAACCGGCCCGACGGGATGCTCGGCCCGTCCGGGGAGGTGATCCCGCACAACATCATCGCCAAGGCGCCTTCCGCGGAACTGCGCGAGAACCAGCGCGACGAGGACTCCCTGCCCCCCTATCCGGTCCTCGACGCCGTGCTGGAGCGCCTCGTCGAACACGAGCGGCCGATCGCCGACATCGTCGCCGAGGGCTACCCGGCCGACATCGTCCGCCGCGTCGAGAGCCTGCTGCGGGTCGCCGAGTACAAGCGGCGCCAGGCGGCTCCCGGCGTGAAGATCACCCGCAAGAACTTCGGCCGGGACCGGCGCTACCCGATCACCAACGGCTTCCGCGACCCCGGCGTCCCCGTCGTCTTCGGCAAGAGCGCCAAGGCGCGGCTGCCGCAGGGCGACCGGGGCGATTTCTGAAGAAGGCGCCATCCCCGTGTTCGGCCTCTCCGCCTGCGCCTCGTCCCTGATCGTGCTCTTCGTCATCGCGGTGCTGACGGGGTTCGGGATGCTGATCGTGGTCATGGGCTACCTGAGGCTCCTGCGCGAATCCGGGAAGATGTCCTTCTGGGCCGTCGCGACCTCCTTCCCGCTCTTCGCCCGCGGACATTTCGGCGAACGCCTCGAAGTCCCGCGGCGCCGGCTCGCCACCATCGCCTCCGTGGTCTTCCTGCTTTTCGCCGTCCTCCTCCTGTCGATCGCCGCCCGTACGGTCACCTGCTGACCCGCCCCGCCCCCCGCCCGGATCCGCGCCCCGTGACCGTCACCGTCCGCTTCGCCCCGTCCCCGACCGGCCTGATCCACATCGGCAACGTCCGGTCGGCGTTGCACAACTGGCTCTTCGCCCTGCAGCATGGCGGCCGCTTCGTGCTGCGCTTCGATGACACCGACCGGGAACGCTCGCGCGTCGAGTACATGGAGGCGATCGAGCGCGACCTGCGCTGGCTCGGCGTCGAGCCGCACCGGATCGTCCGCCAGTCCGACCGCGACGGCATCTATGCGGCCGCCGCGGACCGCCTGAAGGCCATGGGCCGGCTCTATCCCTGCTACGAGACGGCCGACGAACTGGAGCGCCGGCGCAAGCGCCAGCTCGCCCGCGGCCTGCCGCCGATCTACGACCGCGCGGCCCTGTCGCTGACCGACGAGGACCGGGTCCACCTGGAGGCGGAGGGCCGGCATCCACACTGGCGCTTCCGCCTGGATGGCCGCCCGGTGACCTGGATCGACCTCGTCCGCGGCGAGCAGACCGTCGACACCGCGTCCCTGTCCGACCCGGTGCTGATCCGCGCCGACGGCACCTGGCTCTATACGCTCCCCTCGGTGGTCGACGACATCGACCTCGGCATCACCCACGTGATCCGCGGCGAGGACCACGTCACCAACACCGGGGCGCAGATCGAGATCTTCGAGGCCCTCGGCGGACCAGTCCCGACCTTCGCGCACACCAACCTCATTGCCACGACGACCGGCGAGGCGCTCTCGAAGCGCCTCGGGTCCCTGTCGGTGGCTTCGCTGCGCGAAGCCGGCTACGAGCCGATGACGGTCGCCTCCCTGGCGGTCCTGATCGGCACCTCGGACGAGATCCACCCCTGGCCGGACCTCCCCGGCCTCGCCGCCCACATGGACCTGGCCCACGTGTCCGGCTCGACCGCCAGGTTCGATCCCCACGAGCTCGACGTCCTGAACGCCCGCCTGGTCCACGCCCTGGACTACGCAGCGGTCGAGGACCGCCTGGCCGCGTTGGGCGTGAACGCGGGCGCCGGGGTCGATCCGGCCGTCTTCTGGGAGGTGGTCCGCCCGAACCTGACCCGCGTCGCCGAGGCGGCCGACTGGTGGCGGATCGTCGTCGAAGGGCCGGACCGGTCCCCGGCCGGCCGAGAGGCCGCCGACCCGGCGTTCCTGGCCGAGGCCCGGAGGCTGCTCCCGCCTGAACCCTGGGACGAGACCACCTGGGCCGCCTGGACGAAGGCCGTGGGGATCGCGACGGGCCGGAAGGGGCGCGAGCTGTTCCTGCCCCTGCGCCTCGCCCTCACGGGCCGGGATCACGGACCGGAGCTGAAGCGGCTCCTGCCGCTCATCGGGTGGCGAAGAACTTCGGCCCGACTACCCTGACGCTGCGCGGTGCGGACGGGTCCGTCTTGGCGGCCGCCTCGCCGGGGGCCGTCTTCTCGACCGCGACCGGCGTGAAGTTCGCGGCCGCGTTGAAGAGCGTGTCCGGGTCCTCGTCCCACTCGGGCTTGGCCTGCGGCACCGGCAGGTCGGCCCGGATGTCGCCCACCTTCACCGTGGCGGATGCCGAGGTGGCGCCTTCCTCCGAGCTGAGATTGACGGGCAGCAGGGTCGGATCCGGCCGGCCGCATCCGCAGCCCGAGACGTACTGGGTCCGGTACCGCATCGCGTTGGGGATCTTGGTGTAGGGCTGCTGGCTGTCGTCGGCCGAGACCGCGGTCTCGCTGTCGGTGCCGGTCGGATGCGCGAAGAGGCGGGTCTCCGCGCCCGGGCAGCGGGCCCGGCAGATGTCCGAATCGGTGGCGAAGCGCGACCGGCTCGTCGAGTAGGAGATCGGGAAGTAGTAGCCGTCGCACATGCGCACGCACAGCGTCCGGTAGCCGCCGGAGCCGTCCGCGCTGCCCCCTTCACCCTCGAGTTCGCCCGAACCGGGGCGGTCCGACATCTCGTCCGGGTCGACGACGCCCGGCGGGCGTTCGCCGAAGAGGGTGCCGAAGAGCCCGCCCTGGCGGGGCGGGGGCGCCACCGCCACCCGGGTGGGCGGGGCCGGGGACTCCAGGCGGACGATCCGCCCCGACTCGTCCTCGAAGTAGGTGACCGGTCCGCCCGGACCGTTCAACGTGAAGTAGCGCCCGCCGCGGGCGCCGGGGCCGGCGACGATCGGGGCGGTGCCGTTCTGCACCGGCTTCGCCGGGCCGGCCACGATGCTGGACCCGTCAGGGCCGCAGCCGTTCTGGCGGAGGGCGGCGATGATGCGCGCGCGATCGGCCGCCGTCGTCTCGAAGGAGGCGTTTCCGGCGCGTCGCGTCCGGGCCTCGAGGGTGGCCAGGTTGCCCTGCATCTCGGCGAGGCGGGCCTGGATGGCGGGGCATTGCGGCGACACGGTCCCGAACAGCGTGGGCTGGCACCGCTGGCGGTAGTCGGCCATGCCGCGCGCCAGCGCGTCGCGCTGCCGGATCAGCGCATCCGACAGGCTGTCGACCGGGGCGCCGCTGCGCTCGATGCGCTGGAGTTGCTGGACGAGCTGTTGGCAGAGCGGACTTTGCGCCTCGGCCGTGCCGGCGGCGGATCCCGCCAGCATGGTGACCAGCACGATTGCTAGGTACCGCCGCATTCGCTCTGCACTCCCGATTGCCCGAGGCCCGGCATTCCGCCCGCAGCATAGCGCGTTCCGGCGCACGCCGTCACCTCGCCGGCCCCGTCCGTGCTTCGAACGCCGAAAGGGACCCGGAAGATCCAGAGCATCCGTGGCGTGGATTGACAATCCGTTCACCCTGGACTCTGCCGTCAAGGGCGCTGCGCGCCGGCTTAACCCGGCGTTCGGCCATCGCGGGTAGCCTGCGGGGAGAACGGGAGTGAAGTCATGGACGGGGTTTTCGTGCAGGACGTCGCGGGCCGCCTGCACAAGACGCAGAACCGCCGTCTGCTCGCGCTCTGGGAGGCGAAGGCCGAGGGCGCCGGCGGCCCGCCCCCCTACGCCGCCTTCAGCCCGAACGAACTGGACGTCTTCGCGGATCACCTCGCGGTCGCGCAGCGCACCCCCGGGGGAGATTGGGCCTACCTCGCCTACGGGCGCGAACTCGTCCGCTACGCCAGGATGGACTGCACCGGCCGCACGCTGGCCGAGATCGGCCACCCCGTCGCCGGCCAGATCCGGACGGCCTACGACGAGGCTTCCGGCGGCCGAACTCCCGTTCTGGTAGTGCACGAGTCCATCAAGAGCCATTACGTGCACAGCTTCGAACGGCTGGTCCTCCCGGTCGCCGGACCTTGCGGCCCGACACTGGTGGTCCAGTCCGTGCCCCTGGTGCTGCGGCAGGACCTCCTGGAGTCCATCCTGCAGTCCGGCACGGCCGCCCTCTTCGCCTGCTCGCCGGTACTCGGCCCCGACGGCACGCTCGTCGACCTGGCGATCGTGGTCTCCAACGGCGCCGCCGCCACGCTGGTCGGCGCGGGGGCGGGCGAACCCGTCCGCGGATCCCTGTCCGGCCTGATCGGCAATCACGCCGACCACGACCTCCTCGACTACTGCGCGCTGGTGCTCGCCAACGGGACGCCCGCCCGCATCGAGTGCGAGTGCGACATCGGCGGACTGCGCAGCCTGTTCGAGATCGCCATCTCCCGCTTCGACGGCGGCCTGACGCTAATGCTGTCCGACCTCGGCGAGCTCCGCCGGGCCTACAAGGAACTGGAGCGGCAGAAGGCCGAACTCGTCTCCGCCAACCGTCTCCTGGAAACCCAGGCCACCAGCCTCGCCGTCCTGGCCCGCGACATGGAGACGGCGCGCCTCGCCCTGGACGAGGAGATCGCCCAGAAGAACGCCCTTGAGGCGGAGCTGCGCCGGCTCGCCAGCACGGACGACCTGACCGGCACCATGAACCGCCGCGCCTTCCTGGAGGAGGTCCGCCGCGAGGTGGCCCGGTCGGCGCGCTACGGCAACCCCGTCTCCCTGGTCGCCCTCGACCTCGACCGCTTCAAGCAGATCAACGACGGCTTCGGCCATGCCGCCGGCGACGAGGTCCTGCGCCTGGTGGCCGGCGCCCTCTCGGCCACGATTCGGGTCGGCATCGACGAGATCGGCCGCCTCGGTGGCGAGGAATTCGGCGTCATCCTGCCCGAGACCGGACAGGAGGGGGCCCTGCAGGCGGCCGAACGCATGCGCCAGGCGGTCGAGGACATCGCCCTCGAACTGGGAGGCCGTCCGATCCCGGTCTCGGCGAGCTTCGGCGTCGCCGGATGGCGCCCGGACGAGACCATCGAGGGCTGGATGGGCCGGGCCGACGCCGCGCTCTACCGGGCCAAGTCCGAAGGCCGCAACCGCGTGATCCGCGCCGAGGATCCGCCGCTTCCTGCCCCGCGCGCCGCCTGAGGCCTCGCAGCAGCCGGGCCCGCACCCCATATTGGCTCCGTCGACCACCGGAGCCCGCCCCATGCCGAAGCCGTACCTGTCAGCCCTCCTCGGCGCCGCCGCCCTCGCGATGGCGGGCCTCCTCGCGACGTCGCCGGCCCGCGCGGCCGACGAGCCGGACCTCATCTTCAAGAAGTCCACCGTCTTCAAGCTCCTGACGCCGGACCACAAGCTCGCCGTCTACGGCATCGACGACCCGGACGTGGACGGCGTGGCCTGCCACTACACCGTCCCCGAGAAGGGCGGCGTGGAAGGCCTCTTCGGCGTGGCCGAGGAGGTTTCGGACATCTCTCTCGCCTGCCGCCAGATCGGCCCAATCAAGTTCAAGGCCAAGACCGAGCAGGGTGCCGAGGTCTTCCGAGCCCGCCGTTCCCTGATCTTCAAGAAGATGCAGATCGTCCGCGGCTGCGACGCCAAGCGCAACGTGCTCGTCTACATGGTCTACACCGACAAGATCATCGAGGGCAGCCCCAAGAACTCCACGAGCTCCGTCCCCCTCATGCCCTGGGGCGACGAGGCCCCGCCCCGCTGTGGCGACTGGGTGAAGTGACTCCCCCCCAAGGGCTCGACCGCCGCCACGCCGAGCGCCCGCGCGCAGTCGGCCATGCGGCGGTCGAAGGCGCGTGTCCCGGCACTCAAGGGGGTAGCCGTAGCCGGAGTAGTGGGAGAATTAGGATCCGAATGCCGTCATACCTCAATAATGGACCCCGTCGAAGACGTTGATATCAGGAAAGGAAGCGCTGTATTCACCTTTGGTTGTCTTCATGGGTCTAGCAAATAATTTTAAATCTCTTCGAATCTTGAGTGCGGTATCCAGATCTTCACCGCTCCTTCTCAGATCACCGCTTTCGCGGAATGCGTGACTGCGATAGTAGTAGGCGAGCGCAAAGTCAGGCTTAAGCTCGATTGCGGCTGTAAAGTCCGCGATGGCCCGCTTGTACTCATGTTTCCATGCGAAATGATTGGCACGATTGTAGTATGTCACGGCAAAGCCGGGATCTAATTTTATAGCCGTCTCGTAGTCCATGAAAGCAAGGTCATCCCGATCCAGAGAATGCCAGACGCCAGCGCGGTTGACGTAAGGGATCGCTGATTCGGGCATAAGACTAATCGCCTTGTTGAAATCGTCGAGGGACCGACGGATCTTATCAAGACCGTAATTCATGCCCCGATTGTTATAGGCGGCTGCGTATGTGGGCATAAGTTTGATGGCAGAACTATAGTCATTAATTGCCAGGTCATCATCTCCAAACGAACCCGTATGCTGCCGTCTTTCACTCAATGCGTTCCCGCGGTTAAATAGCGCAACGAAATTATGAGGATCTATTTCAATGACGGTGCTGTAATTTGTGACAGCTAAATTGTACTCTGCAATCATGCTATACGTGAGGGCTTGGCCAATCAGTGCTTTGATGTGCTTACTATCTATTTTCAACGCCTTCTTGTAGTACGAAATCGACCCCCGATAGTATTCTTTGTTTCTATATGAACGCCCAAGATTTGTGAACACTTCTTTCAAGGTCGACCTGGGAATTGTTCTGCTTTTGAGGGCTGCAGTGCAGGCCGGGATAGAAATTTCAGGGTCGGAGTTCATGCAGTCATCAAGTTCGGCGCCGGAGGCCTCCGAAATCATGGCGCTGCCACAGCAAACCAGCACTAGGGCATGAACGAGGATGAGGAGAATCTTCATGGCGGACCTAGATCCGAGCAGTTGAACCACTGAAAGTCTCGTCCCGCATCTGCCGAACCCGTTCGACGACGTCGATGTCGATCCTCGGTCCGCTCGCGAGAATCGTGTCGAGCAACGCTCGTGCCTTCGCCTGTTCGTGAGGAGCGGCCTCCTGAATGTCGGCAGGAGACGCGAACGGCACCGCGGAGAGTTCCGCGACCGGCCGTCCGTCCCGCGTGATGACGACCGCCTCGCCCGAGAGCATGAGGTCGACCAGTTCCGAGACCGTCGTCTCGCCTTCCGCGACGATGTGCATGCCCACACGCGAACTCTACCATTTCCCCCGGATCCGGTCGACCGCGCCCCTTGACGCCGCTCCCGAATTCCATCACACCCGTGACCATGACGACCGACATCGGCGCATACGCGATCGTCACGATCGCCGACATCATTTGCGGCTAGCTGAAACGCTGGCCCGGTTCCGTCTGACCTCGCGAAAGCCCAGATGAGACCCCGGCCGGCCGGCATGGGAGTTCTCGACGTGGTCCTCAGGCTCTACAACACGCTGACGCGCGACAAGGCGGAGTTCCGCCCGCTCGATCCCTCGCACGTGCGCATGTATGTCTGCGGGCCGACGGTCTACGACTTCGCCCATATCGGCAACGCCCGGCCCGTCATCGTCTTCGACGTGCTCTACCGGCTCCTGAAGCAACTCTACGAACCGGCCGCGCGCGTCACCTACGTGCGAAACGTCACGGACGTCGACGACAAGATCAACGCGCGCGCCGTCCAGGACTTCCCCGAGATGAAGCCGGTCGACGCCATCCGGCACCTGACCGAAAAGACCTACGCGCAGTTCTCCGCCGACGTGGCCGCGCTCGGCTGCCTGCCGCCGACCGTGGAGCCGCGCGCGACCGAGCACATCGCCGAGATGATCGCCATCATGGAGCGCCTGGTGGCGAGCGGCCACGCCTACGCAGCCGAGGGCCACGTGCTCTTCCACGTGCCCTCCATGGCCGACTACGGCGCGCTCGCCCGCCGCTCCCTCGACGACATGATCGCCGGCGCCCGCGTCGACATCGCGCCCTACAAGCGCGACCCGATGGACTTCGTGCTCTGGAAGCCGTCGACCGACGACGAGCCGGGCTGGGCCTCCCCCTGGGGCCGCGGCCGTCCGGGCTGGCACCTCGAATGCTCCGCCATGTCCTGGAAGCACCTCGGCGAGACCTTCGACATCCACGGCGGCGGCATCGACCTCGTCTTCCCGCACCACGAGAACGAGATCGCCCAGTCGCGCTGCGCCTTCCACACGCCCGTCATGGCCCAGGTGTGGATGCACAACGGCTTCCTGCAGGTCGAAGGCGAGAAGATGTCGAAGTCGCTCGGCAACTTCTTCACCATCCGCGAGCTGCTCGACGACTGGCCGGGCGAGGTCCTGCGCCTGACGATGCTGAAGACCCACTATCGCCAGCCCATCGACTGGACCCTGAAGAGCGTCGAGGAGAGCGCGCGCACGCTCGACGACTGGTACTGGCTCGCCCGCGACCTGCCCGCCGCCGAGCCCGACCCCGCCGTGATCGAGGCCCTGTCGGACGACCTCAACACCCCGAAGGCCATCGCCGAGCTGCACGGTCTGCGCAACGCCGCCCAGCGCTCGGGGAGCGAGGGGGATCTCGCCAGGTTCGTCGGATCCCTGCGCTTCCTCGGCTTCCTCGGCGAGACCGCCGAGGCCTGGGCCTCGCGCAAGAAGGCGGCCGCCGGCGTCGACCAGGCGGCCGTCGAGGCCCTCGTGCAGGCCCGTCTCGCCGCCCGCAAGGCCAGGAACTTCGCCGAATCCGACCGCCTCCGCGACGAACTCGCCGCCATGGGGGTGGTTCTGAAGGACTCGAAGGACCCGAAGACCGGCGAGATCCGAACGGAATGGGAGGTCGGACGGTGAGCACGAAGGCGCTGTTCGACGGCGACCCTACTCGCCGGAACTGGCCCGATTGGCCGGCGCGGATCACGCCCGAAGTGATCGCGGGCGCGATCGGAATGTACTCCGACCTTTTGCGCAGCGCGTTCCCGAATGTGGTGGCCGCAGTCCACCCTGTCGAACCGTCCCTGCGGGAGGACGAGCCGACCCCGGACGATCTGGAGGTGGCTGTCGTCTTCGAGGACGGAGGCTGGTCCCACACGAGCCGGATCGTCGCGTTGGGCGAACTGGCCTTCGACGTCCTGATGGTGTTCGGGGTCCGGCTTCACGGCAGGCCCTATACCCGATCGGAGTGGGATCGCGGGGTCGACGGCTTTGGCAATCCGATTCGGCCTCTTCCGATCGGTGGGTAGACCAGATGATGATCCGGGTTCTGCTCGACAAGGCGGGCCAATCGCTCCGTTCGGCCGAACATCTGATGGAGGCGGCGCTCCTGGAGGGCGCGGCCAACCGAGCGTACTTCGCCATGTTCCATGCCGCCCGCGCCAGCCTTCTGAGCCTCGATCCTGCCGGGGCCGGGCGCGTTCGCAAGCATCGCTCGGTCATCGCCGGTTTCGGTCTCCTCGTCGTCCGCCCGGGCCTCGTCGGAGTGCATCTGGGGCGCTGGCTGAACGCGGCCGAGGAACTCAGGACCGAAGCGGATTACGATCCCAGGCCCCTGGACGACGCCGAACGGGTTCAGGATGCGATCGAACGGGCACGTCACTTCCTCGGCGAGGTCGCCGTTCTGCTCGAACACCGTACCACCCAGGACGCCCCATGACGGCCACCCCCCTGACCGGCGGATGCCAGTGCGGCGCGGTGCGCTTCCGTGCCGCCTCCCTCGGCCGCGCCTCGATCTGCCACTGCCGCATGTGCCAGAAGGCCTTCGGCTCCTTCTTCGGTCCGCTCGTGACCGCCCACGGCCTCGTCTGGACGCGCGGCGAGCCGGCCTGCTTCCGCTCGTCCAACAAGGTCCGGCGCGGCTTCTGCGCGGCCTGCGGCACGCCGCTGACCTACGAGCCGGACGGCTTCGACGCCGTCGAGATCGCCATCGGCGCCTTCGACGACCCGGCCGCGATCCGTCCGGCCATCCAGCTCGGCACGGAGAGCCGCGTGCCGTGGTTCCACGAACTCGCCGACCTGCCCGGCCGACCGCCCGGGAATGCCGCCGCGATCGAGGCCTTCTTCGCCGGCCTCGTCTCCTTCCAGCACCCCGACCACGACACGGCCAGTCCGCCGGCCCCGACCGGAGAAAAAGAGCCATGACCGCCCGCGCCCGCGTCCATCTTTTCGACACCACGCTCCGGGACGGAGCCCAGACGTCAGGCGTCGACTTCGGCCTCGAGGACAAGATCGTGGTCGCGAAGTGGCTGGACGATTTCGGCATCGACTATGTCGAGGGCGGCTATCCGGGCGCCAACCCGCTCGACACCGCCTTCTTCGCCGAGAAGCGCACGAAGCGCGCCCGCTTCACCGCCTTCGGCATGACCCGCCGCGCCGGCGTCTCGGTCTCCAACGATCCCGGCGTGGTCGCGCTCCTGGAGGCGAAGGCCGACGCGATCTGCTTCGTCGCGAAATCCTGGGACTACCACGTCCACGTGGCGCTCGGCACGACGCTCGAGGAGAACCTGGAGGGCATCCGCCAGTCCGTCGCCGCCGCCCGCGCGCGGGGTCGCGAGGTGATGGTCGACTGCGAGCACTTCTTCGACGGCTTCAAGGCGAACCCCGCCTACGCGCTCGCCTGCGCCCGCGCCGCCCACGAGGCCGGCGCCCGCTGGGTCGTGCTCTGCGACACCAACGGCGGCACGCTGCCCCACGAGGTCGAGCGCATCGTCGGCCAGGTCGCCCGCGCCGTGCCGGGCGACAGCCTCGGCATCCACGCCCATGACGACACCGGCCAGGCGGTCGCCAATTCCCTCGCCGCGCTGAGGGCCGGGGTCCGCCAGATCCAGGGCACCCTCAACGGCATCGGCGAGCGCTGCGGCAACGCCAATCTCGTCACCCTGATCGCCACCCTGGCCCTGAAGCCCGAGTTCGCCGAGCGCTACGAGACCGGCGTGCCCGAGGGCAAGCTGCGCGAACTCACGCACCTGTCGCGCGCCTTCGACGAGCTCCTGAACCGCGCGCCCAACCGCCACGCGCCCTATGTCGGCGCCTCCGCCTTCGCCACCAAGGCCGGCATCCACGCCTCCGCGCTCGTCAAGGACCCGAAGACCTACGAGCACGTCGAGCCCGAGGTGGTCGGCAACCGCCGCCGCGTGCTCGTCTCCGACCAGGCCGGCAAGTCGAACCTCCTCGCCGAGCTCGCCCGCTTCGGCCTCGAGGTCGACCGCAACGACCCCAAGCTCGACCGCCTTCTCGCCGAGGTGAAGGACCGGGAGGCCCGCGGCTTCGCCTACGAGGCGGCCGACGCCTCCCTGGAACTCCTCGCCCGCCGCACCCTCGGCGCCGTGCCGAACTTCTTCGAGGTGCAGAGCTTCCGCGTCATGGTCGAGCGCCGCTACAACGCCATCGGCGAACTCGTCACCGTCTCGGAGGCGACCGTCAAGGTGAAGGTCGGCGATCAGATCGTCTTCTCCGCCGCCGAAGGCAACGGCCCCGTCAACGCGCTGGACGGCGCGCTCCGCAAGGATCTCGGCCAGTACCAGCCCCTCATCGCCGACCTCGAACTCGTCGACTTCAAGGTCCGCATCCTCAACGGCGGCACCGGCGCCACCACCCGCGTCCTGATCGAATCGAAGGACGGCGAGGACAACCGCTGGTTCACCATCGGGGTGAGCGAGAACATCATCGACGCGAGCTTCCAGGCGCTGATGGACAGTATCGTTTACAAGTTGGTGAGGAGCGGGACGAGGAGTGCGTGAGCCTCGGCTTGCCGAATTATGGACAAATGAGGGTCCATTCTGTACATAATGGCGGGCCTGCCGGAGCCCGCCCATGCGCAGCTACCCCATTCACGAAGCCCGTGCCGCCTTCTCCAAGCTGATCGACCTGGCCCTCGCCGGGGAGCCCCAGCGAGTGACTCGGCACGGCAAGGAGGCGGTGGTCATCGTCTCTGAGGCGGAGTGGAACGCGAGGCCGAAGGCGGCACCGACGCTCGCGGACCTCATGCTGCTGACCGTCGGGGCGGGGGAGGGCGGCGACCTCGGGGACAGGCCCTGGAACGAGCGGCATCGGCCGCTCGGCTCCGATTTCGCCGATTGAGCGGGCCTTGTATCTCCTCGACACCAACATCGTCTCGCTCTTCGAACCGCGGCGGATTGCGCGGTCGGCGGGGCTCGTCGACTGGATGCGCCGCAACGATGCCCGGATCCGCCTGAGCGCCATGACGGTCGCGGAGGTCGAGGCCGGCATCCTGAAACTCATCCGTGACGGCAAGCCGGACCGCGCCGCCCAACTCGCTGCGTTCCGGGACGGTCTCCTCACAGACTTCGCGGACCGGATCCTGCCCATGGACGCGGCTGTGGCGCTGGCTGTCGCTCGTCTCGCCGAGAAGGCGCGCCCGACCGTCCCTGAACTCGCCGACCTGATTATCGCCGCCACCGCGTCGGTGCACGGCCTGACCATCCTCACCCGCAACCTCCGGCACTTCGCGCCGACAGGCATTCCGGCGCTGGATCCCGAAGAGTCGCTGCCGGGCTAGGACGCTGGCCTCGGCCCGCGCTCCGCCCTTCCGCGCCCCGCCCCTGCGATACTCAGCCCATGTAGTCTCGTCTCCTAGTCGAGCATTCGTTTCTGTCCTTCCCGGGCCTGTCCCGGGCATCCGGGACGCGCCGTCCGCCTTCGTGGCCTAGATTGTCGGGACAAGCCCAGCAAAGGCAGAGAAAATGGTCGGAACTGCGTGGGAGCGGCTTCACTCCCCCAGAAACGCCTTCGCCACGCCCCTCAGGCTAGTCCCCTCGCGCCCGCGAATATCCTCGACGCGCCAGACGCCCTTCTCCCGGCGGAACTCGAAGGTGACCGTCAGCGTCTCGTCGAAGCTCTTGAAGGTCGCCGTCACGGTCGCCTTGTCGGTCGTCGCCGCGGTCGTGGCGACGGTGAGGCCTTTCACCTCGCCGTCCTGCCCGTCGATCAGCGGCTCGTAGTCGATGCCCGGCTCGTCGAGCTTCTTCGACTTGGCGAAGGCCCGGGCGAGGAGGCCGGCGGTGGCGGCCGTGAAGGTGCGGGCGGCGAGGCGCCGGTCGGTCATGTAGTCGAAGGCGCCGGCCGCGTAGCGGTCGTAGAGGTTGCGCACCACGGCTTCCGGCGAAGCCCCGGCGGGTGCCGGGGGAGGGGCCTTGCCGGCGGCCCGGGCGGGACCGGCGGGCCACGCCGTGGCGAGAGCGGCGCCCGCCAGGGCGGCCGCGAAGGCGCGAAGAAGACGGCGGCGAGTCATGCGGGGCACCTTCCGTTCCGGGGCTCGCCTCGCGATAGCCGGCCGGCCGCGGCCCGGCAAGTCCGGCGGCAGGGGTTTGGGGCGGAGCCGGCTATGCGCGCCCGGCCGCCGATCCGCGACGCTCGAAGCGCGTCTCGCCAGCCCGCGCGTCCGGCCGTCAATGCGCCGGCAACGTCCGCTCGCTCGCCCGGATCAGCAGGGCCGAGACGATCCCGAACACCGTCAGGATCAGTGCCAGCGCCTGGAACAGCGTGACATAGCCCACGACCCCGACGGCTTGCTTCATCAGGAAGGGCCCCGTGCCGTTGCCGAGGAACAGGCAGCAGGCGAAGACCGCAACCGAGGAGCCGCGCGCCTGGGGGGCGAGCTCGGTGGCGCGGGTCTGCAGGTTGTTGTGGATGAGCGTGAAGGCCATGCCGACCGCTCCGGACTGCACCATGTAGGCCCAGAGCGGCATCGGCTGGGACAGGAACGCGATGGCGATCCCGCCCATCAGGCTGCCGCCGACGATCATGCCGGTGGTGCCGAGCCGGGTCACGAAGAACCGCGCCGTGACCCCGAACAGCATGCCGCCGATCCCGTAGGCCGCGATGACGGTGCCGATCTCGCCCGACGACAGCCCGCGCATCTCCGACAGGTAGGCCGGCGCGAAGGACAGGAAACCGAAGAAGATCCCGCCCTCGATGAAGACGGTCGGCAGCAGCACGCGTGCCTTCTCGCTCGAGACGATGCCGGCGTAGCGGCGCACCACCCCGCCGAACGTCAGCGGCTCCGGCCGGCCGGCCGCGACCGCCGGCATGGTGAAGAGCGCGACCGCGATGATCCCCGACAACACCGCATAGGCGAGGTAGACGGTGCGCCAGTCCAGGAACTCGGCGAGCACGCCGGTCAGGAACGAGCCGGTGATCTGCCCCGCGATCGTCCCCATCATGAAGCGCGACAGCATGATCTGCCGCTCGGGCAGCGCGAAGCGGTCGCCGATCGTGGCGAGGCCGAGCGGGATGATGCCGCCGCCGAACATGCCCGAGAAGAAGCGGATCGCCAGCATGGACCGGTAGTCCGGCGCCAGCGCGGAAGCCACGATCGTCAGCGTCAGCACCGTGAGGGCGATGCGGATCACCCGGGTCTTGCCGTAGCGGTCGCCGAAAGGGCCGAAGACCAGCTGGAACAAGGCATAGGGCACCGCATACGCGGTGGCGAAGACCGCGATGTCGGCCGGCGCGACGCCGAAGGCCTGCGACAGCGGTCCGACCACCGGGTCGGTCATGCGCATGACGACGGTCGACATGAAGGCCGCGGCGGCGATCGCCAGGAGTACGGGCATGGGCTCCCTCGCTCGAAGCCGCGGAAAGTGCCGATGCGGCCCGGCGCGGTCAAGCGCACCCGCGCGCATGGCCGCGATGCCTGCCGGGACGTCCATCCCGCCGGGGACGATGTCGCCCGCGCCTCAGAGCTTGTCGAGGCCGACGGGAAGGGCGGCCGCGGCCGGACGCGCCGCGTCTGCCGTGGCCCGGACGGCCGGCAGCACATCCGCGATGCTCGCCGCCACCGCGTAGCTCACCTCGAACCCCGGCCGGATGAAGCCCGTCGCGGTCATGTGCTGCAGGAGGCCGGCGAGGGGCGCCCAGAAGCCGGCGATGTCGACGAGCACGATCGGCTTGGCATGCTGCCCGAGCTGCACCCAGGTCATCTGCTCGACGACCTCCTCCAGGGTCCCGATGCCGCCCGGCAGGGCCACGAAGGCGTCCGCCTGCTCGAACATGATGCGCTTGCGCTGGTGCATGTCCTGCGTGACGATCAGCTCCGTCACCTCCGGCAGCATCACCTCGCGGTCGACCAGGAACTGCGGGATGACGCCGAGCACCGTGCCCCCCGCCGCCAGCACCTCGCGCGCTACCGTGCCCATCAGCCCGATCGAGCCGCCGCCGTAGACGAGCCGGATCCCCGCCGCCGCCAGGGCGCGCCCGAGCGCGCGGGCGGCCTCCGCGAAGGCGGGGTCGTTGCCGTTGGCCGAGCCGCAGAACACGCAGATGGATCGAATCTCGCTCATGCCCGCTTCTGTTGCCCGACCGGTCCGGCCCGTCAAGCGCCAGGCCACCGCCGGCGCCGCGACGGTGCCGCGCATCGGCCGAATTCGCGATCCGGCCCTTACGTTCCCCCGGGGACGGCGTCTATATACGGGCGCGGACGCCCCCGCAGCATCGGAACGCCAGGCTCATGAACCCACACGGCTCGACCGCCGCCAACTCGTCGCGGATCTCGGCGGACAAGGGGCGCACCCTCGACTCCCTGCGGGCCCTGTGGCCCCACATCTGGCCCCACCACCGCGCCGACCTGAAGCGCCGAGTCGTGATCGCGCTCGCCGCGCTCCTCGCCGGCAAGCTCCTGACGGTGATGCTGCCCTACATCTACAAATGGGCGACCGACGGCCTCGCTGCGCCCGGCTCGGGTCCGACCACCGTCCAGCTCCTGGCCGCGCCCGTCATGCTGGTCGTCGCCTACGGCGTCGTCCGCGTCCTGTTCAACGGCTTCAACCAGCTGCGCGACGCCATCTTCGCCGCCGTCGGCCAGCATGCGGTGCGCGAGCTCGCCAACACCACCTTCCGCCACCTGCACGACCTCTCGCTGCGCTTCCACCTGCAGAGGCGCACGGGCGGCCTGTCCCGCATCATCGAGCGCGGCGCCAACGGCATCGAGACGATCGTCCGCATGACGATCCTCGCCGGCATCCCCACGATCATCGAATTCGCCCTGATGGCGGCCGTCATCGCCTACCAGTTCGACTGGACCTACGTGCTGGTCATGGCGGTCACGGTCTGGCTCTACGTGTGGTTCTCCGTCAAGGCCTCCGACTGGCGCATCAAGATCCGCCGCGACATGAACGAGGCCGACACGGACTCCATGTCCAAGGCCGTCGACAGCCTCCTGAACTTCGAGACGGTGAAATACTTCAACGCCGAGAAGCTCGAGGCCGACCGCTACGACCGCGCCACCGCCAAGTACGAGATCGCCGCCACCAAGACCTACACCTCGCTCGCCTGGCTGAACTTCGGCCAGGCCGTGATCTTCACGGTCGGCATGGTCATCGTCATGGTGATGTCGGCGCGCGCCGTGCTCGCCGGCGAGCAGACGGTCGGCGACTTCGTCATGATCAACGCGCTCATGACGCAGCTTTCCATGCCGCTCAACTTCATCGGCACGCTCTACCGCGAGATCACCCAGGGCATCGCCGACATGGAGGCGATGTTCCGCGTCCTCGACGTGCCCGCCGAGGTGGTCGACAAGCCGGGCGCGCCGGCCCTGAAGGTCAGCGCCGGCACGGTCCGCTTCGAGGACGTGCATTTCCACTACGACGCCGACCGCAAGATCCTGAAGGGCGTCTCCTTCGAGGTCCCGGCCGGCCGGACCGTCGCCATCGTCGGCCCGTCCGGCGCCGGCAAGTCGACCATCTCGCGGCTGCTGTTCCGCTTCTACGACGCCAGTTCCGGCCGCATCCTGATCGACGGCCAGGACATCCGCGACGTCACGCAGGCGAGCCTGCGCCGCCAGATCGGCATGGTCCCGCAGGATACGGTGCTGTTCAACGACACCATCGCGTACAACGTCCGCTACGGCCGCCCGGACGCCAGCGACGAGGAGGTCCGCGAGGCCGCCCGCATGGCCCAGATCTCCGACTTCATCGCACGCCTGCCCAAGGGGTTCGACACCGAGGTCGGCGAGCGCGGGCTGAAGCTCTCCGGCGGCGAGAAGCAGCGCGTCGCGATCGCGCGGACGATCCTGAAGGCGCCGCCGATCCTCATGCTCGACGAGGCGACGAGCGCCCTCGACACGCACACGGAGCGGGAGATCCAGGCCGCCCTCGACCAGGTCTCGAAGAACCGCACGACCCTGGTGATCGCCCACCGCCTGTCGACTGTCGTCAACGCCGACGAGATCCTGGTCCTCGACCAGGGCGTCGTCGTCGAGCGCGGCCATCACGACGACCTCCTCGCCCGCGGCGGCCTCTACGCGTCCATGTGGGAGCGCCAGCGCGCCGTCGACGAGGCGCGCGAGCGCCTGCGCGAGACCGAGGAGAGCGACACGCTCGGCCTCGCCGTCAAGGCCCGCAAGACGGAAGCCGCGGAGTAGGGCGGCGCAGCTGCGGCACGCGTAGTCCGCAAACGCGAAGGGCGGGCCCGCCTTGCCGCGAAGCCCGCCCCCTCGAAGTCCGCCGCTGACGCGTGTCAGGCTGCGCGGATGCGCTGCAGACGTCCTCGATGCGGGCCGGGCCGTCCGCGCTCTTGAACTCGAACGCAGCCGTCAGGTTGACCCCGGAGGCGACCGGGCGGGAGGGGGACGATCCGCGCCGGAGGACCGTGACTGCGCGCCGCAGCGCGGCACAGCGGAGGCTTCTCGGGGGAGGCCGGGGTAGGACCGCGTCCCCGCTATGGAACCGAGCGAACCAATCCGCTATGATCGTTATTAAGTGACAAGGGCCGTGCACCGGTCGAAAAGGGAGAACCAGGTGAGCGCCATGTCAGGGTGCACAGCGTCCGGGGTGTTCGTGGCCCGTCCGCGCGCCGCGGCTCGAGGACCGATCGGGGCGAGGGGGCTCCCGTGAACATCGCCTCCGCCGTGGCCAAGCGCCAGAACGTCCTGATCGCGCTCGCCGTGCATGCCTTCACGGCGTCCGGCATCGTTCTCGCCATGCTGGCCGCCGTCGCGGCCTACCGCCTCGACTGGCAGGCCTTCTTCGCCTGGCTGGGCATCGCCCTCGTGGTGGACGGCATCGACGGTCCGATCGCCCGCAAGTTCCACGTCGAACGCAACCTGCCGACCATCTCCGGCGCCGCGCTCGACTTCGTCGTCGACTACGTCACCTACGTGTTCCTGCCCGCCTTCGCGCTGGCGACCGGCGGCTTCGCCTCCGCGCCCGTCGCGCTCGGCCTGGCGGGCGTCATCGTCTTCACGAGCGCGCTCTATTTCGCCGACACGCGCATGAAGATGAAGAACAACGCCTTCCGCGGCTTCCCGGCCGTGTGGAACGGCGTGGTCTTCCTCTTCTTCGTCTTCCGGCCGGATCCGCTCGTCGTGTCCGCCGTGACGATCGCCCTCGCGGTCACCACCTTCCTGCCGATCGCCTTCGTGCATCCGGTCCGGGTGGAGCGCTGGCGGCCCCTGACGCTCGCCGTCACGCTCGCCTGGTTCGTGTTCGCCGGGATCGCGCTCGCCGAGCAGCTCGATCCTCCCCACAGCGTGCGTACCGGCCTGCTCGTCACCACCATCTACCTGGCGCTTGTCGCCGGCGTGCAGCAGCTCCTGGAAGCGGTCGGCCGCGCGCGCCGCGGGCTCTGACCAGGGGCGCCGTCCGGAGCCATTTTCTCCCGTGACATCCGGATCCCGATGGGCGACGGTGCCGCTCCCCGGACCGGAGTCGATCATGCACACGCTCTACTACTCGCCCGCCGCCTGCTCCCTCGCCCCCCACATCGTCCTCGAGGAGATCGGCAAGCCCTACGGCCTCGAATGGGTCCAGGCCGGCGTGAAGACGGTCACCCCCGAGTGGAAGGCCATGAACCCGAAGGGCCGCGTGCCCGCGCTCTCGGGTGTGCCCGGCCGCATCGGCGGCGGCACGGACCTCCTCACCGAGGCCAACGCCATCATGATCTATCTCGGCCGGACCAATCCCGAGGCAGGCCTGATCCCGGCCGACCCGGCGCGCGAGGCGCGCATGATCGAGTGGATGAACTGGCTGACATCGTCCTTCCATGCCGCCGCCTACGCCTCCGTGCGCCGCCCCGCGCGCTTCGTCGACGACCCCGCCCTCTTCCCGGCCCTGCAGGCGAAGGGCATGAAGACGGTCCTGGAGCAGTGCGCCTACATCGACGGCCTGCTCGGCGACGGCCGGGACTGGGCCGTGGACGGCGGCTACACCCTCGCCGATCCCTACCTCTTCACCTTCTGGGTCTTCCTCTACCGCCTGGACGGCTTCGACCTCGGCCCCTTCCCGGCCTGGACCGCGCACGCCCGCAAGGTGCTCGCCCGCCCGGCGACCCGCCGCGCGCTGGAGCAGGAAAAGATCGAGGTCTCGGTCTGACCGGCCCGGCGGGCGGACCCGGGCCATGAACCTCAAGCTCCGCATCCGGGACCTGTACGAGGGCGACGGCGAGGCTGCGCACCGCTTCCGGCTCGGCATCGTGCTCTTCGACTTCTCCACGATCGCCTTCATCGTGGCGACGTCCTTCCTGCCGCGCGGCCCGTGGATCGAGGTCGTCGACCTCGCCATCGGCTTGCTCATCCTCCTGGAGGTCGCGGCCCGCCTCTGGATCTCGCAGAACCGTCTGCGCGACCTGCTGCACCCGCTCGGCCTCGTCGACATGGTGGTCGTCGTTTCGCTTCTGGCGCCGCTCGCCGGGGAGGGACTGGCCTTCCTGCGGATCGCCCGGACCCTCCGGCTCTTCCGCTCCTACAAGCTGATCGAGCGCTTGCGCGGCGATTTCGCCTTCGTGCGCGACAACCGCGCCGCCCTCATGAGCGGCCTCGACCTCCTGGTCTTCATCTTCCTGATGACCGCGATCGTGTACGAGACCCAGCACCGCTCCAACCCGAAGATCGAGAACTACGCCGACGCGCTCTACTTCACGGTCACGACCCTGACCACGACCGGCTTCGGCGACATCACCCTGGAGGGGACCGGCGGCCGTCTTCTCTCCGTGGTCATCATGATCTTCGGCGTGTCGCTCTTCGTGCGCCTCGCCCAGGTGATGTTCCGCCCCAACAAGGTCGACTTCGAATGCCCCGACTGCGGGTTGCTGCAGCACGACATCGACGCCGTGCACTGCAAGCACTGCGGCCGGCTCCTGAAGATCCCCAACGAGGGCTTCGAGTAAAGCGCCGGCGCCTCGCCTTCCCATCCCGCCGGATCCGTGCGAAACGTCACCCGCCCCGGCGCGTTGAGGGCAGGCGCCCCGCCGGGCCGCGTCCCGTTCCGAACAGAGGACCCGCACCCTCCGATGAGCTCCGTCCTGAAGTCGATCGCAACCGCCGTCCCGAAGGTGAACCGGGAAGGCTATCCCTTCGTGGCCGGCTCCGCCCTGGCGACCGTGGTCGCCGCCTTCGTCTGGTCCCCGCTCGCCTGGGTCCTGTTCGGGCTCACCATCTGGGTGGTCGCCTTCTTCCGCGATCCGCCGCGCGTCACGCCGGTCTCGCCGGGCCTCGTCGTCGCGCCCGCCGATGGGCGCGTCTCGCAGGTCGGCCCCGCCGTGCCGCCGCGCGAACTCGACCTTGGCGACGAGGGCTGGATCCGCGTCTCGATCTTCATGAACGTCTTCAATTGTCACGTGAACCGCGCGCCGGTGGGCGGCCGCATCCTGCGCATCGCCTACAAGCCCGGCAAGTTCGTCAATGCCGAGCTCGACAAGGCGAGCGAGGACAACGAGCGCAACGGCCTCGTCATCGAGACCGGCGAGCGCCCCGGCGCCGGCCACACGATCGGCTGCGTGCAGATCGCCGGGCTCGTCGCACGCCGCATCGTCTCCTGGGTGAAGGAGGGCGAGACCATCCAGGCCGGCGACCGCTTCGGCATGATCCGTTTCGGGTCCCGCCTGGACGTCTACCTGCCCGCCGGCACGGTGCCGCTCGTCGCCGTCGGCCAGACGACCGTCGCGGGCGAGACCGTCCTCGCCGACCTGTCGCGCCCGGGCTCGGGCTACACGGTGGTCCGCGTCAGCTGAGGAGGCCTCGTCCCATGAGCGATCTCTTCCCGCCCGTCGTCCATCAGTCGACCCGCACGGGCCGGCGCTTCATCCGGCTCCGCGCCGTGCCGTTCCGCATCGTCCTGCCCAATCTGGTGACGCTGCTCGCGCTCTGCGCCGGCCTGACGGCCATCCGCATGGCCCTCGAGGAGCGCTGGGAATGGGCGGTCGGCGCAGTCGTCCTCGCCGCGCTCCTCGACGCCGTAGACGGGCGCGTCGCCCGCTGGGTGAAGGGGACCTCCAAGTTCGGCGCCGAACTCGACAGCCTCGCCGATTTCGTCAACTTCGGCGTCGTCCCGGGCCTCCTGCTCTACATCTGGATGCTCGAAGAGATCCGCTCGCTGGGCTGGCTCGCCGTCCTGGCCTTCGCCATTGCGGGCGCCCTGCGGCTCGCCCGCTTCAACGTCATGATCGACAAGCCCAAGCCCGACTGGCAGGCCAACTACTTCACCGGCATGCCGGCCCCCGCCGGTGCCGTCACGGTGCTGCTGCCGCTCTACCTCAACGACTTCATAACCATCCCCCACAACCGGGCGATCGCGACCGTCATCGCCGTCTACGCCCTCTTCGTCGCCTTCATGATGGTGTCGACGATCCCGACCTTCTCGGGCAAGAAGATGGGCACCCGCGTCCCGCGCGAGCGCGTGATCCCGGTCTCGGTCCTGCTCGTGCTCTTCGTTGCCGCCCTGGTGGCCTATCCGTTCCCGATCCTGGCCCTCCTCGCCATCGCGTATCTCGCGTTCATCCCGGTCGGCTGGTCCTGGTATCGGGCCCGCCAGCGCGAGGACCTGGAAAGCAAGACGACCCGGGAGCCGCCCGACGACGGCGAGGACGGTCGCGAGCCGACCGTCTGATTCTCAGTCGTCCGCGCCGGGCTCCAGCGCCGCGACGCGATCGGCCAGCGAGGCATCCGGGAAGGCGTCGCGCAAGATCCTCAGCACGTCCGAGGTCGTGCCGGCGCCGGAGGCCGCCACCACGGCCCGCATGGCCGCGATCCGGCGGTCGAGGGCGTCAGCGGGCCGGCTCGACGGGGGCCCCCGCCGGGCGGATGATGGACCGGAAAGCGGACGCAGCGACACGGGCGGTGCCCTCCGCGGCAACGAATCGAGTGCCCTCAGGGTACGGTCAAGTCTCACAGGAGGTAAAGCGTCGCAGAATCCATTATGGTGATCCGCAGGAATGGAGTCTCCGTAGTCCTGCCTAGATCGGAAGGCCGAGTTACCACTGGCTCGGACGGATCGTACGGGACTAGGATCCGGTTGGCGGCGGCGCCAAGGGGCATTGCCCGGTGGCGTGACGAGGAGAGGGTCGGTCGCCCCCGCGAGAAGCGACCAGACGGGAGAGGATGCGCCATGACGAGGGGCCCCGAACTGCCGAACCCGCGCACCGGCCGCGACTCCGAGCCTCTGCTCCGCCTGCTCGCCTGGAACATGCTGGCCGGCGGTGCGGTCGCGATCGTGCTGAGCGGCGCCGTGATCGCCTTCGACGTCGGCAACCTGCGCAGCCTCATCGTCACCGCCGAGGAGCGCCTCGTTCCCATTCTGCTCCTCGTGTTCGGGTTCCTGGTGACCTTCTGTAGCGTCGCCATGGGAACGGCCGTGATGGGATTGGGGGCCGATCCCTCCGGCCGCTCGGGCGGCGGCGGAGGGCATCCCGATTTCCGCTTGGTCCCCCTGTCCTCGCGGCGGCAGTCCGGCGGCGGACGCTGAGCCACCTCGCAATTCCGGGTGCCCGTCCGGCGGATATCGGATCCCCGCGCGTGGAGCCTTGAAACCGGACCGGATCGGGTCCAGCCTCCCGCCGTTCCTTTCGGCAAGCGAGGCGTCATGACCGACCCCAAGTACCCCCGCGACATGGCGGGCTACGGCCGCAACCCGCCGGACCCGAAATGGCCCGGGGGCGCCCGTATCGCGGTCCAATTCGTGATCAACTACGAGGAGGGCGGCGAGAACGCCATCATCCACGGCGATGCCGCCAGCGAGGCCTTTCTGTCCGAGATCGTCGGCGCGGCCGCCTGGCCGGGCAAGCGTCACATGAACATGGAGTCGATCTACGAGTACGGCTCCCGGGTCGGCTTCTGGCGCCTCTGGCGCCTGTTCACGGAACGGCAGATCCCGGTCACGGTCTACGGCGTCGCCCATGCCTTGATGCGCAACCCAGACGCGGTCGCGGCCATGAAGGAGGCCGACTGGGAGATCGCCTCCCACGGCCTGAAGTGGATCGACTACAAGGACTTCACCGAGGCCGAGGAGCGTGCCCACATGGCCGAGGCGATCCGCATCCACACGGAGGTCACCGGGTCGCGGCCGCTCGGCTGGTACACCGGCCGGTCCTCCGTCCACACCCGCAAGCTGGTCATGGAGGAGGGCGGGTTCCTGTACGATTCGGATTCCTACGCCGACGAGCTGCCCTACTGGGTCGACGGCGGGCGCGAGCCGCATCTCGTGATCCCCTACACCCTCGACGCCAACGACATGCGGTTTGCCACCCCGCAGGGCTTCAACGCCGGGGACCAGTTCTTCACCTACCTGAAGGACAGCTTCGACGTCCTCTACCAGGAAGGCGCCACCAGCCCCAGGATGCTCTCTGTGGGCCTCCATTGCCGGCTGGTAGGCCGGCCGGGCCGCGCCGCCGCGCTCGCCCGGTTCCTCGACTATGTCGCCGGTCACGACGCCGTCTGGTGCGCCCGCCGGATCGACATCGCCTGGCATTGGCATGCCCACCACAAGCCCGGCTAGGGCGTTGCATTTATGTCATCGAGCCGGCAAAAAAGTCACGGACCGGGTGATCCGGCGACGGCGTCGCCCGCGCACCACATTTCCGGCCCGATCGCCCGGCAACGTGCCGCCCGCTGGGGACCCGCGCCCCATCGTTAACCGAGGGTTATCGGTTGGATGACAAGCTCTTGCGCGGCGTCGTGCAAGCGGATGTTTACCGTCCGACGGCCCTTGTCGTAGGCTCGGGGCCTGAGGATCGGGTGAAAGTCGAGGACCGATGAACGTCGCGGTGAGGCCAGCGATCCGTTCCATCGTCAGCCTGCGCGGCGTGACGAAGGAATATGGCGGCAAGAGAGGTGCGAAGGTCGTCCTGAACGACGTCAACTTCGACATCCCGGCCGGCCGGAGCCTCGGCCTCATGGGTCCGAACGGCGCCGGCAAGTCGACGCTGCTCAAGCTGATCGCCGGCACCGAGCTTCCGACCCGGGGCGAGATCCGCCGCCGCGGCCGGATCTCCTGGCCGCTCGGCTTCAACGGCGGCTACGACAAGCAGATGACCGGCCGCGACAACGCGGTCTTCGTCGCCCGCGTGTACGGCGAGGACCCCGACGAGATCTGCCGCTACGTGCTCGATTTCTCGGAGCTCGGCCGCTATTTCGAAATGCCGATGCAGACCTATTCGTCCGGCATGAAGCAGAAGCTCGCCTTCGGACTCTGCATGGCCCTGGACTTCGATTGCTATCTGGTGGACGAAGTCACGGCGGTCGGCGACGACCGATTCAGGGAGAAGTGCCAGCGTGCCTTCGCCGAGCGCAGGGCCCAGTCGGGGCTGATCATGGTGTCGCACAGCTTCGCCACGATCCGGGCCTATTGCGACTGCGCGGCGGTCCTCGTCGACGGCCACCTCTTCTATTTCGAAAGCCTGGAAGAGGGTATCGCCGAGTTCAAGTGCCTGCTGCGCTCGCTGGAGAATGCCTAGTGGTCGATCTGGTCAATTCGCCCGAGGACATGAAGGCTCGTCGCCTGGAAGCGCGCCGCCGCCGTGCGGAGCGCGAGGGGCTGACGGTCGCCGACATCCCCGAGGACGTCGACCCTGCGGCGATCGAGACGCCCGGCACCCGGCAGGAGGCCAAGCCGGCCGAACCGGTCGGCAACCTCGTCGAGATCGGAAACCGCAAGGGACGCGTCAAGGAAGGCGGGGCAAACCCGCGGCCGGACCAGGACAATTCCCCCGATGCCCTGCCGATCCCGGAGATCGCCTCGAGCCGTCTCCTCGCCCGCCTCGGCGAGGTCAAGGCCAAGAAGGTCGCGGCCGGCAAGGCCGACAAGGGTACGCGGACCCGCAGCGCCGCATTCTGGTCCTTCGTCCTGATGGTCATCCTCCCGGCGATCGGCATCTCTGCCTACCTCTATCTGTGGGCGATCGACCAGTACCACTCCGAATTCCGCTTCGCGGTCCGCAATGCGCAGACCTCCAGCGCCAGCGCCGGTGCGCTGGCCGGCATGGTCGCCTCGCCGGCCGCCTCGCTGCCCGACCTCGCCGATAGCTACATCGTGACCGAGTATCTGCAATCGCGCGAATTCGTAGAGGACCTGAACAAGGCTGTCGACCTGCGCAGCGTCTACAGCATCGGGCGCGCGGACTACTGGTACCGCATGGACAACGACGTGTCGGTCGAGAAGATGACCAAGTACATGAATTCCATGATGGCGGTCACCTTCGACATGTACACGGGCATCGTCAGCGTCCGCGTCCGCGCCTTCTCGGCCGAGGACGCCCGCCGCGTCGGCCAGCAGATCCTGAAGATGACCGAGGCCCTGGTGAACAACATCACCCAGCGCGCCCGGCGAGACCTCGTCCGCGACAGCGAGCGCGAGGTGGAGAATGCCGAGAACCGCCTGCGCAATGCGCGCCTCGCCGTGGAGAAGTATCAGAGCGAGATCGGGGCGGTCGACCCGACGGCGGTCGCCACGGCCAACCAGGTCAACATCAACGCCCTGGAGGCGGAGGCGACGCGGCTCAAGGCGGAGCTGAAGCAGCTCCTGCAGACGATGAGCCCCCAGTCGCCGCGCGTGGTGGTGCAGCAGAGCCGCGTCGACGCGATCGAGAAGCAGATCACCGACGAGAAGGCCAAGGTGGCGGTGAGCAAGCGTGCCGGCCCGGCCCTGTCCGCCCAGCTCATGCGCTACCAGGAACTCGTCACCGAGCGCGAATTCGCCCAGACCGCCTACGTCACCGCACTCTCGGCGCTGGAGCGGAGCCGGATCGACAGCGAGCGCAATCAGCGTTATCTGGCTTTGTTCGTGTCGCCCCGCGAGGCTCAGGATTCGGAGTATCCGGAGCGCGGACGCTATGCGTTCATCGCCTTCCTGGCGCTGTTCGCCATCTGGGCCATCAGCTTCATGGTGACGGGTTCGATCAGGGATCACATGCGCTAGCGGGTTCGGTTCGGGGCGGCGGACCGCCGCGGGTCGGGGCAGACGGAAACGGCCGGACGGCCGTCGGGGGCATCGGTGACGACATCCAGTATTGCGTTCAGGTCGTTTCGCGGCTTTTCGGCCGCCGCCGGGCTCGCTTGCGCGCTCGCCGGGTGCTCGACGCTTCCCTCGGACGGCCCGTCCGCCAACGTGATCACCAGCGCCGCGGTCGAGCAGGGCCTCGCCGTCGAGAACTACCTGATCCTGCCGCTCGACGAGCCCGTCGTGAAGGTCGTCGGCCCCTGGCGGCCGCGCGTCTTCGCCGACCGCTTCTCGATTCGCTCGGGCCCCCGCCGGCTGCCGCTCGGCATCGGCGACGTGGTCGACATCCGGATCATGGAGGCCGGCGACAACGGCCTCTTCGCCAACACCCAGACGCGCGGCGCCCAATTCCAGGTCCAGATCGACGAGACCGGCAATCTCTTCGTGCCCTATGTCGGCCGCACCAAGGGCGCCGGCAAGACCGCCGAGCAGTTGCGCGCCTCGATCCAGGAAGGCCTCGCCGACAAGGCGATCCAGCCGCAGGTCCTCGTCAACGTCGTCAACAGCCAGGCGAACTCGACCACCGTGGTGGGCGACGTCGCCAAGCCCGGCCGCTATCCGGTCAACGTCGGCGGCACCAAGCTCCTCGACGCGGTCGCGCTGGCCGGCGGCTCGCGCTTCACCACCTACGAGACGACCGTCACCCTGAAGCGCGGACACGACACCGCCTCGATCCTTCTCGAGGACCTGGTCCTGGTGCCGGAGAACAACGTCTACCTGCAGGCCGACGACGAGATCCTGCTCTCCTTCGCGCCGCAGACCTACACGCTGCTCGGCGCCGTGCCCGAGCCCCGCGAGATCAAGTTCGAGACCAAGACCGTCACCCTCGCCGAGGCCATCGGCCGGGGCGGGGGCCTCAACACGCTCGCCGCGGACGCCACCGGCGTCTTCGTGTTCCGCTTCGAGGAGCCGAGCCTCGTCCGCCGCATCCGGCCCGACCAGCCCTGGACGGGACCCGCCAAGGTGCCGACGGTCTATCGGCTGAACCTGTCGGATCCCAAGGGCTTCTTCATCGCCAAGTCCATGTGGGTCCGCGACAAGGACATCATCTACGTGGCCACGGCGCCCTCGGTGGAGTTCGCCAAGTTCGTCGACATCGTCAACCGGACGACGGGCGGCGCCCGCGGCGTCCTCGGCGTGGCGACCGACCTCAGAGTTCTCGGCAAGGGCAAGTAGCCCGGTGCCGGGCCGGCGCGCCGTTGCGGGCGGCCGGCGCGCTCTGTAGGGTCCGCGCATGCTGTCCAGACCGTCCCCGGCCCCCGCTGAGGCGCCCGCGGCCCTCCCGCGGGCCGGGACCCGCTCGTTCCTCTTCCTCCTCGGCCCCTGCTCGCCGTTCCAGGCTCGCCTCGCCCCCGCGCTTGAGGCCGAGGGCCACCGCGTCGTGAAGGTTCTGCTCCACGCCGGCGACGCGCTCTTCTGGCGCCGCCCGGCGCTGCACTATCGCGGTGGCCTCGACGCCTGGCAGGACCATGTCGGCCGCCTCATGGACGAGCACGGCACCACCGACCTGGTCGTCCACAACGAGAGCCGGGAGTATCACCGCCTCGCCATCCTTGAGGCGCGCCGGCGCGGCATCAGGGTGCTGGTCTTCGAGATGGGCTACTTCCGGCCCGACTGGATCACCTTCGAGCGCGACGGCCTGTCGGCCCTCTCCCATTTTCCGCGCGACCCGGCCCTCGTCCGAGCCCTCGCCGCCGAGGCGCCTGAGCCCGACTTCTCCGTCCGCTTCCGCACGCCGTTCCTCAGGTTCGCGCTGAACGACCTTGCCTACCATCTGGGCGAGGTGTTCGGCACGCCCCTCTATCCGCGCTACCGGCGCTACGCGATCGACAACCCGGTCGTCGAATACCTGCTCTGGGGCAGGAAGCTGCTGACCCGCCGGCGCCCCGAGGCCGCGGCCGCGGCGGTCGTCGAGAAGCTGGAGGCCGGGGCCGCGCCCTGGTACGTCCTGCCCCTCCAACTCTCCGGCGACTTCCAGATCCGCGCCCACTCGCCCTTCCCGGACATGCCGGCGGCCATGCGCGCCGTCGTCGCCTCCTTCGGTCGCCACGCCCCCGCCGCCGCGCGCCTCGTCGTCAAGCTGCACCCCCTCGACAACCTGCGGACCCCTTGGGCGAAGCTCGTCGCGGAAGCGGCCGCGGAGGCCGGCGCGGCCGGCCGGGTCGACTGCATCGACGGCGGTGACCTCGCCCGCCTGATCGCCGGGTCGGAGGGCGTCGTCACGGTCAATTCCACGGTCGGCATCGCCGCGATCCAGGCCGGCCGCCCGACGATCGCGCTCGGCGGCGCCGTCTTCGACATCCCCGGCCTGACCTTCCAGGACGGCCTCGACCGCTTCTGGGCCGGCCGCCGCCCGCCGGACCGCGATCTGGCGTCCGCCTTCGTCCGCGCGCTCGTCCACACCACCCAGATCCGCGGCGACTACTACACCGAGCCCGGCATGGCCGCCGCCGTCCAGGGCGTCGTCGAGCGCCTGAAGGCGGGGCTGCCGGACCTGCCCGAACGCATCGCCCGCATGAGGAGCGCATGAACCCCTCCGCCGACCCCCGCACCGTCGTCGTGACCGGTGCCTCCAGCGGCATCGGCGCCGCCCTGGCGCTGGCGCATGCCCGCCCCGGAGTGGCTCTGGCGCTGACCGGCCGCGACCCCGTCCGCCTCGCCGCCGTGGCCGCCGGGGCTCGCGCCAAGGGCGCGACGGTGCGCGAGGGCATCTTCGACGTCCGCGAGTTGGACCGCCTCGCCGCCTTCCTGGCCGACGTCGACGATACCGGCCCCATCGATGTCCTCTATGCCAATGCCGGCGTCGCCGCCGGCCTCGGTCCCGACCGCTCCGCCGAGCCGCTCGACACCGCCATGCGTCTCGTCGACGTGAACCTGAAGGGCGTGATCGCCACCGTCTCGGCGGTGGTGGAGCGCATGCGCGCGCGCCGCCGCGGCCATATCGTGCTGGTCTCCTCGCTCGCCGGCCTCCAGGCCCATCCGGACATGCCGACCTATTCGGCCAGCAAGGCGGCGGTGCGCTTCTACGGCGACTCGCTCCGCCAGTGGCTGCGCCCCGCCGGCGTGGCCGTGACGGTCGTCTGCCCCGGCTTCGTCACCTCCCCGATGGCGAACCGCCACAAGGGGGCCAAGCCCTTCGAGATCTCGGCCGACCGCGCCGCCGCCCTGATCGTCCGCGGGGTCGCCCGCCGACGCCCGCTGATCGCCTTCCCGTGGCCGCTGGTCCTGTCGATCTGGCTCTCCAACCTGGTCCCGACCGTCATCGCCGACCTCGGCATGCGCGGCTTCGCCGCCGTGGTCGACCCCGACGACGAGACCGCTCGCGAGCGCGAGAGGCGCCGGCAGGCCCCGTGACGAGCCCGACCGAACCCGGCCGCCGCCCCGCCGGGCGAGAGCCCGCCCCGGCCCCGGGCCCCGGGCTCCGGCCCGCCCCGGTCCGCGCCGCCGTCTTCCTGCCGGAGCCTTGGGCCGCGGCCGCCTGGCTGCCCGCCCTCTGCGACGCCGACGAGGTGGTCCCCTCGCCGGGCGACGACGAGGGCGGCAGGGTGGATCGCGTGATCGGCGGCCTGGACCCGCGGCTCGAGGCACGCGGGCGCGATCATGCGCGCCGGTTCCGCCTGCCGTTCCTCCGCCTAGAGCCGCTGCCCCTCGGCCCCGCCTCGCCGCCCTCGCTCGGGATCGCCCACATCGCCGCCAGGCTGTGCGCAGAGCCGATTCCCGGCGAGCCCGTGCCGGCCGGCGCACGGACCCGGGCAGGGCAGGGCGCCGCCGTCCCCTCGGCGGCCGTCCTGCAGGGCATCCTCGACCTCGTGCTCGGCGACCGCCTGCTCGCCGCCTCGGCCGCCGCCCTGGACGACCCGGCCGAGGCCCACAGCCCGGTGACCGCGCTGGTCGCCGACGCCGCGGACGACGGCACCGCCGACCCCGACCGTCTGCTCGGCCTGCTCGCCGAGGCCCGCGCCCGCCACGGCGACGGCGCGGTCGCGGTCGTGCCCGTGGATCCGAGGGCTGCGGCCGGCCGACCCCCCATCCTCGCCGCCCTCGCGGTTCGGGAGGGACTGCGCCTGCGCCCCGACCGCGGCCGGCCGGACCTCCTCGCCGGCATCGACACGGTCTATGCCGCCGGCGGCCTCCTAGGGCTCGAGGCCCTGCTCGCCGGCCGCCGCGCCGTGCTGGCCGCGGCGCCCGACTGGCTCGCCCCCTTCGCGGGCCGGCGCCTCGCGCCCGCCGAGCGGCTCGACCTCGCACGGATCGCCTTCGTGGACGACGCCCGCTATGCCGACCCGTTCACGGGCGCCGCCGTCGACGCCGAAGCCGGCCTGGGCCTCCTCGCCTGGCTCCGCCGGCGCTACGCCGGACGCCGCGCGAACCGGATCGCCTACGGCTTCTCGGCCCAGAAGGCCCGGACCGCCCGCACCTTCCTGGAGGGATGGGAGGCCTCCGTCGCCGTGGCGTCGCGTCCGGCCTCCGCGATCCGCGCGGCGGCCCGGAGCGGCGCGCGGCTGACCGTCTGGGGCACCCGCGGCGGCGCCGCCCTCGACGAGGCCGCGGCTCGGGCCGGCCTCCGGATCGACCGCCTGGAGGACGGCTTCATCCGATCGGTCGGCCTCGGCACGATGCAGACCATCCCGGCCTCCCTCGCCCTCGACGACGAGGGCCTCTACTACGACGCCCGGCGCCCCTCCCGCTTCGAGCGGCTCGCCGAGACGGCCGTCTTCGACGAGGCCCTGCTGATGCGCGCCCGCGCCTTGCGCGAGGCGATCGTCGCCGCCCGGGTGACCAAGTACAACCTCGCCGCCGAGGCGCTCGACTTCCGCGCCCGGTCCGGCGGGCGGCCGGTCATCCTGGCGCCCGGGCAGGTGCCCGACGATGCCGCCATCCGTACCGGCACCTTCGCGGTCACCGGCAACCTGGCGCTCCTCGCCGCGATCCGGAAGGAGCGGCCCGACGCCTACATCGTCTACAAGGAGCATCCCGACCTGGTGACCCGGAGCCGCGCCGGCTGGCTCCCCGACCGGCTCGTGCTGGAGCACGCCGATGAGGTGCTCCGGCGCGGCGACGCCATCGCGGCCATCGAGGCCGCCGACGAGGTCCACACGATGACCTCGCTCGCCGGCTTCGAGGCGCTCCTGCGCGGCGTGCCGGTGACCACCTGGGGGCTGCCCTTCTACGCCGGATGGGGGCTCACCGCGGACCGCGAGCACACGCCGCGCCGCCGCCGCCGCCTCTCCCTCGACGAACTGGTCGCCGTCGCGCTGATTCTCTATCCGGCCTATGTCGACCCGGTCTCGCGCCTGCCCTGCGAGGTGGAGGACATCGTCCGCCGCATCGCCCAGATCCGCGAGGGACGGGTCGCGCCGCCCCCGGCCACCCGCTTCCGGGCCCTGGTGCGCGCGAGCGTGGTGGCCGAGGCCTGGATCCGACACCTTCTCGGGCACCGTCTGACGCCGCGCTGACGAACTTCGCGGAAACACTCGGAAAATTGACCCGTCCGACCCGCGTCGCTATAGGAGGGGCGCCCGGTCCCAGGACCACACCTCCCGCCGAATCCGGGCTCGGTTCCGAGATCCGCCCCTGGCCGCCGCGCGCCTCGCGCTTCCGCCCGGTGCGACGCGAACGGAGCGCCGGCCCGGGGGCGGAGCACCAGTGATCGATGTCCGAACGCCGCGTCTTTCTCTTCCTGCAAGGGCCGCCGTCCCGCTTCTGGTACGAGCTCGCCGAAGCGCTCGACGCCGCCGGTCACAAGACGTTGCGGGTCAACCTGTCGGCCGGGGACTGGCTCTACTGGCGCAAGCGCGGGGCGATCAACTACCGCGGCAGCTTCAAGGCCTGGCGGTCCTGGCTCGAAGCCCTGATCGAGCGCGAGGGCGTGACCGACATCCTCTACTACGCCGACCGGCTGCCCTACCACGTCGTCGCCAACGAGATTGCGCGCCAGCGGGGCATCTACGTGACGGCGGTGGAGTTCGGCTACCTGCGCCCGGACTGGATCACCGTCGAACGGGACGGCATGTCCACCTACTCGCATTTTCCGAACGATCCGGAGATCATCCGCCGGATCGCCGACCATGCGCCGGACCCGGACTTCGAGATCAAGTACCCCTATACCTTCTTCCAGGAGGCCTCGAACGAGGTCATCTACAACCTCGCCAGCCTGTTCCTGTCCTGGATGAGCTTTCCGCGCTACCACGCGGACAAGTACTACAACCCGCTGAAGGACTATCTGAGCACCCTCTGGCGCCTCATCCGCGACCGCTGGCAACGCAAATACGCCAAGCGCGTCATGCGCGAGGTGATCCTGGGCCCGCGGCCCTTCTACATCTTCGCCCTTCAGCTCCAGTCGGACTACCAGATCCGCGACAACTCCCCCTACAGCCGCCTGCACGAGGCGATCGACCAGACCATTGCTTCCTTCGCCCGCAACGCCCCGCTCGGCACCGTGCTGGTCTTCAAGGTGCACCCGCTCGACAACGGCCTGGAGCGCTGGCAGAAGGTCGTCATGGCCTCGGCCCGCCGCCACGACGTGCGCCCCCGCGTCCGCGTCATCGACGGCGGCAATCTCAATCGCCTAGTCGAGACGGCGCTCGGCACCATCCTGGTCAACTCGACGGTCGGCCTCTACGCCATCCGGGCCGGCTGTCCGCTGATGGTCCTGGGCGTCGCCGTGTTCGACATCCCCGGACTGACCTTCCAGGGCACGCTGGACGAGTTCTGGACCGAGGCCGAGCCCCCGGACGAGGAACTGCGCCTGAAGTTCATCCGCGCCCTGGCGGCCACCACCCAGGTCAAGGGCAGCTTTTACAACCGCGAGGGGCGCAAGGTCGCCATCGCCGAGATGGTCCGCCGCCTCGAGGCGCGCACCGTCAACGAGCCGGGCGCCTTCATCGACCCGCCCCCTCGCCTGGAAAAGGCCCGCCGCCTCGGCATGCGCGTCTGACGCAGCATCGCCGCGCCGCTCCCCCACGGCTCCGTTCGAACCCGTCCGGTCCCCGCGCGTTGACCCTCCGACAATGGAGGTGAAGCATGGGACTTCTCGACTCGTTTCTGAACCGCGGCGCCGGCCCCGCCATGGGCGGCGGCAGCGCGACCTCGCCGATGGTGAAGGCGCTCATGCTGCTGCTCGCCGCGAAGGCCTTCCAGAGCTACCGCTCTGGCGGCTCCACCCCTGACGCCACCCGCCAGGGCGGCGGGCTCGGCGGCATGCTGGGCGGCCTCTTCGGCGGCGGCCAGCAGGCCGGCGGCGGTCTCTTCGGCGGCTCCTCGGGAGGCGGGCTCGGCGGCGGCCTCGGCGGGCTCCTGGGCGGCCTCGCCGGCGGCGGCTCGGGTGGCCTCGGCGGCCTTTTCGACCAGTTCCGCCGCAACGGCTACGGCGACCACGTCGACAGCTGGGTCGGTACCGGCCAGAACCGCCGGATGGCTCCGGAGGAACTGGCCCGCGTGCTCGGGCCCGAGGCCATCGAGGAACTCGAGCGGCGCACCGGCATGCCGCGTAAGCAGCTCCTCGCCGAACTGGCGGACGAGCTGCCCGACGCCGTCGACCAGGTAACCCCCGACGGACGCTTCCCGACCGAGCAGGAACTCGCCTCGCGCTTCCATTGAGGCGAGCTCGCCGGCCGTGCCCCCCGGGGCACGGCCGCCGGCCTCACGCGGCCTTCGGCAGGAACCGCTCGGCCAGATGCACCCAGTAGCTCGCGCCGCGGGTCAGGATCGCGTCGTTGAAGTCGAACTTCGGGTGGTGCAGCATCGGCCCGTCGCCGGCGCCCAGCATGAAGTAGCAGCCCGGCTTCTCCTGCAGCATGAAGGCGAAGTCCTCGCTGCCCGGCGTCGGCCGGACCACGTCCCGGACGCGCCCCTCGCCGGCGACCTCCACCGCGACCGCGCGCGCGAAGGCCGTCTCGGCCTCGGCGTTGACCAGCACCGGATAAATGCGGCGATAGTCGACCTCGGCGGTGCAGCCGTAGCTCAGCGCCTGCGCCATGGCGATCTCGGTGATTCGCCGTTCGAGCTGGTCGTGGATCTTCTCGTCGAAGCTCCGCACGCTGAGCTTCAGGAGCGCGGTCTCGGGGATGACGTTCGAGGCCTGTCCCGCCTGGAAGGCGCCGACCGTCACCACCGCGGGATCCTGCGGATCGATGTTGCGCGACACGACGGACTGCAGGGCCATCACGGTCGAGGCGCCGGCGACGACCGGGTCGAGCGTCTGCTCCGGATGCGCCCCATGGCCGCCCTTGCCGCGAATGGTGATCTCGACGTGGTCGGCGGCGGCCATCAGCACGCCGGGCTTGAACAGGAAGTCTCCGGCCGGCCGGTTCGGCCAGTTGTGGAGCGCGAAGACGGCATCGCAGGGAAAGAGCTCGAAGAGCCCGTCGTCCATCATCCGCCGCGCCCCCGCGAGGCCCTCCTCGGCCGGCTGGAAGAGCAGGTGGACGGTCCCGTCGAAGCGGCGCGAGCGGGCGAGCTGGCGCGCCGCCGCGAGCAGGATCGTCGTGTGCCCGTCATGCCCGCAGGCATGCATCTTGCCCGGTGTCTGGCTGCGGTAGGGGAGGCCGGTCTCCTCCTCGATCGGCAACGCGTCCATGTCGGCGCGGATGCCCAGGCTGCGCCCCCCGGTGCCGGACCGGAGCGTCCCGACCACGCCCGTGCCGCCGAGTCCGCGCCGCACCTCGTAGCCCCATTCGCCGAGCAGTCGCGCCACCAGGTCGCTCGTCTCGAACTCCTCGTAGCCGAGTTCCGGGCGGGTGTGCAGGTGGCGGCGCAGCGACACGAACTCGTGCTCGTCCGCGGCGATTTCAGGAAGGATCATCGAGGCTGCTCCGAAAGAACGCCGCACCCTGCCTCGCCTGCGCACCCGCTGGCAAGGGCCGGGTGATCGCGCCAGGCCTGCGCGCGCCGCACGGGGGGCGTTCGGGCAAAAAAAAGGGCCGTCTATGCGGCGGCCCAAGTCATGGGAGGAGACGCCCCGGAGGGCAAGGCCGAACCGAGAATCGATCCGACCGAGGATCAGTATGCATGAGGGAGGTTAACAAACAATTAACGCCACGTTCGGGCGACCGTCTTTCCACAATATGTTCAAGCATTGGTGACTTGCTCACGTAAGGTCATCAGCAAACCGTACCCGATGGCATTCCGGTCCGGTCCCTCCCGCCCGCTCATGGCGCCAGTATCGGATGCTGGTGTAACAGGGCGAATACTGACCGGACTCGGCCCGTACCGGGGCTCCGCCCTGACATCTCAACGTATTGGCAAGTCGCAGGAATCGCCTCGGCGCCTGCCCGCTTGCCGAGCCCGCCCCGAGCCGCTAGGGTTGCGGCTATTCTCGTTTCGTTCTCGCATACCGGGAGGGAGTGTCCGTGGACTGGTCGAGCGAGCAGGATGCAGCCCTCAAGGCCGTCGCCGACTGGCTCAAGGACAAGCGCCAGCAGGTCTTCCGCCTGTTCGGCTACGCCGGCACCGGCAAGACGACGCTCGCCCGGCACGTGGCCGGGGGAATCGACGGGGACGTCGCCTTCGGCGCCTTCACCGGCAAGGCCGCCATGGTGATGCGCTCGAAGGGCTGCGAGGGTGCCACCACGATCCACAGCATGATCTACCGGCCGCGCCGCGCCGCGGGCGAGGACGAGGAGGAGGAGACCTTCTCCTTCGCTCTCAACCGCCAGAGCGATGTCACCAAGGCGAAGCTGATCGTCATCGACGAATGCTCGATGGTCGACGAGGAGCTCGGCCGCGACCTGCTCTCCTTCGGCAAGCCGACCCTGGTCCTCGGCGACCCGGCCCAGCTTCCGCCCATCAAGGGCGGCGGCTTCTTCACCGAGGCCGAGCCCGACGTGATGCTGACCGAGGTCCACCGGCAGGCGGCCGACAACCCGATCGTCCGCATGTCCATGGACATCCGCGAGGGGCGCCGCCTGGAGATCGGCACCTACGGGCAGAGCCGCGTCATTCCCCGCCGCGCGATCGACGCAGAGACCATCCTGGCCGCCGACCAGGTGCTGGTCGGCCTCAATCGCACCCGCCACAACTACAACAAGCGGATCCGCGAGTTGCGCGGCTACACCAGCCCCCATCCGGAAGTCGGCGAGAAGCTCGTCTGCCTGCGCAACGACAAGTCCAAGGGGCTGCAGAACGGCGGCATCTTTCGCGTCACGCGCCGCAAGGACCCCAAGAGCGGCTACTTGAAATACGACGTCGCCCCCGACGAGGCCGGCGGCAAGGCGCGGATCCACGTCTCCGTCCTGCCCGACTTCTTCGAGGGCACCGAGGGCGACCTGTCCTGGCAGATGCGCCGCTCATCCGACGAGTTCGACTTCGGCTACGCCCTGACGGTCCACAAGGCCCAGGGCTCCCAATGGGACGACGTCGTCCTGTTCGACGAGGCCTTCGCATTCCGGGAACATCGCGAGCGCTGGCTCTACACCGGCGTCACCCGCGCGGCGGAGCGGCTGACGATCGTCGTGTGAACGACCGGCCGGCGCGCCGGGGCCCCTGTCGTCAGGCCCCGTGGCGCTCGTCCAGCCGGATCCGGATCGCCTGCCGCGCCCGCGAGGCGATCTGCAGGATCCGCCCGAGAAGCCCGGGGGGCCGGTGGCTGCGGAATCGGCCCCGGCGCAGGGTCTCTATCCGCGCGAAATAGTCCTCCGCCTCGCACGGGATCCCCGAGACGGGGTCGATGTAGCGCGTGTAGAGCGCGAAGGTTACCGCCGCCAGCTGATCCGCGTCGAGCCGGCGTGCGCGCCGCGGGATCGGCTCCCGGTCCTCCGTGAGACCCCAGCCGGCGTAGAACGGGGCGCCCCAGGCGACGACCCGCATTCCGGCCATCACGGCGTCGAAGCCGTGCTGCGAGGTCATGACGTGAACCTCCTCGGCGAGGTCGAGGAGACCGGCCAGACGGTCGTCGCGGATCAGGTGGTCGGCCCCCTCGCGCAGCACCGCGGCGGGCAGCCAGCCGCCCCGGCGCCGGCTCGCGTCCTCCGCCGCCTCGAAATAGACCAGGAAGGCGTCCGGCCGTTCGGCCCTCACCGCCGCCAGGAGGCTCTTTGTGTTCGCGACGCGCGTGGTGCCGAGGCGCACGGCCGGGCTCCCGGCCGGCTCCCCGACCACGAGCACGACCGGGCGCTGCCCCGCCTTGCCGGCGATGTCGCGCCGGACGGTCCCGAGGTCGACGGCGGCGCGGGCCTCGATCGCGAGATAGCGCTCGCGCAACGCCCGCCCGCGCGCGACGAGCAGTGGGGAGAAATCGGTCGAGGCGACCAGCGCCTCGAAGCGAGAGGGACGCGAGGCGTCGAGATGCAGGCCGACGTCGTCGACCGCCACGGCGGGCAGGGGAACGAACGGCGTCTCCAGCCCGTACGGCTTCAGCACGCTCTTGGCGAACCGGACCACGCCGACGTCCCGCCGCTGCGCCTCCGCCTCCAGGGCGGCCGGGATCCGGTCCGTCCAGACCAGGAGCGATGCCGCGGCCTTCTCGGCGACCGCCAGGGCGGAGTCCGCCTTGGCGAAGACGAGCCGCCCGGGCCCGCCGCCGAAGATCGATTGGGCGATCCGCCGCTTCTCTGGCCCGAGGCCGACGCCGACGAGATCGCGCGGGTTGCGCGACTTCTCGCGCCATTCCGCCAGCCGGTCCATGGCGGTGAGGACGTGGAGGGGCTCGAATCGCACCGGGTCACCGTAGCGGGGATAGGCGACGAGCGCGGCCGCCGCCAGGCTGTCGGCGTTGGCGCCCGGGCTTCGCCGCTTCAGCCAGGCCTGCGCGCGCGGCTCCACGCCGCTGTCGTCCGTGATGCCCCACCCGGCATAGAAGGGCGCGCCGAAGCAGCGCACCGGCTTGCCCACGAGGATCGCCTCGAAGCCGAGCCCGCTCGACACGGTCCAGACCTCGTCGACGAAGTCGAGCAGGTCGTAGGGATCGACGTTCTCCGCGACCACCGCCACCCCGCGCGCCCGCGCCTCCGCCTCCAGGTAGCCGCGCGTCCGGCCCGCCACCACGTCGGGGTGGGACTTCACCACGATGTCCGCCGCCGCGAATCGCTCCAGCGCCGTGTCGAGCATGCGCCGGAAGCTGCGCGCGCCGGCGCCGGCTCCCGTGACCGCCTGATCGTTGAAGGTCTGGTCGACGAGGATCACCCGCCGCCGGCGGCCGAGCACCGCCTCCGCGGTCGCGGTCGCCGCGACGTTGTACTTGGAGAGACGGAGGGCGATCATCTTCGCCCGCGCCTCGCGTCCGGTCGCGATCAGCCCCGGGTCGTTCCCGGCCCGGCCGATCAGCCATTCGAGTCGCGACGGCTGGCGGGCCTCGTAGTAGATGCCGAGGTCGTCCAGCACGATGGAAATCGGCGGCAGCTTGAAGGCGGCCCCGACGGAGCGCAGGAACCCGTCCTCGAGCGCCACGTAGGGAACGTGATGACGGGCGGCGAAGATTCGGGCGCGGGTCGCGGTCGCCTTGTAGCCCCAGCCGACCACCGCATCGAGCACCTGCGGCTCCAGTTTCGCCTTGGCGCGCGGCACGAACTCTTCAGTGCCGAGAAGGGTTCCGAGATGCGGAATCCCGATGATTCCCTTCGAAAACGCCGTCACGCGACGCAAATCGAGCTTCTCGCGCGCCGCAACCACCCGAATCATGCTCCCCTGATCGCGCCTCAGCTCTAACGCTGTACTGTAATGTCAATCGGTGATTTCAGGTGCCTGCCCTGACCGTCGGCCTACATAAGCCGCGGTCCCTCGGGAAGTCTACCTTCAATCCGCTCCGGCGCCATGGTTACAAAACCGATAGAAGACGTGATCACGGCGGTGTTGCGGCCCCGTCGCACGATGGGGTATCACGCAACAGGTGTTGTACGGGTGGGGAAAAGCCCCGTAAGGGGTACACGGCAGCGGTTCTTTTCGTCGCAAACCGCCGTGTGGCAGAGATCGAAGGGGCAGGGACGCTGCGCTCGACACCCGGTCGGTCGATTCCGGATCCTTCGCCCCCGATCATCACGCCGCGGTGCGCGGTGCGGGAAAAGCAGAGCGAATGACGACGATCCGACAGAATACCGCCGAACGCGACAGCGAAATCTCCATCGTCGGCACGGCGTGCCGACTGCCTTCGGCGCCCGACGTCTCTTCGTTCTGGAGGCTCCTCGAGGAGAGGCGCTGCGCGGTCGGCCGAATCGGCCGGGACCGATTCGCCACCGAGCGCTACCTGCACCCGGACAAGTCGGTCCCGGGCAAGACCTACACCTTCAGCGCCGGCCTCCTCGACGACGTCTTCGGCTTCGACCCGGGCTTCTTCGGCATCAGCCCGCGCGAGGCGATGCAGATGGATCCGCAGCAGCGAATCCTGCTGCAGGTCACTTACGAGGCGCTCGAGAATGCCGGCCTGAAGCCCTCGAAGCTCGCCGGCGAGAAGGTCGGCGTCTTCGTCGGCGCCTCCTCGTCCGACTACATGATGCGCTTCTTCGCCGACCTGTCGGCGATCGACGCCCAGATGATGACCGGCAACACCCTGTCGATCATCTCCAACCGCATCTCCTACATCTTCGACCTGCGCGGCCCGAGCTTCACGGTCGACACCGCCTGCTCGTCGTCCCTCGTCGCCCTCCATGAGGCCGCCGAGGCGATTCGCGCCGGCCGCATCGACACCGCCATCGTGGCCGGCGTCAACGTGCTCGCCTCGCCGACCCCCTTCATCGGCTTCGCGCGCGCCTCCATGCTGTCGCCGACCGGCCTCTGCCGGGCGTTCGACGCCAACGGCGACGGCTACGTCCGCTCAGAGGGCGCGGTCTCGCTCGTCCTGAAGTCCGCGGCCCGGGCCCGCGCCGACGGAGACGAGGTGCTCGCCACCATCGTCGGCACCGGCATCAATTCCGACGGCCGGACCGTCGGCCTGTCGCTGCCCTCCTCGGAGATGCAGGCGGCCCTCCTCGAGGAGGTCTATGGCCGATTCGGCATCGACCCGGACTGCCTCGCCTTCGTGGAGGCGCACGGCACCGGTACCCGCGTCGGCGACCCGGCGGAGGCCGGCGCCCTCGGCCGCGTGCTCGGCCAGAAGCGGTCCGCCCCGCTGCCGATCGGCTCCGTGAAGACCAACGTCGGTCACCTGGAGCCGGCCTCCGGCGTCACCGGCGTGCTGAAGTCGATCCTGGCCCTCCGCCACGAGGTCCTGCCGGCCTCGCTGCATTTCGAAACGCCGAACCCCGAGATCCCCTTCGCCGAGCTCAACCTCGCGGTCGCCCGCGACCCGGTCGCGATCCCGCGCGGTGTGCGTCCGCGGCACGCCGGCATCAACTCCTTCGGCTTCGGCGGCGCCAACGCCCACGTGGTGATCCGCGAGGGCGAGCCTGTCCGCCCGTCCGTGACGTCCGTGGCGCCGGTCCCCCTCGTCATCAGCGCCCGCTCCCGCGAGGCCCTGAAGGCGCTCGCGACCGCCTACCGCGACCGCCTCGCCGCGGCGCGGCCCGTCGACGCCCAGGCCCTGGTCGCCCGCGCCGCCCACGGCCGCGACCGCTACGAGCACCGCCTCGTCACCCTGCCGGCCGGCCGCGACCAGACCGTCGCGGCCCTGGACGAATGGCTCGCCGGCAACCGCTCGCCCCAACTCGTCGACGCCCGCGCCCCGGTCCGCGAGGGCGGCCTCGCCTTCGTGTTCTCCGGGAACGGCTCGCAGTGGGCCGGCATGGGCCGGGTCGCCTACCGGGTCAACGCCGATTTCCGTCGCTCCTTCGAGCGCGTCGACCGCGTCTTCATGGGCCGCGCCGGCTGGTCGCTGCTCACCACCATGTTCTCCGAGGAGATCGACAACGAGATCGAGCGGACCGAGGTCGCCCAGCCCCTGCTGTTCGGCATCCAGGTGGCGCTGGTCGAGGCCCTGGCGATCCGCGGCATCGAGCCGAGGGCCGTCGTCGGCCACAGCGTGGGCGAGGTCGCCGCCGCCTGGGCCGCGGGAGCGCTGGACCTGGCCGACGCGGTCAAGGTCATCCACGCCCGCTCCACCCACCAGGAGATCACCCGTCACCTCGGCGGGATGGCGGCCCTGCTGATGCCGGCTGCGGAGGCCCGCAAGGCGATCGCGGAGGCCGGCTTCCCCGGCATCGAGATCGCGGCGGTCAACAGCCCGCGCGGCGTCACCATCTCGGGCGCGATCGAATCGCTCGAGCAGTTCCTCAAGCATGCCCGCTCCAAGCGCTGGGCCTTCAAGCGCCTCGACCTGGACTACCCCTTCCATTGCGCGCTGGTGGACCCGATCCGCGAGCCCCTGATGGCGACGCTCGCCGGCATCGAGCCGCGCGGCTCGCGCATCCCCTTCGTGTCGACCGTCAAGGGCGCCGTCGTGCCCGGCGGGGCGCTGGACGCCCAGTACTGGTGGGACAACGTCCGCCAGCCGGTGGCCTTCGAGCCCGGCCTGCGCAGCCTCGCCGAGTCCGGCTACCGGGTCTTCCTGGAGATCGGGCCTCGTCCCGTCCTCGGCGCCTACGTGAACGACATCCTGAAGGACCTGAACCTCACCGGCGCGGTCCTCTCCAGCCTCGACCGCGCCGACGCCGAGGCGGTCGATCCGATCGCCCGCATCGCCTCCGCGGCGGTTGCCAACGGCGCCGCCGTGGCGGACGAGAAGCTCTTCGGCCCGCACGTGCGCGGCGGGGCCGGCCTGCCCAGCTACCCCTGGCAGAACCAGCCCTACCGGATCGCGTCGACGGACGAGGCCGCCACCACCTTCGCGCCCACGGCCCACCCGCTCCTCGGCGTGCAAGACCGCGCCGGCTCGCCCGCCTTCTTCAACCACCTGGACGTCGAGCTCCAGCCCTGGCTGGCGGATCACAAGGTCGACGGCGCGGTCGTGGTGCCCGCGGCGGGTCTCGCCGAGATGGCGCTCGCCGCCGGCCGCGAGATCCTCGGTGCCGACCATCTCGAGCTCAAGGACTTCGACATCGTCCGCGCCCTCGTGCTCGAGGCGGGCGAGCCGCGCGAGGTCCAGGTCCGGATCTCGCAGGAGACGATGGGCGTCGACATCCTGAGCCGCCACCGCCTGGCCGGTGACGACTGGAGCCTGCACGCAAGAGGCGCCCTGACCCGTCCGCCGGTCGAGAGCGTGCCGGCCCCGGCCACCGCGCTGCCTGCGGCCCGGCGGACCCTGTCGGCCGCCGACCTCTACACCCTGACCCGCGGCTTCGGCCTCGACTATGGCCCCGCGTTCCGCCGCGCCGCCGCCGTCGAGGTGGCCGACGGGCGCACAGCCTTCGTCCGCTTCGCCGGCCCGCAGGCGCCGCTCGACGAGACCGGCTACCTGCTGCACCCGACGATCCTCGATTCGGCCTTCCACGGCCTCTTCGCCCTCCTGGCTGAGCGCGGCGACGCCGGCGGCCGGCTGAGCTTCCTGCCGACCCGGCTCGGCTCGCTGCGCGTCTATGCGCCCGGCGCCGCCATCGCCCGTGCCCGCATCGAGCTGACAAAGGGCTCGTCGAAGTCGATCGAGGCGGCCTTCACGCTTCTCACGCCCGACGGCTCCGTCGCCGCGACCCTGACCGGGGCCCGCTTCTCCGCCGTCCAGCTCCAGCGCGAGAGCGCGATGGACGACTTCGTCTACCGCACCCTGCCGGTTCGCCTGCCGCTGGTCGGTGTGCCGAGCGCCGCCGAGGCGGCTTGGCCGGAAGGCCCCGCCGCCGCCGCGCTGCGCCTCGCCATCGCGGCCGACCAGGGCGACGTCGAGCCGACCGAGGGCCGGTTCCTCGTCGACGCCTCCGCGACCTACGTGGCGGCCGCCACCATCGGCACGATCGTCGGCCCCGACCGCGACGCCTTCCGGATCGAGGATCTCGTGGCCTCCGGCCGGCTGCATGCCGACATGGCCCCGCTCTTCGCCCGCATGCTCGCCGCCCTGGCGGAGGACGAGCAAGCGGTGGAGGCGGACGGCGGCTGGCGCCTCGCCGACGACAGCGAGCACCCGACGCTCGAGAGCCTCGTGCGGACCGTCGTGGCCGACCACCCGGCCTGGATCGCCGAGGCGACCCTCCTGTCGCGCCTCGCCGACGCCCTGCCGCGCCGCCTCGCCGAGGGCGGGACCGATCCGCTCGGCTCCGATGCCATGCGCGAGCACCTCGCCACCGGCTCGCCGAGCTTCGCCCCGCTCGCCGCCGCCGCCGTCGCGCTCGTCCGCGATCTCGCCGCCGCCGCACCCAAGGACCGCCCCCTGTCGCTCCTGGTGCTCGGCGCCGAGAATCACGGCTTCGTCCGCCGGCTGCTCGCCGCCGTCGACGCCGAGACCGCGACCGTCACGCTGACCGACCCCGATCCGCATGTGCTCGAGCGTGCCCGCCTGCTCATCGGCGACCACCCGCTCCTGCGCACGGCGGAATGGGCCTCCTTCGACGGCTCCGACGGCCATCGCTACGACGCGGCCGTGTCCGCCGATTCCGCCCACCGCTGGCCCGACGTGGGCGCCACCCTGGCGCTCCTGGCCCGCGGCATGGCCGGCGGCGGTGCCCTGATCCTGTCCGAGCCCGAGCCGACCCTCTTCCTGGAGATGCTCCGCGGCGCCTCCGCCGACTGGTGGCGCGGCACGGTGGAGGCCGGCCGGCCGGTCGGTCGCCTGCCGGACCGCCGGGCCCGCTGGGCCCAGCTCGTCGGCCAGGCCGGCTTCCGCAAGGCCGAGGTCCTGTCCCCCGCCGACGGCTCCGCCTCCGCCTTCCTGGTCGCCGCCGTGGCGCCCGAGCCGGTGCCCGAGCCGGAGGTGGCGCGGGCGCCCGGAAAGGTTCCGCTCGTCCTCGTGGCCAACGGGGAAGGCCGCGGCCGCGCCCTGTCGGATGCCCTGGTCGCCCAGCTCAACGGCGGCCGGCGTCCCGTCCGCATCCTCATCGACGCCCGTCCCGGCGACATGGCCCACGCCACCGCCGCCTACTCGACGACCGTGGTGCCGCTCGACGGCGGGCCGGAGTCCGACGCAGCGCTCCGGGCCGCGCTCCCGGACGGCGAGATCGAGGTCTGCTTCGCCTACGGCGCCTCCGCGGCCGAGGATGACCCCGAAGCCGCACTCCTCGCCCGCACGGCGGCCTTCGCGTCGCTCGCCCGGGCGCTCGGGGAGCGCGAGGTGCGCGTCTGGACGATCGCGCCCGGGGCCGTGCAGTCGATCGTCGGCGTGCCGACGCACCGGCCGGTCCAGGCCGGCCTGTGGGGCTTCGCCCGGGTGGTCGCCAACGAGTACCCCAACCTCGACATCCGCCTGATCGACCCGGCCCCGACGCTCGCCCCGTCCGAGGCCGCCATCCGCATCGCCCACGAGATCGCCCATGCCGGTCCGGAGCGCGAGATCGTGGTCGATACCGACCGCCGCTCCGCGTTGCGCATCCGCCGCGGCAGCCTCCTGCGCGAAACGGCGCTGAAGGGGGCCGCCGGCCCGGTCACGCGCCGCCTCGAGATCGCCGGCCAGGGCTCGCTCGACCGCCTCGTCTGGGACACGGTCCCGCGCCGGGCGCCGGGCGAGGGCGAGGTCGAGATCGAGATCAGGGCCACCGGCCTCAACTTCCGCGACGTGATGTGGGCCATGGGCCTGCTCCCGCCGGAGGCTCTGGAGGACGGCTTCGCCGGCCCGACCCTCGGCATGGAATGCTCCGGCGTCGTCACCGCCGTCGGCCCGGGCGTCGCCGGCCTGTCGGTCGGGGACACCTGCGTCGCCTTCGCGGCCGCGGCCTTCGCGGGCCACGTGACCGTGCCGGCCCACGCCGTCGCGCCGCTCTCCGCCGCCATGAGCCCCGAGGCGGCGGCGACCATCCCGGTCGCGTTCCTCACCTCCTACTACGCGCTGGTGCATCTCGCCCGCATCGAGGAGGGCGAGACCGTCCTCGTCCACGGCGGCGCCGGCGGCGTCGGCCTCGCGGCCCTGCAGATCGCCAAGACCCGCGGCGCCACCGTCATCGCCACTGCGGGCAGCCGCGAGAAGCGGGCACTCCTGGAGATGCTCGGCGCCGACCACGTGCTCGACTCGCGCAGCCTCGCCTTCGCGGACGAGGTGCTGCGGATCACCGGCGGGGAGGGCGTCGACGTCGTCCTGAACTCGCTCGCCGGCGAGGCCATGGAGCGCTCCGTCCAGGTGCTGAAGCCCTTCGGGCGCTTCCTGGAACTCGGCAAGCGCGACTTCTACGCGAACACCAAGTTGGGCCTCCGGCCGTTCCGGCAGAACCTGTCCTACTTCGGCATCGACGCCGACCAGCTCCTCACCAAGCAGCGCAAGCTCGCCGAGCGGCTGTTCCGCGAGCTGATGAGCCTCTTCGACACCGGGGCCCTGACGGCGCTGCCGTTCCGCGCCTTCGCGGCCGACGAGGCGACGGCGGCCTTCCGCCTGATGCAGCAGGCCGGCCATGTCGGCAAGATCGTCATCACGCCGCCGGCCACGGCCGAGGCGGCCGCCGCCCCGGAAGGCTTCCGCGTGACGGGCGACGGTCGCTACCTGATCGTCGGCGGCCTGGGCGGCTTCGGCCTCGCCCTCGCCCGGCGCCTCGCCCAGCGCGGGGCGCGGCACCTGGTCCTGATCGGCCGTCGCGGCCGGCTCGACCCGGACGGCCTCGACCTCGTCCGCGAGATCGAGGCCATGGGCGCCTCCGTCGAGGTGGCCGCCGTCGACGCGGCCGATCCGGCCGCCGTCGAGGCCTTCCTCGGGCGGCTCCAGGCGTCCGGCCCGAAGCTGAAGGGTATCTTCCACACCGCCATGGTGCTGGACGACGCGCTCGTCGCGAACCTCACGCCGGAGCGGATCCGCACGGTCCTGCATCCGAAAGTGGCCTCCGCGGCGCTCCTCGACCGCCTGACCCGCGGCATGGACCTGGACTGCTTCGTGCTCTTCTCCTCGGCCACGACCCTCGTCGGAAATCCGGGGCAGGCGAACTACGTCGCCGCCAACGCCTACCTGGAGGCGCTCGCCCGCAAGCGGCGCTCCGAGGGCCTGGCCGGCCTCGCCGTCGCCTGGGGGGCCATCGCGGATGCCGGATACCTGGCGCGCAACACGCAGGTGAACGACATCCTCGCCCGCAAGCTCGGCAAGAGCGCCCTCAAGGTCGACGAGGCCCTCGATGGCCTCGAGGCCCTGATGGCCCTCGACCCGGCCGACATGGCGCTCGCGGCGATCGGCTACGCCCGTATCGACTGGGCGTCGGCCGGCAAGGAACTGGCGCTCGTGAAGACGCCGCTCTTCGGCGCGCTCGGCTCGGCCGCGACCGCGGAGGCGGCCGAGGCCGGCGACATGGCGGTGCGCGAGGAGATCATGGCGCTCGCCCCTGCCGAGGCCCTGGAGCGGGTCGTCAAGCTGCTCGGCGGCGAGATCGGCCGTATCCTGCGCATGCCGGCGGACGACATCGACCGCCACAAGCCCCTCTCGGAGATCGGTATGGACTCCCTGATGGCGCTCGAGCTGCGCATGGCGGCGGAAAGCCGGCTCGGGGTCGAGATCCCGCTCATGTCGCTGGCCAACGGTGCTACCCTCAACGACATCGCGACCCGCATGGTCGCGCGCATCCAGGGCGGCGACGCCATGTCGGCGACCAGCGACACCGAGACTCTCGCCAACAGCCACACGGACCTGCAGGGGTCCACCGCCGAGGATCTGGCGGCCGTCGTCGAGGCGATCGAACGCCGCGGACAGGAAATCAGGAAGGTACTGTAAATGACCACCAGCCGCGGTATCGAGGGCCTCGCCAAGACGGAGAAGTCCAAGCTCCTCGCAGACCTGAAGGCCAAGGCTCAAAACCGGCGCGATCGCGAGGGGCCCGAGGAGGCCCCCGTGGTCGAGCTCACGCCGGCCGGCGCGGGCCCCAAGGCCTTCGACTTCGCCCAGCTGCCCCAGCACAAGCAGTTGCGCATGATGGCGGCCGCCGCGGAGTTGTCCGGCATCGCCAACCCCTTCTTCCACATCCACGAGGGCCGGGCGGGCGCCACCACGCTCTGCGGCAACCGCACGCTCCTCAACTTCGCCTCCTACAACTACCTCGGCCTCAACGGCCACCCGGAGGTCTCCGCCGCCGCCAAGGCCGCCATCGACCGCTATGGCACGACCGTCTCGGCGAGCCGGCTCGTCGCCGGCGAACGGCCCTTCCATGGGGAGCTGGAGCAAGCGCTGGCGCGACTGCACGGCACCGAGGCGGCCGTCGTCTTCGTCAGCGGCCACGCCACCAACGTCTCCACCATCGGCCACCTAATGGGCGCCAAGGACCTGATCCTGTGCGACGCCCTCAGCCACAACTCAATCGTCGAGGGCGCCCGCATGTCCGGCGCCGCCCGGCTCATGTTCCCGCACAACGACCTCGACGCGCTCGAGGACCTGCTGACCCGCAACCGCTCGCGCTACGAGCGCTGCCTGATCGCGGTCGAAGGCCTCTACAGCATGGACGGCGACGTGCCGGACCTGAGGCGGCTCGTCTCCATCAAGCGCCGGCACGACGCCTGGCTCCTGGTCGACGAGGCCCATTCGGCCGGCGTCCTCGGCACCCACGGCCGCGGCATCGCGGAGGAGCAGGGGATCGACCCGGCCGATATCGAGATCTGGATGGGCACCCTGTCCAAGTCCTTCGCGGCCGCCGGCGGCTACATCGCCGGGTCGCGCGCCCTGATCGAGATCCTGAAGGCCGGCGCCCCCGGCTTCGTCTTCTCGGTCGGCTTCTCGCCCTCGCTCGCCGGCGCCGCCCTGAAGACGCTCGAGATCCTGGAGCGCGAGCCGGAGCGCGTCGCCCGCATCCGCTCGAACGCCCGGCTCTTCCTGGACCTCTGCCACCAGGAGGGCCTCGATACCGGCACGGCCACGAACGCCTCCGTGGTCCCCGTCATCATCGGCGAGTCCACCTCCGCCGTGATGCTCTCGAACCGCCTCTACGAGCGCGGCGTCAACGTCCTGCCGATCATCTTCCCGGCCGTGCCCGAGAAGCAGGCGCGCCTGCGCTTCTTCATCACCGCCGAGCACACCGAGGCGCAGATCCGCGAGGCGGTCGCCATCGTGGCCGACGAGGTCCGCCAGATGCGGACCGAGATGCCGGCCTGGCGGAAGCTCGCCGGCAAGCAGTAGCCGGTCCTGAAAAACGCGGCCTGTTCCCTGGGGAACCGGCCGCCCGTCACGTCTCCGCTACAGAGGGGTCGTCGCCGAACGGATCGGCGCCGCACTCCGGGGGGAGACCATGACGAGCAAGCCGCGCAACACCGTCAGCACCACCGCCCAGCGGAACGCCATCGCGCCGACGCCCATCACCGTCTCCAAGCTCGACCCGGTCGTCGCGGAGCTGAAGCGCACCATGGGCAAGATCGGCAACCTCGCCCCACTGGCGATGATCGCCCGCCTATTTCCGAATGCCACGCCCGAGCAGATCGCCAGGGCGGTCCTCTACTGCCTGGCCCGGTCCGGCACGATCGGGACCGTCGTGGCGCCGGGAGGGGGCCTGTCCAAGGACGCCGAGCGGGCGCTGCACGTCGAGGTCGCCGCCAAGTCGATGGCCGACGTCATCGCATCCATGCAGGTCGTGCTGAAGGATCATCACATGCAGGCCCGGATGGCGATCTTCGGCATTCTGGCCGAAAGCACGATCGCCAGGATGTCGGCCGTCGAGCAGGCGAGGGCCGAATGCATCAAAATCATGGAGGCGGACCCGTTGATAGGCGACGCCCAGGGGTTCTGCGCCGCGATCCGCTGAATGCCCCGCGGCTCGCAGGCCGCCCCTACGCCGTGTCGCGTCCCTCCTCGACCGCGTGGCAGGCGACGCGCGCCGTCCCCGTGGCCGTGTAACCCGGCACCTCGCGCCGGCAGCGATCGTTGGCCAGCGGGCAGCGCGGGTGGAAGGTGCAGCCGGGCGGCGGGTCGATCGGGTTCGGGATCTCGCCCGTCACGGGCCGCCGCTGCCGCCCCTCGTGGGTGAGGTCCGGGACCGCATCGAGAAGCATGCGCGTGTAGGGATGCAGCGGCGCCTCGAACAGCGCGTCCGTCGGCGCCACCTCGGCGAGCCGGCCGAGATAGAGGACGCCGACGTCGTCGGCCATGTGCCGGACGACCGCCAGGTTGTGGGTGATCAGCAGGTAGGTGAGCCCGAACTCGTCCTGGAGGTCGCGCATCAGGTTCAGCACCTGCGCCTGCACGGAGACGTCCAGCGCCGAGGTCGGCTCGTCGCAGACGATGAAGTCCGGATTGGCCGCCAGCGCCCGCGCGATGGCAATGCGCTGCCGCTGCCCGCCGGAGAACTCGTGCGGGAACTTGCGCCCGTCCGCCGGGTCGAGCCGGACGAGCCGCAGCAGGTCCGCCACCCGCGCCTCGATCTCGGCCCGGTCCGACATCAGCCCGAAGGCGGTCAGCGGCTCCGCGATGATGGCGTCGACCCGGAAGCGCGGGTTGAGGCTCGCGAAGGGGTCCTGGAAGATCATCTGGAAGCGTCGCCGCAGCCGCTGCACGTCCGCCGTCCGCGCTGGATCGGCGAGGTCGACGCCGTCGAACAGGATGCGCCCCCGCGTCGGCGCGATCAGGCCGACGATCATCCGCGCGATGGTCGACTTGCCCGACCCGGATTCGCCGACGAGCGCGAAAGTCTCGCCCTTGCGGATCTCGAAGCTGACCCCGTCGACGGCCTTCACGAACCGCCGCGGCTCGCGCTCGATCACCCGGTTGAGCCAGGGCTTCGACACGTCGAAGACGCGCGCGAGGTCGCGCACTTCCAGGAGCGGCCGCTCCCCGGCGGAGGCGAGGGGCCGGAGGTCCGGGCGCTGGGCGGCGACGCTCATCAGAGCCCTCCGTCCGGTGCGGCGAGAAAGCAGGCCACCCGCGACGGCCCGGCCTCGATCGGCTCCGGCCGCTCCAGGTGGCAGCGCGCGAAGGCGTGCTGGCAGCGGGGGTTGAAGGCGCAGCCGGCGGGAATCGCGTTGAGGCGTGGCATCGAGCCCGGGATCTGCTGCAGCCGGTCCCGCCCGCCCGCCAGCGACGGGATCGAGCCCATCAGCCCGCGCGTATAGGGATGGCGGGGCGACCGGATCACCTCGTGCACCGGCCCGATCTCGGCGAGGCGCCCGGCATAGAGCACCGCCACCCGGTCGGCCGTCTCGGCGATCACGCCCATGTCGTGGGTGATCAGGATGACGGCCGTCCCCTTCTCCCGGCACAACCGCTTGATGACGCCGATGATCTGCGCCTGCACCGAGACGTCGAGGGCGGTCGTCGGCTCGTCCGCGATGACGAGCTCGGGGCCGGCCGCCAGCGCCAGGGCGATGACGACCCGCTGGCGCATGCCGCCCGAGAATTCGTGCGGGTAGGAATCGATGCGCGCCCGCGCCGCCGGGATGCCGACCTCGTCGAGCAGCGCGACGGCATGCTCGCGGGCTTCCGACCGCGTGCGTTCGGTGTGGGTCAGGATCGTCTCTGTGAGCTGGTCGCCGATGCGCAGGAGCGGGTTGAGCGAGGTCAGCGGGTCCTGGAAGATCATGCCGATCCGCTTGCCGCGCACCCGCCGCATCGCCTCCGGACGCAGGTTGTCGATCCGCTCGCCCGCGAGCCGGATCTCGCCGCCGGCGATCCGCCCGGGCGGGTCGATCAGCCCGATGATGGCGGAGCCGGTCATCGACTTGCCCGCCCCGGATTCGCCCACGAGCCCCAGCACCTCGCCGGGCGCGACGTCGAACGAGATCCGGTCGACGGCGGTCAGGAGCCCGCGGCGCGTCGGGAACTGCACGACCAGGTCGCGCACGGAGAGGAGGGGAGGGGAGGCCGGCCCGCTCATCTGAGCCTCGGGTTCAGCGCATCCCGCAGCCAGTCACCGAGGAGGTTGACCGAGAGCGCGATGGCGACGAGCGCCAGGGCCGGGAAGAACAGGATCCACCATTCGCCCGACGCGATGTACTCCTGCCCGATGCGGATCAGGGTGCCGAGCGAGGGCTTGGTCGGCGGCGCGCCGACGCCGAGGAACGACAGCGTCGCCTCAGTAATGATGGCGAGCGACAGGCCCAGCGTGCCGATGACGAGCACCGGCCCGAGCACGTTCGGCAGGATGTGGCGGATCATGATCTTGCCCGGTGCCAGCCCGACCACGCGCGCCGCCTGTACGTAGTCCTTGCCGCGCTCCACCATGGTGACGCTGCGCACGGTGCGCGCGTACTGGGGCCACTTGGAGATGCCGATCGACAGGATCAGGACCGGGATCGCCACGCTCTCCTGCGCGGTCACCGGCAGGGCGCCGCGCGCGATGCCGAAGATCATGAGGGCGACCAGAATGTCCGGGAAGGTGAGCTGCACGTCGGCGACCCGCATGATCACGCTGTCGACCCACCCGCCCTTGTAGCCGGCCAGGAGCCCGAGCCCGACCCCGATCGCCATCGACACGAAGACGGCCGCGAAGCCGACGAGGAGCGAGATGCGCGACCCGAACAGGATGGTCGAGAAGATGTCGCGGCCCTGGTCGTCGGTTCCCATCAGGAAGCTGTTGCCCGTGAAGGCGTTCGGGGTCAGGGGCGGCGTCTTGCCGTCCATGAGGTTGAGCGACGAGGGGTCGAACGGGTTGGACGGCGCGATCCAGGGGGCGAGCACGGCCGCGACCGCGATCACCGCGACCACCAGGGCGGCGAGCATCACCACGGGCGACCGCCGGAACGAATAGGCGATGTCGGAATCCCAGGCCTTGCGGAAGGATCCGGCGTCGGCGCGAGCCGGCAGGGCGTCCGCCATGTCAGTGCCCTCCTGCCCGTTCGACCCGGAGCCGCGGGTCGACGGCGAAGTAGAGCATGTCGACCACGAAGTTCACGAAGACGAAGAAGGCCGCGACGAAGAGCAGGTAGGTGGCCATCACGGGCACGTCGACCGCCTGCACCGAGGAGATGAAGAGCGACCCCACCCCCGGCCACTGGAAGACGGTCTCGGTGATGATCGCGAAGGCGACGATCGAACCGAGCTGCAGGCCCGTGACGGTGATGACCGGCACCAGCGTGTTCTTGAGCGCATGGCCGAAGTGGATGGCCCGGTTGGAGAGGCCGCGGGCGCGCGCGAAGCGGATGTAGTCGGTTCGCAGCACTTCCAGCATCTCGGCGCGGACGAGCCGCATGATCAGGGTCATCTGGAAGAGCCCGAGCGTGATCGAGGGCAGGATCAGCGAGGTCAGGCCTGAATGGGTCAGGAACCCGGTCGTCCAGCCGCCGATCCGCACCACGTCGCCGCGCCCGAAGCTCGGCAGGAGACGGAGCTCGACCGCGAAGAGGTAGATGAGCGCGATGCCGATCAGGAACGTCGGCAGCGAGACCCCGACGAGCGACACCGCCATGATCAGGCGGGACAGCACCCCGTCGCGCCGCAGCGCGGTGTAGACTCCGAACCCGATCCCCGCGAAAAGCGCGAAGAGGCCGGAAACCAGCGCGAGTTCCAGCGTCGCCGGGAGCCGCTCCTTGAGGAGGTCGACGACCGGCCGGCCGACCCGGAACGAGACCCCGAAATCCCCCTGCGCGACGTTGGACACGAACTGCGCGAACTGGACCGGAAAGGGCCGGTCGAGCCCGAGCCGCTGGGTCATGGCCTCGCGGTCCGCGATGGTGGCGTCCGGCCCCATCATGTTGGCGACCGGATCCCCCATGAAGCGGAACATCGAGAAGGCGACGAAGGCCACCACCACCATGACCACGAAGGCCTCGGCGATGCGTCGGATCAGGAAGGCGAGCATGGATCGGACCTGGTCGGCATTCCGGAGTGCGGTCGGGCTGAGGTGCGGGGCGCAACGGGAGCGGGCATTGCGGCTCCGCGACCGTTGCGATCAGGTGGTGTTCGACGGCGTCCGGGCGGTTTCGCGCGCGGAGGAGCGGGTCCGGCGCGGTGCCGATCGGCCGCCCAGGTTGGCATCATATGCGGACGGCCTGCAACTCCGATTTGACGTGCCTGCGATCTCAGCCCGATCGGACCGCCGGGACCAGGCCCGGCGGTCGGGACGGAGGTGGCGGGTTCCGGCCGGCCCCGGGCCGTCCGGGCGTCGCCCTCAGTCGATCTTGACGTACTTCACGTAGAGCTGATTCTCCGGCTGCACCTTGACGTCGACGGTCTTCTTCATCCCCCAGGCGAGCAGCTGGTTGTGGATCGGGATGAACAGCGCCTCGTCCTTGGCCCAGGCGAGGATCTCGGCCAGCGAAGCGTCGCGCTTCTTGGTGTCGGTCTCGGTCGCCAGCGCCTCCATCTTCTTGTCCCACTCGGGATAGACGGTCTGGGTGGCGTTGTAGGTTCCGTAGACCTTGTCGCGGCTGTGGTAGATGCTGTCGAGCGTATAGGCCGCGTCGAACGAGGCGACGCCCCAGCCGAGCATGTAGAAGTCGGTCTCGTTCTTCAGGATCGTCGGCGTGTGCTGCGCCATCGGGCGGGCGTCGAGCGTGACCTTGATTCCGATCTGGCCGAGGAAGCCGACCGTCGCCTGGCAGATCTTCTCGTCGTTGATGTAGCGGTTGTTCGGGCAGTTGAGCTTGACCGAGAAGCCGTTCGGATAGCCGGCCTCCGCCATCAGCGCCTTGGCCTTGGGGATGTCCCAGGCCGGGTACTTGTCGAGTTCCTTGGAGTAGCCGTTGACGCCCGGCGGGATCAGGGTTCCGGAGGGGGCCGACTGGCCGCCCATGACCACCTTCTGGATCGCCTCGCGGTTGATCGCCATCTCGACGGCCTTGCGCACGCGCTTGTCCGCGAAGGGGTTCTTGCCCTTGACGTCGGACGAGGCGAGCTCCGGGGCGCCCGCGTTGAGGCCGTAGAAGATCGAGCGCACCTCCGCGCCGGTGTTGATCTTCAGGTTCGGCGTCTGCGCCACCCGGTCGATGTCCTGCACCGGCATGTCCTGGACGAAGTCCACCTCGCCGGACAGGAGGGCCGCGACCCGGGTCGGCGCGGAGGTGATCACCGAATAGATGACCTCCTCGGCCGCCATCGGCACCTCGCCCTTGCCCCAGTAGGCGTCGTTCCGCTTCATGACCGTACGCGAGTCCGGCTCGCGCGCGACGAGGATGTAGGGCCCCGTACCGTTGGCGTTGCGGACCGCGAAGGTCTCTTCCTTGTTCTTGAAGTCCTGCGGACGCGTGACCTTGTTGTCCTCGGACCACTTCTGGTCCATGATGAAGATGTTGGTCAGCTGATTGACCAGCAGCGGCATCGGCGCCGCAGTCTTCACGTGGACAGTCAGGTCGTCGATCTTGATGATGTCGGTCACGCCGGCCAGGGTCGTGCGCACGCCGGCGAGCGGATCCATGGCGCGCTTCAGCGAGAACACGACGTCGTCGGCGTTCATCGCCTCGCCGTTGTGGAACTTGACGTTCGGCCGGAGCTTGAATTCCCAGGTCTTCGGGTCGGTCTCGAGCAGCCCCCACTTCGTTGCGAGCGCCGGCACGATCTTGCCGTCCTGGTCGCGGTGGATGAGCGGCTCGTAGATCTGGTGGAGAAGCCCGAACACCTGGTTCGAGTTCTCGGTATGCGGATCGAGCGTCGGCGCATCCTGGCCGCGCGCCCATCGGAAGGTCTTGGCGTCGGCGGCGCCGGCGAGCATCGTGCCGGAAAGGGCGGCGACCACGAGCGTGGCGAAGATCCGGGTCATCGGGGAAGTCTCCTGCAGGCAGATCGGCGGGCGTGGCCGCGCGCATGCACTCAAGCTAGACTGACGCGAACCTGATACGCAATACCCCGGAGTTATTCCGCGACGGTTCGTCTTCGCAATCACTGCGCTGATCCTGGACCTCGGCGGATCGCGGGCCGGTCCTGCAATCCTGGATCGTGGCCGCGTCTCGATTTCTTACCTGCGGCTCAGCCTCTCCGCGCCGATCTGCCGTCCGCCCGTGTAGGTCCACACGCCGATCCAATCGTCTCCCTCGCGCCCGTAGGCGGCGATTCCCGTGGAGTTGCCCGACCGGTAGGCGACCGCGAAGAAGTCGTCGTTGCCGACGGCGGTCCCGACGAACTTATCCTTGCCGATCAGCCAGGTCACGCGGAAGCTCTCGCCGGTGCGCTCGATCGTGGCGGTGCCCGAATAGGTGCTCCCGTCCGGCGACTTGCCTTCGACGTCGTAGCGCCCGACCGGGTCGGCGAGGACCGGCGAGGCGGCGAGCGAGAAGGCGAGGGCGAGTCCGGCGAGCTTCATGGCAGTGGTCCTGTGAGGGAGAAAGCCTGCTGTCTATAGCCGATCCACCTTACCCGACTGCAAACGGGAGGCTTGCGGACCTGCCGCACTTTCGGCTTGGATGACGCTTCCTTGGGCAGTCATCCCCCGCGAGGTCCCGGCCATGAGCGACTATATCGTCCTCGATCCCCGCTTCGAGCGCCTCATCATTGGCCACGCGCGGGTGGAGAAGCTGTTCACGGGCTGCCGCTGGGCCGAGGGACCCGTCTACGTGCCGGCGGCCCGCCACGTGATCTGGTCGGACATTCCCAACGACCGGCTGATGCGCTTCGACGAGGGCGACGGCTCGGTCTCGGTCTTCGAGCACCCCTGCGGCTACCACAACGGCCACACGCTCGATCGCGAGGGCCGCATCGTCGCCTGCGAGCATGGCGGACGGCGGGTCTCCCGCCTGGAGCACGACGGCCGCTGGACCGCGCTCGCCACCCATGCGGACGGCAAAAGGCTCAATTCGCCCAACGACGTGGTGGTGAAGTCCGACGGATCGATCTGGTTCACCGATCCGTCCTACGGCATCGACACCAACTACGAAGGCTTCAGGGCCGAGCCCGAGATCGGCGCCTGCAACGTCTACCGCATCGACCCCGCCTCGGGCGCTGTCGCGGCCGTCGTCACCGACATGGTCCGCCCGAACGGCCTCGCCTTCTCGCCCGACGAGCGGATCCTCTACGTCGCCGACACCGGCGTCACCCACGTGCCCGGGACCCCGGCCGCCATCCGCGCCTACGACGTCGCCGCCGACGGCCGCTCGGTCGTGCCGGGCAGCGGCCGCCAGTTCTCCCTGTGCGACGCCGGTCTCTACGACGGCTTCCGGGTCGACTGGCGCGGCAACATCTGGACCTCCACCGGCAACGGCGTCCATGCCTACGCGCCCGACGGCACGCTCCTCGGCAAGATCCCGATCCCCGAACTGGTGTCGAACGTCTGCTTCGGCGGGCGCAAGATGAACCGCCTCTACATCACCGCCCAGACCTCCCTCTACTCCATCTTCCTCGCCACCCATCCGGCCGGCTACCCCGGCTGATCCGCCGCCGCCTTTGCGCAACACGGCCCGGCTTTCGCCGGCGGTCGGGTCGAAAACATTCGGTTTATACGATAGAAGCCGACCATGAGCGGGCGGGCCGACGACGAGGCATCGATGACGGGCGAGGCCGGGCCGGAGGTGCAGGCCGCCCCGCGGGCCATGCGCAGCTGGTCGGTCCAGGCCCACCTCGCGCTGCTGGTGGCGGGCCTGCTCGTTCCCGTCCTCGTCTTCGCGGGCCTCATTCTCCTGCAGTTCGCCGCGACCGAGCGCCTCCGCTACCAGGCCTCTGCGCTGGAAGTCGCCCGTCGCATCTCCGGCGCGGTCGACCGCGAGGTCGCCACCGTCCAGAATGCCCTCCAGACCCTCGCCACCTCGCGCAACATCGACGTCTACGACCTGCCGGCCTTCCACGCCCAGGCGACCCAGGTCCGGTCGCTGGTCAACGCCGACGTGGTCCTCGCCGACCCGGCGCGGCAGCGCCTCGTCGACACGCGCCGGCCCCTCGGCGAGCCTCTGCCGGTCGATGCCTCCGACGCCGCCCGCCGCGTGGTGGAGGAGCGCCGGCCCGTCGTTTCCGACCTGATCGCCGGCCCGACCTCCGGAACCCTGCTGGTCACCATCAACGTGCCGGTGCTGCGCGACGGTCAGATGCGGTACCTGCTGACGGCCACGATGGAACCGATCCGCATCGCCGAGGTGCTCGCCACCCAGGCGCTGCCCAACGACTGGACGGCGGCGATCGTCGACGGCAACGGCCGCATCGTCGCCCGCAGCCGCCAGCACGAACGGTTCCTCGGCGCGACCGCCACCGAGGACCTCCGCCGCAACGCGGTCGGCCGGGAGGGAAGCTGGACCGGGACGACCGCGGAGGGCACGCCCGTGCTCTCGGCCTATGTCCGCTCCGCCGCCACTGGCTGGCGGGCGGCGGTCGGCGTCCCGGTCAGCGCGGTCGAGAAGCCCCTCCAGGACTCCCTCCAATGGCTCCTCGGCATGGGCCTCGCCGCCCTCCTGACCTCCGGCGTCCTCGCCTATTCGGTCGGGCGCCGCATCGCCCTGCCGATGGACAGGCTGCGTCTCGCCGCCCTGAGGATCGACCGCGAGCCGGTCGGCGACGTCGGCGGTTCGGGCGTCACAGAGATCGACGAGGTCCAACGCGCGCTCGCCCGCGCCTCCGCGGACCTGGAGCGCCGGGCCGAGGAACGCGACCGGGCGGAGGCCGAGCTGAAGACGCTCGCCGATTCCCTGGATGGGCAGGTGCGCAACCGGACCCGCGACCTGACGGAGGCGAACGCCCGGCTCATGGAGGAGATGGCCGAGCGCCGCAAAGTCGAAGACCAGCTCCGCCAATCGCAGAAGATGGAGGCGGTCGGCCAGTTGACCGGCGGCATCGCCCACGACTTCAACAACCTCCTCGCCATCATCACCGGTTCCCTTCATCTCCTGAAGCGCCGGCTGGATCGCGGCGACCACGAGGCCGTCTCGCGCTACCTCGAGGCGGCCATGGAGGGAGCCGGGCGGGCCGCCACACTCACCCAGCGGCTGCTCGCCTTCGCCCGCCGCCAGCCGCTCGCTCCCGAGGCGGTCGATCCGAACCGGCTGATCGCCGGCATGTCCGAACTCCTGCGCCGCACCCTCGGCGAGGCGATCCGGGTCGAGACGGTGCTCGGCGGCGGTCTCTGGCGGACATGGTCGGACCCGAACCAGCTGGAGAACGCCCTCCTCAACCTCGCCGTCAACGCCCGCGACGCCATGCCGGAGGGCGGCCGCCTGACGATCGAGACCGCCAATTTCGACCTCGACCGGCGCTATGCCGCGGACAACCCCGGCGTGACCCCGGGCCAGTACGTGATGATCGCGGTCACCGACACCGGTACCGGCATGCCGCCGGAGGTGGCCGAGAAGGCCTTCGATCCCTTCTTCACCACCAAGCCGACCGGACAGGGGACCGGCCTCGGCCTGTCCCAGGTCTACGGTTTCATCCGCCAGACCGGCGGCCACGTGAAGATCTACAGCGAGCCCGGGGACGGCACGACCGTCCGCCTGTACCTGCCCCGCCACTTCGGCGCCGCCGAGGTGGAGACGCCCGTCGAGCCCCGGCCGGTCGAGGGCGCGCGCGGGACCGAGACCGTCCTGGTTGTCGAGGACGAGGCCCAGGTGCGCCGGGTCAGCGTCGATGCGCTGCGTGAACTCGGTTACCGGGTCCACGAGGCCGCCGACGCCGAAGCCGGCCTGCGCCAGCTCGAGGCGCATCCGGAGATCGGGGTCCTCTTCACCGACGTCGTCATGCCGGGTCTCAACGGCCGGCGTCTCGCCGACGAGGCCCTGAAGCGCCGGCCGGACCTGAAGGTGCTGTTCACCACCGGCTATACCCGCAACGCCGTGATCCACAACGGCGTGCTCGACCCGGGACTCCATCTCCTGATCAAGCCCTACTCCATCGACCAGCTCGCCCTGAAGCTCCGCGAGGTACTGGATTCCTGACGCGGACGGGCCCCGGCGGCCGTATTGCTTTCCGCGCCGGTGCCGCGCAGAATTCGAGGAGCCCGGCCACCGATTTCAGGCCTCGCGACCGGCCGGCCGCCCCCGGGCGAACGGCGCCGGTGTTCTTTCCCGGGCCGTGCCTGAGCCGGCCTCCTCCATTGCGAGGACACCATGGCCTTCACCATGCAGGAGATCACCATCGTCGGCTCCTCGGAGCTGGCGATCGACGCTTCGGTCGGCGACGGCGGCGTCAACGACATCGCGGACGTTCTGACCATCCAGACCCTCCTGAACGGGATCCCGGTGAGCCTCGGCGGCTCAGACGGCGGCCTCACGCTCGAACCGGAGGACATCGTCGGCCCGCAGCGCCTCATCAAGCTCGAGCCGCTCATCCAGGCCATCGTGCGCTTCCAGGCCATGCAACCCGGCCTCGTGCAGGACGGTCGCGTCGATCCGGAAAAGAACACCATCAAGCGCATGCGCGCCCTGTTCCGCACGCGCCGGGGCGGCGGCGTCGACTCGGACCTTGTGATCCGGCCGGCCGGGCCGATTGCGGGCCCGTGCAACGGCCAGGGCTTCAGCGCAGCTCGTCTCAAGAAGGGCGCCAAGGATTGGGACGCCATCGACCGTCGCGCCCCGATCCGCCAGTTCCTTCCCGTCGGAGGCCGTCGCACACTGGTCGCCACCTCGGCCGCGGGCGGCGCCGTCTCGGCCTCGATTTCCGGGCCCAAGGCCGTGGTCGAGAGCGTCAAGGACGGCAAGATCACCATCGTCGGGCGGCTCGCCGGCGAAGAGACCCTGGAGATCCGGCACGCCGGCCACGTCCATACGGTGAAGCTGACGGTCCGCGACGTCCTGCCCATGGCGTTCGACATCGTCCTCCTGGGCGACGACCCGACCTCCAACCAGAGCAGGATCGCCGACTTCGTGTCGGTCATGAGCGGGATCGTGGCCCCGATCTACCTCAACCAGGCGAACGTCGTGTTCTCCCACGGCAACGACCGTGTGGTCGACAAGATCTCCCGGTCCGCGAGCCCCTTCACCATCGATCCCTTTCGCAAACTCACCCTGGTGGGCACCGGAGAACCCGTGGGCGACCACATCGTCAGCGATGCGGACCTGATCGCCCTGATCCGGGATCGGACCCGCCTGACCATCTTCCTGGGCAAGATAGTCTTGAAGCGGAACCCCAGGACGGTCGGCCAGGGCGTCATCGGCGGCGCCTGGGCCTGGTTCAACGACACCATCCTGGACACCGGCCAGCGCGGAATCCTGCCCGCCCACGAGATCGGCCACACGCTCGGCTTCAACCACGTCACCGCGCTGACGCCGGGCTTCCTGATGAACGAGTTCATCATGCCGGCGAACGTCATCATCCCCTGCGAAACCCTGGCCGACCTGCCCTGACGCTCGCGACGGGTCCAGGGCGGTCGGGCTCTGTTTGGCATGAAATGGCAATCGACGGCCCGCCCTCGACGCTAAGCTCCCGCTTCATCGACCATTCGGGAGTTGAGCATCGGGATGAGCCAGGATTCCACCACGCGAAGCGGCCGCAACGGCCATCTCGCTCGCCGCGACGTCCTTCTCGGCGGCACCGCGATCGCCGCCGCCGGCGCGCTGATCGGCCTCGACGGCCTCGTGACCCCCGCCCGCGCCCAGGCGGCCCCCCGGCCGAACATCGTCTACATCGTGTCCGACGACCAGGGCTGGCGGGATGCCGGGTTCAACGGCTCGACCGAAATCCGCACCCCCAATCTCGACCGCCTGGCCAAGACCGGCACCGTGTTCGAGCAGTTCTATGCCCTGCCCATGTGCACCCCGAGCCGGGCCACGCTGATGACCGGGCGCTATCCCTTCCGTTACGGGCTGCAGACCGGCGTCATCCCGAGCGGCGGGGCCTATGGCCTGTCGCTCGACGAGTACCTGCTGCCGCAGGCGCTCAAGGATGCGGGCTACCGGACCGCGATGGTGGGCAAGTGGCACCTCGGTCACGCCAGGCGGGAGTTCTGGCCCCGCCAGCGCGGCTTCGACTCCTACTACGGGCCGCTCGTCGGCGAGATCGACCACTTCAAGCACACCGCTCACGGCGTGGTGGACTGGTATCGCGAGAACAGCGTCCTGCAGGAGGAGGGCTACGACACCGACCTCTTCGGCGCCGAGGCCGTCAGGATCATCCAGGGCCACGACAAGCAGAAGCCGCTGTTCCTGTACCTGGCCTTCACGGCCCCGCACACGCCCTATCAGGCGCCCGCGGCCTACTTGGAGACCTACAAGCACATCGCCGACGAGTCGAAGCGCAACTATGCCGGCCAGATCACCGCGATGGACGACGCCATTGGCAAGGTGGTGGCCGCGCTCGACGCCGCGGGGCTGCGCGACAATACCCTGATCGTCTTCCATTCGGACAACGGCGGGACCCGATCGGCGATCTTCACCGGCGAATCCGCAGTCAAGGGCGAACTGCCGCCCAACAACGGCGTCTATCGGGACGGCAAGGGAACTCTCTACGAGGGCGGCACGCGCGTCTGCGGCTTCGCGAACTGGCCCGGCAAGGTCCCGGCGGGCCGCGCCAAGGGTCTCGTCCACATCGCCGACATGTATCCGACACTCACCGGGCTCGCCGGCGCCAGGACCGGCAAGGCCAAGCCGCTCGACGGCTACGACATGTGGGGCCACATCGCGAGGGGGGAGAAGTCACCCCGCACCGAACTCGTCTACAACGTCGAGCCGTTCCGGGTCGCCGTCCGCCAGGGCGACCTGAAGCTGCTCTGGGTGCCGATCCTGCCCTCCCGCGTCGAGCTCTACGACCTTGCGAAGGATCCCTCAGAGAAGACCAACATCGCCGAGAAGAGCGCCAGGCAGGTCGAGAAGCTCAAGCGCCGCGCCGAGGAACTCGCCAAGGCCGCCGTCCCGCCGCTGCTGATGGGCGAGATGATCAAGACCACCTTCAGCCAGCCTCCCTCGACACCCAAGGGCGACGAGCCGCCGGCCCCCTCCGCGAACGGCGCTGCGCACACCAAGGACTTCGTGACCGACATGGAGTCGGGCACCGATTGAGCCTACGGCGCGGACCGGGCGCCTCGTGCGCCCCGTTCCCGGAGATGGCCCCGACGCGGCCCGCCCCGCCCCGAGGTGGCGGGCCCGCGATCGAGGCCTGTCGGGTCAGCCGGAGAGGCTCCGCAGGTAGGCGGAGGGCGTCCTGCCGGTCCATCGCCGGAACGCCCGGACGAAATGGGCGGAATCCGAGTAGCCCAGGTTCATCGCGATGGCCGTGAGGCTGGCGTTCCCGGCCGACACGAGGGCTTCCGCACGCTGCCGGCGATGCTGGTCCAGCAGGCTCTCGAAGGTGTGGCTGTGATCGGCCAGCCGCCGCTGCACCGACCGCAGGGGAATCCCCAGCGTCTGCGAGATCTGTGACAGGCTGAGCGAATCGTCGCCGAGCCTGCCGTCGATCATGGTGCGGACGGCTGCGACGATCCGTTCGCCGGCGGTCTCGACCGCCTCCAGGACATGATCGAAGGCCGGCCCCCCGCCCGGGGCAGAAGGGGCGATCGGGGCGACCTGCCGGCCCAGGAGCATGGCGGGGAAGAGGATGTCCGCCCCCGTGCCCGTCCCGAACCGGACGGGCGCCTGGAAGAAGTCCTCATAAGCCGCGGCCTTGCCCCGGCAGGGATGCGGGAACCGGAGGAGCGTCGGCCGCCAGTCGGCACCCGCGAGCGCTCGGATCGTCTTGCACATGAAGGCCGCCGCCCCTTCGTAGAGCAGGTCGAGGCCTTCGCCCGGCGCGGCGCGCCGCATGGTATGGGTCCAGACCGCCGTATCCCCGTCGATGCGGATCGTGAGATCGACGTCGCTGTGGATCGCCGTGATGTGCCGCGCGTGCTGCCGCAGGCACTCGACCAGGGTCCTGCCTTGCAGCAGCGCGTACCCCGAGGCGCCGAGCTTCGCCGGATCGGTGAGGGCGCCGATCTGCAAGCCGAGACAGGGATCCCCGAGATTGCGGGCCGAATGGGCGAGCGCGGCGCAGAGCTGGGCGCGGCTCACGACCGCACCCTCCGCGACCTCCGAAAGGCTCGCCACGCCCACGCCGCGGAAGATCTTCTCGGGTGCCACCCCGTGCCGTTCCAGATAGTCCGGCAGGCCGTGCACCATGCTGAGGCGCGCCGCCGCGTAACGACCCATGTGCGCCCCTCGCCCTGGCAACGCAAACTACAAAAATTCTAGCATGGACCGTAGAGTAAGCAAACACACTTAGGCTGTTAGGTCGTGAATGCTGTCTAGCCGACGGTCTTGTCCTGCACGATCCGGAGCTATGCGAGCGTCGCAAGTCACGCCGCGACGGCCCGGTTTCGGCTGCGACGGCACGTGATCCGGGTCAGGCGCGCTGTCGCGGGATCCGGGCCCCGGCGGCATCTCCGGCAGGTCAGGCCGACATCGACGGCAGCCTTTGCCGTCACGCGGCCGGCAGGGCCGAGGCCGCGGCAGCCCTCGCCGCCGCGCCAGCCGCCGCGGTCGAAGTGTCGATCCCGCCCGTCGAGGACTGGACCGTCACGGTCGCGCTGGCGAACTCGATGCCGTTCTCCTGGAAGGCCTTGTAGAGCCGCTTCAGGCCCTCGCGCTGGATCAGGCTCGGCGTCCCCGGCCGTGCGGTGAACTTGAAGCGCACGATGAGCGCGTTCTCGGCCACGTCCGCCACGCCCTGAAGCTTCAGCGGCGAGATGAACTGGCCCTTGAACGCCGGGTCGTCCGCGAGCGCGATGCCGACCTTCTTGGTCGTCTTGCGCAGCTTCTCGAGATCCGTCGACCGGGCCATGCGCAGGTTGAACTTCACGGTCGTCCAGTCCCGGCTGTAGTTGGTGACGAGGCCGAGCTGCCCGTACGGGATCGTGTGCACCATGCCGTTCTGATGGCGCAGGCGCAGGGAGCGCACCGTGAAGCCCTCGACCGTCCCCTTCGCGTGGCCGCACTCGATGTATTCGCCGACCCGGAAGGCGTCGTCCGCCAGGAAGAACACGCCCGACACCACGTCCTTGACCAGGGACTGGCTCCCGAACGAGATCGCCAGGCCCGCCACCGAGGCCCCGGCGATCAGCGGTGTCGTGTTGACCCCCAGCTCCGACAGGATGAGCAGCAGGCCGACGACGATCGTGAAGATATAGATCGCCACGCGCAGGAGGGGCATCAGGGTGGCCATGCGGGAGGGCGGGGCGAGGGCGACATCCTCGTCGACCCCGGGCATGAGCATCGGCGACCGGCGGTAGCGCGCCGAGAAGTACTCGACGATTTCCCAGATCAGGTATCCGCCCGCCAGGACGAAGCCGGAAGTCGTGCAGGCGCGCAGGACGCCCAGCCACGCGGAGCGGTCCACCAGGGCCAGCACGTCGACCACCCAGGCCTGGGCGATCACGATGCCGGCCGTGATGTAGACCACCACGCGCAGGCACCGGATCGCCACCGCCATCTTGAGCGGCAGGGCCAGGACCGCCTCGGCGACGGCCTCGGGCGTGGCGGGTGCCGGTGGCGGCACCTCCGGCGGCAGTTCGGTCTCGAGCGTGAAGAGCTGCTCGGCGCTCTGGCCCGGCAGGGGGTACGGCATGTCGAGCGCGTCGCTCGCCTCCGCTCTGGCGACGGCGTCGGTGCGGGGTGCCTCCGACCGGGCGGCGGCCGCGGCGATCGCGGCCGCGCGGGCCGCCTCCCGGGCGCGCGAGGCGACCGACCGGCGCAGCACCCAGCGCAGGAGCGTCTCGAACAGGACCAGTCCCACCAGGATGGCGAGCGTCATGACGAGGACGCGACCCGCGGTCGCCACGCGCGTCACCGCGCCGTGGATCTGGGCGATCAGCAGCACCGCCAGGGTCGCCTGGCCGATGGCGAACCAGTGGTCGGCCAGGAAGCGGCCGACGGACGCTCCGACGCGGTCCGAGGCCGCCAGGCCGGCGAACCAGCGTCCGATCTCGGCGCGGTTGGCGTGGAGGCACCATTGCAGCAGGCCGAAGGCCACAAGGCCGTTGAGCAGCCGGGCCGCCGCCAGGACCTCCGGGCGGGTCTCGATCGCGGCCGTGACCAGGTAGAGGAGTTGGAGGACCGAGAGGCCGAGGGCGACGGCCGAGATGAGCCGATAGAGCCGGCTGGCGTCCGCGTCGCCGAGCGGAGCGATCCGGGCCACGGGGATTCCGGGACGCAGGATCACCCGGAAGACCATCGCCACGATACGCCACTGGAGCAGCGTCTCCAGGACGCCGGCGGCAAGGCGGTCCTGCGGGGTCTTGCCGGGAAAGAAGGTGCCGATGGCCCCTTGGGATACGATCCAGAGCGCAGCCACCGCGGCAATGTCCATCGCCAGGCGCGCCAGGACGAGGCGCCCCGCGCCGGTGCCCGGCGGCATGAATCGGGCCGCGGCGGCGGCGAGGCCGGCGCGCACGAGCCGCTCGGCGAGGAACGACACGGCGACCGCGAAGGCGAGCAGGAGCAGGTAGGCGCCCACCCCCGAGCCGCCGCGCGCGCGCTCGTCGAGGCGGCCCGGGATCGATCCGTAGACCGCCCCCAGGTCCGGCAGCGCCGTCACGGCTGCCGCCGCGCTCCGGACGAAGCGGCTGATGCGCTCGTAGCGCGCGTCCTCCAGAGCCTGGAGCTTCGCCGGATCGGTCGTCCCCGCCTTCGCGGCTTCGCCCTCGGCCCCTGCGTCGCCGGCGAGCCGACCGGCCATCGCCCGGGAAACCCGGTCCACCAGGAGGTCGAACTGCTTGTCGCTGAGCCCCGTACCGGCCGCCTGCGGCGCCGCTGTCGCGGCCCCCGCGGCGGCGCCCGGCGCGGGGGCGAGCAGGGCCGCGAGGCCGAAGAGGAGGGCCGCGACGAGCGCGTCCCGCCAGAAGCGGATCCCGGTCCCGGCATCGCGGGCGGTCGCAGGCCGGGCCCTCTTCGGCGGTGCGATCCGGGGGCTCGCGCCACAAGATGGAACGTTCATCCTCGTCCTTCCGGCATGCCGCCACGATCGGGCGGGCACGCGCGCAGCATCGCGCGTCTATAAGTTCAGAAATTCATATATCACGCTAAGGAAATGAACAGCCCGGCGGTGTTCGTATTCCCGGTTGCCCACAGGCCGCGGCGGCCGTTCCGGCGCATCCGGGCCGCCGGCCCTCGACCGACGCGCTCGTGGCCCGGACGCCCGTGTCCTCCGGCGGTCACCGCACGGCCAGGACCGCTGCCGCGAAGCGCTCCACCTGGTCGAGCCGAAGGCCCGCCACGTTGATGCGGCCGTCCTCGACGACGTAGATCGCGTGCTCGTCGCGCAGACGCCGCGCCTTCTCGGCCGTCACGCCGATCAGCGAGAACATGCCCTTGTCGCGCGACAGGAAGGCGTAGTCCGACCCGTTGGTGAGGCGCGCGAAGGCGGCCGCCAGGGCCTGCCGGAGCGCCTCGATGGTGACCCTCATGGCCTCCAGCTCGGCGCGCCAGTCCGCGGCGAGCACGGGATCCTGCAGCACCGTCCTCACCACGGCCGCGCCGTGGTCGGGCGGCATGGAATAGAGGATGCGGTTCCTGACCACCATGTGGCCTTGCGCGACCGCGGCCGTCCCGGCGTCGGCGGCGAGCGCGAAGGCGGCACCGGTCCGCTCGCGGTAGAGGCCGAAGTTCTTCGAGCACGAGACCGCCACCAGGAGCTCCGGCACCGTCCGCGCCAGGAGCCGCACCGCGAAGGCGTCGTCCTCCAGCCCGTCGCCGAAGCCGAGATAGGCGAGGTCGACGAAGGGCAGCAGCCGGCGCTCGGCGAGGAGGGCCGCGAGCCGGCGCCACTGGTCGCCGTCGAGGTCGGCGCCGGACGGGTTGTGGCAGCAGCCGTGCAGGAGGACCACGTCGCCCGGCGCAGCCCCCGCGAGATGGGCGAGCATGCCCTCGAAGTCGACGCGCTCGGGCCCCTCCCCGAGATACCGGTAGGGCGCGAGACGCAGCCGGTTGTCCGTCAGGATGGCGACGTGGTTGATCCAGGTCGGGTCGGGCACATGCACGGTCACCCCCGGCCGCGCCGCGGCGACGAGCCCGGCCAGCACCGAGAGCGCGCCGGCGCCGCCCGCCGTCTGCACGCCCCGGATCCGCTCGCGCGGCAGCTCCGGGCCGAAGACGAGCGGGGCGACCAGGTCGCAGAAGACCGGATCGCCGGCGGGCCCCACATAGGTCTTGGTCGTCTCCGACGCGAGGAGCCGCCGTTCGGCTTCCTTGACGGCGCGCGGGATCGGCGTCCGTCCGTCCGCGTCCCGGTAGACCCCGACGCCGAGGTCGATCTTCTCCGGCCGTGGATCCTCGCGGAAGATCGCCATGAGCGACAGGATCTTGTCCGGTGGAGGCATCCGCAGGTCTTCGAACATCGCCGTCCTCCCGTCGGTGGGCATCGTCCCGCGGCCCGTCAGGCCAGCGCGCCCACGGCCGCCTCGACCGTATCCAGGATCGCACCGGACCGCACCGCTTCAAGGGCCGGCCGGATCTGCAATTGCATGTAGCCGTCCTCCTGCTGGAACGGGATCGCGGCGCGGAGCGCGTCGTAGACCGCCTGGCTGCCGGCACCGAGCCGGAAGCCGCCGAGCACCGGCTCGGTCAGGTAGATCGCCCGGGCGGAGAGAAGGGCCTCGACGCCGAGGATCTTGGGCATGTTGTCGATCACCTGCCGCGCCTTCCGGCAGGACCAGGGCGCCATCGAGACATGGTCCTCCTGGCTGCTCTTGGTCGGGATCGTGTCGACGACCGACGGGAAGGCGAGCGTCTTGTTCTCGGAGGCGACCGCCGCCGCCGAGGTGGAGATGATGCCGTAGCCGTAGTTGAGGCCGATCGGCTTGCCGGCGAGGTTGGGCGGCAGGCCATAGTTGAGGGTGGTGTCGCAGAGGGCGAAGAGCCGGCGCTCCGAGATGTTGCCGATCTCCACCATCGCGATGGCGAGGATGTCCATCGCGAAGGCGATCGGCTCGCAATGGAAGTTGCCGCCCGACAGGAATTCCAAAGCCCCCAGCTCGTTCCAGAAGACGAGCGGGTTGTCGGTCGCCGCGTTGAGCTCGCGCGTGACGATGACCTTGGCGTGGTCGAGTTGGTCCCGGCAGCTCCCGTGCACCTGGGGGAGGCAGCGGAACGAATACTGGTCCTGCACGCGGGCCGAATGCTTGGGATGCAGGACGTCGTCCTCCAGGTGCACCGCTCGGGCGGCCTCGGTGGTGCGCCGGCTGCCCTCCGTGATGCGGCGGACGTTCGAGGCCGTGGCGATCTGGCCGGGCTGCTTGCGAACGGCGTGGATGCGCGGGTCGAAGGCCGCCTGCTCGCCGCGGATCGCCTCCAGGCTGAGCGCGCCGGTCGTGTCGGCGATCTTCATCAGCCGCTCGGCATCGGCGAGATTGAGAACCGCCATCGCGGCGCACAGGCTGTTGCCGTTGATCAGGGCCAGGCAGTCCTTGGCGCGCAGGTCGAAGCGGACGGGCGCGATGCCGGCCCTTGCGAGCGCGTCCGGGGCCCTCATCCGCTCGCCCTCGTACCAGGCCTCCGCGTCCTCGTGGCCGATCAGCACCGAGACCATGTGGGCGAGCGGCGCGAGGTCGCCGGAGGCACCGACCGACCCCTGGATCGGCACCACCGGATGGACGCCGCGGTTGAGCATCTCGACCAGCCGGTCGACCACCGCCATGCGCAGGCCCGAGACGCCGAGGCAGAAGGCGTTGATGCGCACGGCCATCATGGCGCGCACGATCTCCTCCGACGCGGGCTCGCCCATGCCCGAGCAATGGGACAGGACGATGTTGCGCTGGAAGCGATCGTTGTCGGCCTGGTCGATGGCGTAGTCCTTGAGCTTGCCCACCCCGGTGTTGAAGCCGTAGGTCGGCGGCGCGTTCTCGGTCAGCCAGTTCTCCTCGATGTAGGCGCGCACCCTCACGATCTCGGCGCGGGCGGCGTCCGCGATGGCGACCGGCGCGCGCTCGCGCGCGATGCGGACGACGTCCTCGATCGTGAGGCTGTCGCCGTCGAGAATGATGGGCTGCATGGCTGGTCCTCTGCTCGGTCCGGCCGGCGACTCGGGCGCGCCGGGATGGTTCGGGTCTTCGTCGGTCGGTCAGGCGGGCGGCGCGAAGGCGGCGTCCCGCAGCATCAGGGTGCCGAGCAGCACGTCGGCCGCGTCGGCGAGCGCATCCGGGTCGGTCCACTCCTCCGGACAGTGGCTCTTGCCGACGCGGGACGGCGCGAACAGCATCGCCGAGGGCGCGACCCGCGCCAGGAAGGCCGCGTCGTGGCCGGCGCCCGACGCGAGCGGGCGCGTGCCGAGGCCGAGACGGCGCGCCGCCTCGGCGATGTCGGCGCCGAGGCCCGGGTCGCAGACCGCCGCGGTGGTCCGGCTGACGACCTCGAAGGCCTCGACGCGGCATCCTTCCGCCTCCGCGGCCGCGGCCGCCATGGCGGACAGCGCCTCGATGAAGCGGGTCATGGCCCCGTCAATTTCGGCCCGGATGTCGACGATCGCCTCCGCGGCGCCCGGCAGCACGTTGGCGCCGCCCGGCTCCAGGCGCAGGACACCCACGGTCGCGGTGAAGTGGCCGTTGCCCGGATGGGCGCGGGCGCCGTCGCGAACCGCCAGCAGGAGGCGCGCGACCGCGAGGCCGGCGTCCCGGCGCCCCGCCATCGGGACCGTTCCCGCGTGGCCGGCGACGCCCGCGAAGCGGACGCGCACCCGGCCGATGCCGACGATGCCGCTGACGATTCCGATCGGAATCCCTTCCGTCTCGAGCACCGGTCCCTGCTCGATGTGCAACTCCACGAAGGCGGCCACGTCGCTCCGCTTCGCACTCCCCAGGTCCGCCACCGAGCCGCCGATCCGGTCGATCGCCGCGGCGAGCGGCTCACCGCCGGGACCCGCCATGGCCAGTTCGCGGGGGCCCAGCGCCCCGGCCATGCCGCGGCTGCCGATGCAGGAGAGGCCCCACTCGCTCGGTTCCTCGGCCAGGAAGTCGACGACCTCGACCGTGTGCCGCGGCCGGTAGCCGGCCGCCCGCATGGCGCGGACCGCCGCCAGGCTCGCCGCCACCCCCGCGATGCCGTCAAAGCGGCCGCCGTCCGGGACCGTGTCGCTGTGCGACCCGGTCATTAGTACCGGCGCGGCCGGATCCTCCGCCGCCCAGCGGCCGATCAGGTTGCCGGCCGGGTCGATCCGGACGTCCAGCCCGGCCTCCGCGAAGCGCCGGGCGAGATAGGCCCGGCCCTCCAGGAAAAGCGGCGAGAAGGACCGCCGGGTCCAGGGGCGTGCCGGATCGGTGATCGCCGCGAGCGCGTCGATGTCGGCGCGGAACGCCGCCCGGTCGATGGTGAGCAGGGGAGGCACGGCGCTCATGCCCCCGGCGCCGGGACCGTGGCCGCGAAGGGCCGCGCGGCCTTGACGAAGCGGCCCGAACCCGGCTCGGCCAGCACGTCCGTGCCGTCGTAGATCATCCGGCCGCGCAGGAACGTGGCGATCGGCCGATGCCGGATCAGCCGCCCCTCGTAGGGGCTCCAGTGGACGATGTTGTGCCCGCTCGCGGCCGGGTCGTAGTGGCGCGGCCGCTCGGCGAGGACCGCGACGTCGGCGTCGAGGCCGACCTGCAGCGCGCCCTTGCGGTCGGAGATCCGGAAGAGCCGCGCCGGATTGCCGGCGAGCAGCCGCGCCGCATGGGTGAGCGGCAGGCCGCGCTCCGTCAGGCCGTCCACCAGGAGGCTCGCCAGCACCTCGAGGCTCGGCATGCCCGACGCGTTCTCCAGCATGACCGGCGAGGACTTGCGCGACAGGCTCCAGGAGACGTGGTCGGTCGACACGATCGTCACGTTGCCGGCCCCGAGGTGAGCCCAGATCGCCTCGCGCTCGGCGCGGCTGCGGACCGGCGGATTGCACTTCGCCTTGCCCAGCAGGCGCGAGACGTCGTCCTCCTCCGAGAGGACCAGATAGTGGATGCAGGCCTCGATGGTCGCCTCGAAGCCCTGGTCGCGATAGGCCTCCGCGATCTCGTAGCCGCGGCCGACCGAGCAATGGACGATGTGGGAGCGGCAACCGGTATCGGCGCCGATCTCGTAGACCTCGGCGATCGCCAGGGTCTCGGAGATCGCCGGCCGGGACGCGCCGTGGGCCCGCCAGTCGGTCACGCCGCTCGCCGCCACCGCCCTGGACCAGGCCCGGACGCATTCGTCGTTCTCGTTGTGGACGCCGGCGACGAGACCGGTCTTCGCCACCTCGGCGAAGGCTTCGTGGAGGAGCGGCGTGGCGATGCGCGGGAAGCGGTCGGGGTGGGTCTCGAAGGTCGAGAACTTGAAGCCGATCGCCCCGGCCTCCGCCATCGCGGCGATGTGGGCGGTGCCGTCGGAGGGGCGGATCGTGCCGTAGAGTGCGAAATCGACGCGCGCCTGCGCGGCGGCGCTCTCGGCCTTGCCGGTGACGAGCTCCGCCGTGCAGATCAGGCTGCCGTCGTCGTAGGGCATGTCGACGATGGTGGTCACCCCGCCGGCCGCGGCCGAGCGGGTCGACCAGACGAAGTCCTCCTGGCCCGCCTGCGAGCGGGAATGCACCTGCCCGTCGATGACGCCGGGCATCACGTAGGCGTCGCCGAAGTCGAAGGTCTCCCGCGCGGTGGGCGCCGGGCCTGACCCGACCGCCGCGATCCTCTCGCCCGCGACGGCGACGAAGCCCCGTTCGGTGACGCCCTCCTCGGTGACGAGGGTTCCGATGATGATGCTGTCGAAATCGGCCATGGTGTCCTCGATGGCTCAGGCGGGTCTGGGGGCGGCGGCGCGGCGGAGGTCGACGAGCGCCGCTTCGGCGCGGGCGGTCGGAGCGCCGAGGTCGGCAAGATAGGGGGCTGCGAGGCCGACCGGCCCCGAGAGCGGTCCGAAGATGGCCGCGAGGCGCTCCACCTCGATGCGCTCGGCCTCCAGTTCGGCGGCCTTCACCATCCGCCGGAAGGCCTCCTCGGCGGGCGAGGTCGTGCGCCCCTTGAGAGCCCGGCGCAGCCCGCGCAGCGGGACCACGGCGAGCGCGCGCCAGTCCGCGGCGGCGGCGTGGAGTGTGGCACGGCCGGCGGCGTCCAGGCCTTCGCCCGCCGCATCGGCCAGGACGAGGAAGAGGAGGAGCGGCACGTCCGCGTCGAACGCGTCCTGCAGGGCGAGGCAGAGGTCGCCGACGCCGGGCGCCCCGTAGAGGGCGACCATGTCGGTCCAGACCTTCCGGCAGAAGGCGGCGCGGGGGCTCACGGGGCCGTCTCCTGGTGCGCGGCGAGCCCTGGTGCCGGCTCGTCATGGGGGAAGTGGCAGGCGACCTCCTGGCCGCGCGGGCCGGGGGCGAGCTTCGGTTCCTCGGCAGCGCAGACGCTCTGGGCGCGCGGACAGCGGGTGCGGAAGCGGCAGCCGCTCGGCGGGGTCAGCCGAGACGGCATCTCGCTGGCGGCGCGGACGGCGGGAACAGGGCGGAACGCCGGATCCGGCACCGGCACGGCTTCCAACAGCATGCGCGTGTAGGGATGGGCCGGCCGCGCATAGAGGGCGTCGCCCGGCCCGATCTCGACGATGCGGCCCATGTAGAGCACCGCGACGCGGTCGCTGACGTTCCGCACCACCGCGAGGTCGTGCGAGATGAAGATCAGCGCCAGCCTGCGGGTCTCGCGGATGTCCTGCAGAAGGTTGAGGACCTGGGCCTGCACCGAGACGTCGAGCGACGCCACCGGTTCGTCGCAGACGATCAGCCGCGGCCCGACCGCCAGGGCGCGCGCGATCGCGATGCGCTGGCACTGGCCCCCGGAGAACTGGTGCGGCCGGCGCCCCTCCACGCTCGCGAGCTTGAACCCCACGTCGGCGAGCGCCGCCTCCACGAGGCGCCGCCGCTCCGCCTTCGGCACGCCCCGGATCTCCAGCCCCTCGCCGACGATGTCCTGCACCTGGCGGCGCGGGTTGAAGGACGACACGGGGTCCTGGAAGATCATCTGCAGTTCGCCGCGCTTGGCGCGCAGGGCGCCCTCGCCGAGGGCGAGCAGGTCCTGCCCGTCGTACACGATCGACCCGCCGACGTCGCCGCCGCCGCGCGGCAGGAGCCGCAGCAGCGCGCGGCCGATCGTGGTCTTGCCGCTGCCGGATTCGCCGACGAGGCCGAGCGTCTCGCCCGGCTCGACGTCGAAGTCCACGTCCTCGACCGCCTTGAAGGCGCGCCCGCCGCGCCGGAACGTCACCGTCAGGCCGCGAACGGAGAGGAGCGGCGCCTTGGCGGGCGGCGGAGCCATGGCGTTCATTGCGTCGCCTCCGCCAGGGCCGGCCGCGGCGCCTCGACGGGCACGAAGCAGGCGAAGCCGTGCCGGCCGTCCGCCTCGAGGGTCATCGGCGGCATCGCCACTCGGCAGCGCGCCTCGGCGGCCGGGCAGCGCGGCGCGAAGGGGCATCCGCCGGCGCGGTCGTGAAGGTCGGGCGGCGGGCCGGGAATGGTTCTCAACCGGGTATGGGCGGGCTGGTCCATCCGCGGCACGGCGGACAGCAGGGCCTCCGTGTAGCGGTGCCGCGGCGCCGCGAAGACGAGGGCGGTCGGCCCATGCTCCACCACCCGGCCGCCATAGAGCACGAGGATCTCGTCGGTGCGGTTGGCGACCACCGCGAGGTTGTGGGTGACCAGGATCATCGACATGCGCCGCTCGCGCTGGATCGCCTGCAGGAGGTCGAGGATGTCCTTCTGTACCGTGACGTCGAGCGCGGTCGTCGCCTCGTCGGCGATCAGCAGGTCCGGCCGGCAGGCGAGCGCGGTGGCGATCATGATCCGCTGCTTCATGCCCCCCGAGAAACGATGCGGGAACTCGCCATGACACTCGGCCGGGTCCGGGATGCCGACCTGCGCCAGGAGGTCGATCGCCCGCGCCCGCGCCTCGGCCCGGCCGAGCCCGAGATGCCGGCGGCTCCCCTCCTCGATCTGCCGGCCGACGCGCACGAAGGGGTTGAGGGAGGTCATCGGGTTCTGGAAGACCATGCCCACCTTGCGGCCGAGGAGGGCGCGCTTGGCGGCCTCAGGCATGCCGACGAGCTCCGTGCCGTCGAGGGCGATTCGGCCCTCCACGCGGATCGCCGACGGAGCGAGGCCCATGATGGCCTTGATCAGCATCGACTTGCCGGCGCCGGATTCGCCCACGATGCCGAGCGTGCTGCGCCGCGCGAGCCGGAACCTCACGTCGTCCAGGATCCGCAACATGCCGCCGCGCGCCGGCAGCGACGCTGTCACGCCCTCGCAGTCGAGCAGGATGTCCCCGGGAGCCTTCACGTCAGAGCTCCCTGTCCCGGTTGTTGAGGCGCCGCGCCAGGCCGTCCCCGATGGTGTTGAGCGAATAGACCGTGAGCACGATGGCCAGGATCGGACCGACGACCAGGACGGGGAAGCGGCTCAGGAGGTCGGTCGAGCTGGCGATCATCCCGCCCCAGCTCGGCGCCGGCTGCGGGATGCCGTAGCCCAGGAAGCTCAGCGAGCCCTCGGTCACGATGAGGCCCGCCATCAGCGGCGGCACGATGGCGGTGAGCGCCGGCACGAGGTTCGGCAGGATCTCGCGGACCAGGATGCGCCCGTCGCTCGCCCCCATGGCGCGCGCCGCCAGCACGTAGTCCCGGTCGTTCTGCGCGATGACGCCGCCCTTGGCGATGCGGGCGTAGACCCCGATGTCCTGGATCCCGAGCGCCAGCATCATGGTCAGCACCGAATTGCCGACCACCGAAATGAGCGCCAGCATGACCAGGATCGGCGGCAGGGACGCCATGGTGTTGGCGTAGAGGTCGACCAGGCGCTCGATGGGACCGCGGTAGAAGCCGGCGAGCATGCCGAGGGTCATGCCGATCCCGAGCGAGATCGCGCTCGCCACCGCCACGATGCTGAGCGTGGTGCGCGCGCCGTGGAGCACGCGCGACAGGATGCTGCGGCCGAGCGGATCGGTGCCGAGCAGGCCGTTCAGCGACCAGTCCGGCGGCTGCGAGAAGTCGCCATAGGGGAAGTTCGGCCGCGCCAGGCCCGGAATCACGTCCACGAGCACGGCCGCGGCGACGAGGGTCAGCATGAAGGCGAGGGCGAACCACTCCACGGGCCGCAGCCGGGGCCGGCCGGGCCACGCGGTGGCCGGCACGGGGATGGTGCCGCCGTCGGAGGTCTCGGACAGCATACCGCTCATGTTACGTCCACCCGAGGGTCGACGAGCGCATAGCCGAGGTCGACCAGCATGAAGACCACGACGAAGATCACCACGGTGAGCGACAGGATCGCCTGCATGACGGGGAAATCGTGGCTGTTGACGGCGCTGAGCACCGTCCAGCCGATGCCGGGCACCGCGAAGTAGCTCTCCACGATGAAGGAGCCGCCCAGGAGGTACGTCATGGAGAGGCCCATGACGGTCAGGATCTGCGGCAGCGCCGGGCGGAACACGTGAAACAGCATGATGAAGGACGTCGGCAGTCCCTTCGCGCGGGCTACCACCACGTAGTCCTCCTGCAGCACCGCGACGAATTCCGAGCGGGCCACCCGGTAGAAGGACGCGGCCTGGTGCACGCTGAGACACAGGACCGGGAGCGCCGCAGCCCGGAGATTGCCGAGCGGATCCTCCCCGAACGCGACCCAGCCCGTCGCGGGCAGCCAGCGCAACACGATCGCGAAGAGGAAGCCGAGCAGCACGACGATGACGAAGGTCGGCACCGAGAGCATGACCGAGCTGACCGCGACCAGCGCCTTGTCGGCGCTCCCGCCCGGCCGCGTCGCCGTCAGCATGGCGAGCGGCACCCCGACCAGGAGCGACAGCCCCATGGCCAGGAAGGCGATCTCGAACGTGACCGCGGCGCGGTCGAAGAGAAGCGCGGCCACGGACTGCTGGCTGTAGAGCGTGACGCCCAGGTCGCCCCGCAGGAGATGGCCGAGCCAGCGCAGGTAGCGCTCGATCACCGGCAGGTCGTAGCCGTACTGCGCGTTGAGCGCGGCGATCTGCTCGGGCGTCGCGTTCTCGCCGAGGATCAGCTGGGCGGCCGAGCCCGGCGCCAGGCTCGACAGCGCGGTCGCCGTGAAGGTCACGACGACGAAGACCGGAATGCCGGCCAGCAGGCGCTTCCCGGCGGCCTTCAGGTAGGGCGAGGCGGCTGCCTTCACGATCCCGGTCTCCACGACGCGGCGCCGAGGCGGGGCGCCCTCAGAGCTTCTTCCATTCCTCCTCGGCGGCGAGCCACCCGCGGTCGCGCTCGAGCGCCGCCTTCTGCTCGGCCTTGGTGAGGCCGCCCATCGTGTGCTCGTCGGCGTAGCGGGTGCTGCGGTCCGCGAAGACGTGGCGGCCGTAGTCCATCATGCCGTACATCGAGCCCTTTTCGAGGTAGTGCATGGTGACGAGGTTGAACCCGAGCGCGGCGATGTCCTCGAGCTCCACGAAGGGCACGCCGTTCACGGTCGCCACGTCGCCGAACATCTTCCAGCCCGGCAGCACAGCCGCCACCTTCTTGCATTCGTCGAGCGTCCGCAGGGCGTGCACGTAGGTCATCTCGCAGCCGAGCTCCGCCGCCCGGACGCAGCGCTCGATGGCGTCGTCCAGGCCCTTCTCGAGCTTCGACTCGGTCCGCGCGATCACCACGCAGTCGGTGCCCGCGCAGGCATCGAGCGCGGCCTTGATCTTGGCGAGCCAGAGCTCCTGCGACACGACCGCATGCGGGACGTTGCCGTCGACCTTGCCCGCGAGCGTCGCCGCCTCCATGGCCCGGCCGAAGCGGGCGTAGCCGCGCTCGTTCGGCGTGTCCTCCAGCAGGATCGCGCCCGCGCCGGCCTTGGCGAGGCGACGGCAGGTCCGATAGGCCTGGACCACGTCGCCGAAGCAGTCGTCGGCGTCGATGACCAGCGGCAGGGGCGAATAGTCGGAGATCCGGTCGGTCGCCCAGACCAGCTCCTCCTGATTGTGCAGGCCGAGGTCGGGCACGCCGGACATGCTGAAGCCGAGCGACGCGCCGCTGAGCAGGATGGCCTTGAAGCCGGCCATCTCCGCGGCCTTGGCCGAGTAGCAGTCCCACACGCAGGGCGTGAAGACCTGCCCCTCCGAGACCACTTCGCGGAACGTCGCCTTGCGCTGTCGATCGAACATCGGACCCTCGTGATCGCCGCCGTCCTGCGGCCATGCCTAGCCTTCCGGGGATCGCCGACCGGGCCGGGGCCCGGCCGGCGCCTCGTCTCACTTCACGCAAACGTCCGGGCAGACGAACAGGAACTGCTTCTGCAGGATGCCGCCGTTCGAGGGCACGACGCCGCCGGTGTTGTTGCGGACGAGAAGGAAGCGGGTCTCCTCGCCGAAGATGTAGAAGGGGAATTCGGTGGCCACGAGCTTCTGCACCTTCGAATAGGCGGCCTTGATGGCGGCCGGGTCGACGGTGGAGTTCGCCTCTGCCAGGGCCGCGTCCATGGCCTCGCTCTTGTACTGGCCCCAGTTGAACGTGCCCTTGGAGCTCATCAGGTTGGAGATGACGGGCTCCGGACCGTTCGACACGATGACGCCGCCCTCGAAGCAGACGTCGAAGTCGAGCTGGACCTTGCAGCGCGGGTTGAGATTGGCCTGGTCGACCTCGACGAGCGTCGCCTTGACGTTCTCGTAGCCGCTCAGCACCTGCTGGACGTAGGATCCGAGACGCTTCACGTCGGAGTTGGTATAGATGACGATCTTGATGTCGAACGGCTTGCCGTCGGCCTTGAGCGCGTCGAATAGCGCCTGGGCCTTCTTGGGGTCGTAGGCCGGCAGCGCATAGGCCGGGTCGAACCAGGGCGAGGCCTCGCCGAAGAAGTTCTTCGGGGGCTTGTAGCCGCCGGTCTGGGTCAGGGCCTGCATGAGCCGGGCGCGGTCGATCGCGGTGTAGAAGGCCTCGCGGGCGCGAACGTCGGTGAAGGAGCCCTTCACCTGGTTGAAGTAGCCGCGGTAGATGCCCCGCATGGGCACCTTCACGGTGCCGACCCCGGGCGCCGTGGCGTTCGAGCCGAACTGGTGGATGTAGCCCGCCATCATGGTGGCCCCGCCCTGCACCACCGTGGCGATGCGGCTGTTGGTCTCCGGGATGACGGCGAACTTCAGGGTCTCCAGGTAGGGGCGCGGCTGGTCCCAGTATTTCGGATTGCGCGTCAGCGTCATGCCGATGCCCTGGTTCCAGGTCTGCAGCACGAAGGCGCCCGCGCCGACCGGCTTGATGTCGGTCTTCTTCTCGGCCGCCTTGAGCGCTGCCGGGGAGGCGACGAAGGGCGCGAGCTCGGCCACCTGGGCGGCGAAGTTCGCGTTCGGGGTCGGCAGCTTGACGGTCAGCGTCAGCGGGTCGACGACCGTGATGCCCTTGTTCCAGGACGCGATCCAGGCCTGCGTGGGGGCGAGCGTCGCCGGATCGGCGGCGCGGTCCCAGTTGAACTTCACCGCTTCGGCGTCGTAGGCCGCGCCGTCCGTGAAGGTGACGCCCGGGCGCAGCTTCAGCGTCCAGGTCACGGCGTCGGTGCTGGTCAGGCTCTCCGCCATGCCGCCCGTCACCTTGCCCTCGGTGTTGATGTAGACGAGGAAGCCGTAGACGGCGTCCAGCACGTCCATCGGCCCGCCCGGGAAGGTGCCGGCCGTCAGCGACGGGTCCCAGCTCGTGATGTCGGAGCCGTTGATGATGGTCATGGTGCCGCCGCTGACCGGGGCCGGCGTCTGGGCGACGGCGACGGTCGGGAGCGCCGGTGCGGCCGCCAGGGCCAGCGCGAGGGCGAAGCCGCCGAGGATGCTGCGGCGCGGATGGCGTGAGGTCTGCAGTCGGGACATCGGGCCAGGTCTCCTTGTCGCTGCGCCCTCCCGGGCGAACGGCTGTTCGGGCGGCCGGGGCGAGGCGTCCCGGCCGGGGATGCTCAGTCGGGCTCCGGCTCCGTCCATCGCTTGACGGCGGGGTGGCGGAGTCCGAACTGATCGAGGGCGCGTCCGACGGTCTGGTCGACCAGTTCGGCGATGGTGCGCGGAAGGGTGTAGAAGGACGGCACCGGGGGCATGATCACGGCGCCCGAGCGCGTCGCCCGGTCCATGAGGTCGATGTGCCCGGCATGGAGCGGCGTCTCGCGCACCATGAGCACCAGGCGGCGCCGCTCCTTGAGGCAGACGTCGGCGGCCCGGACGATGAGATCGTCCGCATAGCAGTTCGCGATGCCGCTCAGCGTCTTGATGGAGCAGGGCGCGACCAGCATGCCGTCGCACAGGAACGAGCCCGAGGCGATCGAGGCGCCGATGTCCTTGTGGCTGTAGACCCGGGTGGCGAGCGCGCGGATCTCCTCCGCGCCCCGGCCGACCTCCTCGGCCGCCGCCGTGCGCAGCGCCGAGGGGGACATGACGAGATGCGTCTCCACGTCGCCGAGGTCGCGCAGCATCTCCAGGGCGCGGATGCCGTAGATGACGCCGGAGGCCCCGGTGATGGCGACGATCAGGCGCCTCACGGCAGGAACTCCGGCTTGAGGCGCCCGAGGAGATCGCGCATCCGCCGCGACGCGTCGGGCGGCGGCAGGGCGCGGTCGAAGCCTTCCTTGCGGTCGCCGGCCTTGCAGGTCGCGTCGTAGCCGACCTTGGCCACCATGCCGCCGGCCTCCTGCGGCTCGGAGCGGTCGGCCGGCAGGTCCTCGACGATCAGGATGTCGCGTGCCGCCCTGAGCCGGGAGAGTTTCGCCCAGGCCACCACCGCCGGGTCCCAGGGGTCGATGTCGGCGTCGACCACCGTGACGTTCTTGACGATGCTGACGGCCCCCCAGCAGAGCGCCATGACGCGGCGCGCCTGTCCGGGGCGGGGATGGGCGAGCTGAACCACCACGTCCGTCCGCCCCGAGCCGGCGAGCGTCACCGCGACCTCGCCGACATTCGGGATCGAGCGCCCGATCGCCGCCCGCAGGCCCGCCGCGATCGGCACCGCGCCGAGCCAGAGATGCTCCATGTGGTAGCCCGGCTCGATGACCTGCAGCATCGCGTCCCGGCGCTGGGTCATGCACTGGAATCGGGCAATCACCCCGGAGCCGTAGTCCTCGTACATGCCGTGATATTCGGAGACGAGGCCCTCCACGACCGGCTCGTCGCCATGGATGTGGCCTTCGAGCACGATCTCCGCCTCGGCCGGGACGGCGAGGTCGACGGTGCGGCAGCGCGCGAGGCGGACCGGTTCGCCGAGCAGCGCCCCGGCATTGTGCATCTCGTCGTCGCCGAGACCCAGGTAGAGGCAGGCGGCGAGCTGGATGACCGGGTGGGCGCCGATGACCACCGCGAAGGGCAGGGGACGCCCCATCGCGGCCGCCTTGCGGGACAGGATGCCGAGGTGGTGGTTGGGCGCGATGCCGATCATCACCGTGTCGGGACCGAGCACCTTCATGCGCGCATAGGAGGCGTTGCCGAGCCCCGTCTCCGGATCGCGCGCCACGATCAGGCCGGCCGTGAGGTAGGGCCCGGTCTCCTTGGCGAAGAAGGTCGGGACGGGCAGGCGCGCCAGGATCCGGTCGCGCCACTCGAGCGCCTGCACCGGCGCGTCGTCGACGAGAACGGGGGCGATCGGCCGCGCGATGGCGCCGAGGAGCCGCGCCTGGATCTCGCCCTTCGGGACGCCGAGCGCGTCGGCGATGCGCTCGCGGCTGGAGAGCAGCCCGCCGAAGACCGGCATGGCATGGCCCTTGACCCGGTCGAAGCGCACGGCCGCCCTGGCGTCGACGAGCGACAGCATGGCCGACAGGTCGTGGACCGGATCGATCTCCTCGCCGACCACCAGGAGTTCGCCGCGCCGTTCGAGGCGGGCGAGCATGCCGCGGCAGGATTGGTCTTCGACGCCGGCCTTCAGCATCAAGGGATCCTTGTGGCCGCAGGACCGCGATCCCGCCGGCCATGGGTCGGGGGGCTCGTCCGGAGCGGGATCTGTGCGGTTCGAGGCGGCCGGCATGCGGCCCGGGAGGGGCCGGTCGGCGGCCGGTTTCGTTCCGGAAACTATCGGGCACGCCGACACCGACCGGAAGATCGGAATCGCTCAAACGGCCCATAGGAAAAATCGAATGCTCAATCCCCGGTTCGGCCGAAGGCCGCCACCAGCGCGGCGATGATGGCGCGCTCGGCGACCGACAGGCTCCGCTCGGGCGAGAAGATCACCGCGAGCTTGCCCGGGACCAGGTCCTCGGCGATCGGGGTGGCGGTCAGCCGCCCGTCGCGCACGTCCTGCTCGACCGAGGAGAGCGGCAGCACGGTGCAGATCGGCGCGCGCCGGACCATCGCGATGGCGAGCGGCAGGGATCCGACCTCCATCACGGTGGAGACCGGTAGGTGGCGGGCCTCGGCGGCGTCCATGAAGAGGCGATGGATGCTGAGCTGGCGGGTGCCGAGCACGAGCGGCAGCGCGCAGGCCTCGGCCAACGGGATCGCCTGACGCGCCCCGAGGCCGAGCGCCGGGTTGGCGACGAGGCTCAGCCGTTCGCTGCGGCCGAGCAGGATGCGCGCCATGCGCGGCTGGACGGAGCCGACCAGCGCCAGGTTCAGCTCGCCGGCTCGCACGCTCTCGTGCAGCGCGGCGTTCGTCGCCTCCACCACGTTGAGCCGCCAGTCCGGATGGGCGAGCCGCACGGCCGTCAGCGCCTCGGCGATCCGGGCCGTGAGGGCGCTGTCGTGACCCGAGCTCGGCAGGGTGCCGAGCGAGACGGCCGACTGGGTGTGGGCGGCGATGTCGCGGGCGCGGCGGACGATGCCGTCCAGAGCCTCCTCGAGCGCCGCCGTCAGGGGGAAGAGGCGGCGGCCGGCCTCGGTCGCGGTGGCGCCGTCGCGCCGCCGGTCGAGCAGCGGCCGGCCGAGCGCGGCCTCCATTCTCTGGATCTGCGAGGAGATCGAGGGCTGCGTCACCCGCGCCATCCGCCCCGCCGCCGAGACCCCGCCCGTGTGGTGGACCAGATTGAAGTAGCGGATCTGCCGGGCCGTGAGCCGCGGCGCGAACAGCGCGTTGACCTCCGCGCCGTCGAGCGCCGCGCCGAGATGGTCGAGGAAGCGATGCCCGGCCGCCGCGGCGGGACCGGTGACCCGGGCCGTGAGCGGGCTCGCCAGCGCGGGCACAAGCGGGCTCGCCCGGAGCCGGAAGAGGCCGAGCCGGTCGGCGATCATGCTGCGCGGCATCAGGAAGCGGGCGTGCGGGGCCGCGCCCAGGAGCCGCGCCAGATCGGACGGGCGTCCCGCCCCGTAGACGAGCCGGGCGGCGAAGCCGTGCGCCTCCGCATGGGCGCCGATCGCCGCCATCAGGGGCGGCCGCATGTCGAGGACGAAGAGCGGCCCGCCGGCGTCGTCTGGCTCAGGCTCGCCGGCACCGACGGAGAGCCAGACGTCGTCGTGGAGCAGGCCGCCGGCCTCCGCGCCGGCCTGCGACGACCCGTAGCCGACGTCGACGCGGGTGGCCGCGTCGAAGGCCGCATCGCACGGGCTCTCGGGCAGCGCCGCGTCCTCGTCGAGAAAGACCGGCCGGAACCGGACGCCCGGTTCCTCCTCCGCCATCGCCGCCATGGCGCGATGGATCGCCTTGGAGATCCGCCCGATGGTGAAGCTGAGGTCCAGGCGCACCTCGATCCGCCGGGTCCGCTCGTCCGCGCGGCCGAGTTCTCGGTCCAGAGCCGCCTCGGCGCGGAGCACGTCCGTCGCCCGCCGGAACAGCCAGAAGGCGGCGGGGAGCGGCGCCAGGTGACTGCCCATGCGCAGGAACAGGCCGAGCTTCAGCTCCGCCTCGAGCGTGCGCAGGCTGGTGCTCAGCGCCGAAGGCGTGATGGCGAGCGCGCGTGCCGTTTCCGAGATGGTCGGGTACTGGCAGGCGGCGACGAAATGGGCGAGCTGCCGGAGTTCGACGCGATGAGCGCTCATGGGCGAGAGTTACCACGGCGGGGGCGATCCCGTCCCGCGCGCCCCTTGTCCGATCGCTTGCGTCGCGAGCCCGAAGGGGCCGAACGCGTCCGGCGGGATGCCTGCGATCCCGCCGCAGGCCAAGGCCCGATCGCGTCCGTCTGGACGCGATCGGAAAGCTTCGGGCCGTAGCCCCGAGGGCCGGGCAGGCCCCCCTCAGTTCGCCGCGAAGCAGTAGAACAGGCCGGCGCCGCCCGTGCTCTTCAGCGCATCCTGGCTGCACCCGCCACGCGATGCGTGCGAGGTGTTCCAGCTCTTCGCGGCCGCCGATTCGTCGAGGCCGGTGCGGTCGTGATGGCCGAGCATCGCCCCGCCGTCCGCCCCGCTCTTCGTCCAGTTGCCGCAGGTCCGGTCCTCGCCGGCCGGGAAGGCGGTGCCGTCCGCCTGGCTGCCGGTCAGCACGTCGTGCATGTTCGGCTGGTCGCCGCGGCCCTTGACGATCTCGCCCTTCTCGGTGAGCGCGGTCTGCTTGGTGAGGTTGTTGGACGCCCCATGCAGGTCGTCGACGCTCTTGGCGACGACCTCGCCCTTGGCGTTCACCCACGGCCCCTTGCCGATCCGGTCGCGCGCGTTCACGGCCCCGGTCCCCTGGGTCGACAGGTAGGCGCGCCAGACCTTCCCCTTCGAACCGGCCGCCTCGGCGAGCGTCTGGCAGTGCCGGTCGGCGCCCTCGAGGCCTCCGAGGTCGGCGCCCTTGCCCGACCCGACGCTCGTCACGAAGAAGCTCATGTCCGCCTGCTGCGCCGCGGCTGGCGCGACGGAGGCGAGAAGCGCGGCGGCGCCCGCCAGGGCGAGCGTCTTGAATGCCATCATGGATAGTCCTCCCTTGCGGTCGACGTCTCGCGGCCAAAGAACCGGGTCGACCTCAACGCAGGCTAAGCGGCCATCCTTCGCGATACAATGTACAGCTTGGTGATCGGCGGATCCGCGAAGCGCCCGAAACGTTGTCGGAGGACACCATCTACTCTGGAGGGGACGCCCTTGTCCGACAGGACGCACGACGAGGCCGCTCCGCGCTTCGGGGCCGATGAGGAGGGGCTCACCCCGCTGCTCGAGCGAAACATCGAGATCCTGGCGAAGCGCCGCCGCCGGCAGCTCGCGGAGGCGGGCTTCCCCGACCGCCTGGCGGAGGCCGTGACGCGCTTCACCGGCAGCATGATCTTCGTCGGGGCCCAAGCGCTGGCGATCTGCCTCTGGGTCGCCGTGAATCTCGGCTGGCTCCCCGTCCTGCCCCGCTTCGACGAGACCTTCGTGATCCTCGCCACGGTCGCCTCCGTGGAGGCCCTGTTCCTGTCCACCTTCGTCCTGATCAGCCAGAACCGCGCCGCCGCCGAGGCCGACCGGCGCGCCGACCTCGACCTGCAGATCAACCTCCTGGCCGAGCACGAGGTGACCCGCCTGATCACGCTCGTCCGCGCCATCGCGGACCGGCTCGGGGTCGAGGAAGCGCGCGACCCGGCGCTGGAGCGGCTGGAGGACCATGTCGTGCCCGAGAAGGTGCTGGACGAGCTCGAGGCCCGGCAGGCCCAGGACGGCGAGAACCCCTGACCTCAGCCGAGCTCGAAGGTCGTGATGCCCCAGGTCCGCCCGAGAGGCAGGTGCGGAGCCGGCCCCCGGTACATGCGCGCGGTCTCGAAGACCGGGGCCATCCCGTGCTGTTCGGCGAGCCGGGTCGCCGCGCCGTTCGGCACCGGCGGGTCGATGAAGAGCTCGGCCCCGTTCGCCTCTGCCGCGAGCGCCCGGAACAGGGCCTCGGCGATCCCCTCGTCGAGCGCGAAGAGCGGGCCGATCTTGTAGCCGACCCGGCACGGCCGGATGACGCCGTAGCCGAGCACGTCCCCGTCGTCGACGAACGCCAGGGCGAGCCGGCGCCCGCCCCCGGAGATCCAGGCCGACGTGAAGGCGTCCCGCGGGGCCGGGAAGAAGCGCCGGTCGAAGGCGATCACGGCCGGCGCGAGGGCGGGGTCGACCGGCCGGATGCGGGGATCGGCTGGGGCCTGGACCATCACCCGCCCGGCATAACGGACATTGCGGTGGGCGAGCGCGAAACCTGACTTCCGATAGTTCTCCCGCTGCGCGGGGACACCGTCGAGCCCCACCGTGCGGTCCCCCATCCGCGCCATCCCGGCCTGCCAGACCGCCCAGCCGTGGCCCTTGCCCCGGAACTCCGGCCGGCAGATGTAGAAGCCCAGGAACCCGAAGTCCTCGCCGTAGCTGACGACCGACACCGAGGCGACCGCCTCGCCGTCCACCCGCGCCACAAGGAAACCGCCCGGATCGGCGGCCAGGAACGCCTCCGCGTCGCCGAGGCCCGGGTTCCACCCCTCCGCCGCCGCCCAGTCGAGCATGGCGGCGACCTCTTCGGCGCTGGCGTGACCGATCGTGTCCTTCATGGCGGCGTCCCCGGGCGGCTCGGGACAGGTCTAGCACGCTCCGTGCCGGCACGGACCGGGCCAGAACGCCGCTCGCCCGGCCTGTCAGGATTCGGATATCCACACTAGGAAAACGGCCTCGGTCCGAGTACTCGTCGAGACTGGGGCGGGATCGCGAAAGGTCTCTGCCGGGCGCGGCGACAAGACCGCGGAATCGATGTTGGGGGGTGGCGCATGAACGACGCGGGCGGCGGATCCCGTCACTGGAATCAGAGCACCTGGGGCGGCATCGTCCTGGTCGCCGTGGCGCTGGTCGGCTGGTTCGGCACGGGCGGCCTCGCGATCGGCACACTCGGGGCCATGGGTCCCGGCCTGCTGCCGCGCGCCCTGGCCGCCATGGTCGGCGTCTGTGGCGTCGCCCTGTTGGCGATCGGCCTCGTCCGGCTCGGCGAGCAGATCTCCGGCTTCGCCCTTCGAGGCGCCGTCATGGTGCCTCTGGCGATCGTCGCCTTCGCGCTGACCATCCGGTCCGTCGACGTCGCCGGCTTCAAGACGCCCGGGCTCGGCCTCGCGGTGGCCGGGCCGCTCGCCGTCCTGATCGGCGGCCACGCGACCCCGGAGGCGAAGCTCGGGGAACTGCTGCCTCTCTCGCTCATCCTGACCGCCTTCTGCCTCGTTCTCTTCGGCGACGCACTCAACCTGCCGATCCCGATCTTCCCCGAGGAGGCGCGGCCCTATTTCGCCGGCTGGACGCAGCGCGGCATCCTGCGCGCCATCGCGGCCGCCATGGCGGCGGCCGGGCTCCTCCTTGCCCTGCCGAAGCTGATCGGGCTCTTCGGGAGGCGCGCATGAGCGAACTCGTCGCCAACCTCGGGCTCGGCTTCGGCGTCGCCCTGACGCTGCAGAACATCGCCCTCTGCTTCCTCGGCTGCCTCGTCGGCACGCTCATCGGCGTGCTGCCGGGCGTCGGCCCGATCGCCACCATCGCGATGCTGCTGCCGATCACCTTCGGCCTCGACCCGACCGGCGCGCTCATCATGCTCGCGGGCATCTACTACGGGGCGCAGTATGGCGGCTCGACGACGGCCATCCTGGTCAACATCCCCGGCGAGGCGACCTCGGTCGTCACCGCCATCGACGGCCACGAGATGGCCAAGCAGGGCAAGGCCGGCATCGCGCTCGGCGTCGCCGCCATCGGCTCCTTTTTCGCCGGCACCGTCGCGACCCTCCTGATCGCCGCCCTCGGCGCGCCGCTCTCCAAGCTCGCCCTGATCTTCACCCCGACCGAATACTTCTCGCTCATGGTCATGGGCCTCGTCTTCGCCGTGGTGCTGGCGCGCGGCTCGATCCTGAAGGCGGTCGCCATGATCGTCCTCGGCGTGCTGCTCTCCACCGTCGGCACGGACCTGGAGACCGGCGACGAGCGGCTGACCTTCGGCCTGCAGTTCCTGTCCGACGGCGTCGACTTCGCGGTCCTCGCCATGGGCCTCTTCGGCATCGCCGAGATCCTGAGAAACCTGGATGCTCCCGAGGAGCGCGACGTCGTGCGTGCACCCATCGGCCGCCTGCTCCCGAGCCTCGACGACCTGCGGCAGTGCGTGGCCCCCGTACTGCGCGGCACCGTGGTCGGCGCCGTCCTGGGCATCCTGCCCGGAAACGGCGCGGTCCTCGGCCCCTTCGCCTCCTACGCCATGGAGAAGAAGATCGCCCGCGACGGCTCCCGCTTCGGCCGCGGCGCCATCGAGGGCGTCGCCGGGCCGGAGAGCGCCAACAACGCCGGCGCCCAGACCTCCTTCATCCCGCTCCTGACCCTCGGCATCCCGCCGAACGCCGTCATGGCCCTGATGGTCGGCGCGATGACCATCCACGGGGTCATCCCGGGCCCGCAGGTGATGACCAAGAATCCGAACCTCTTCTGGGGCATGATCGCCTCGATGTGGGTCGGCAACCTGATGCTGCTGATCATCAACCTGCCGCTCGTCGGCCTGTGGGTCCGGCTCCTCAAGGTGCCCTACCGTCTGCTCTTCCCGTCGATCCTGCTCTTCTGCTGCATCGGCATCTACTCGATCAACTCGCTGCCGACCGACGTCATGATGATCGGGCTCTTCGGCCTCGTCGGCTACGCCTTCATCAAGATCGGCTTCGAGCCCGCCCCCCTGCTGCTCGGCTTCGTGCTCGGCAAGCTCCTGGAGGAGAAGCTCCGCCAGGCGCTCACCTTCTCGCGCGGATCCTTCGCGGTCTTCGTCGAGCGTCCGGTGAGCGCGGCCCTGCTGCTCGTCGCCCTCGTGGTCCTCGTCATGGCGCTCCTGCCCGCGGCGCGGCGCAGCCGCGAGGAAGTCTTCACCGAATGAGCCCCGTGCCTTGCCGGCCGGTCGGGCCGCGTTACCTGACAGTCATCCTCAGGGAGGTAATCGAATGAAGAAAGTCGCTTTGGCCCTTGCCGCGCTTCTCGGTTTCGCGGGCACTGCCGCCGCCCAGGACTATCCCCAGCGCCCGGTCACCATGGTGGTGCCCTTCGCGGCGGGCGGTCCGACCGACGTGGTGGCCCGCATCGTCGCCGAGCACATGTCCCGCACGCTCGGCCAGCAGATCGTCATCGAGAACGTCGCCGGCGCCGGCGGCACGACCGGCATCACCCGCGCCGGCCAGTCCGCGCCGGACGGCTACACGATCATGATGGGCCACATGGGCACCCACGGCGCCGCCCCGGCGCTCTACCCGAACCTCAAGTACGATCCGGCCAAGGACTTCGCCCCGATCGGGCTGGCGGCCGGAACGCCCATCATCATCGTCGCCAAGAAGGACTTCCCGGCCAAGGACCTGAAGGAGTTCATGGCCTACGTGAAGGCCAACGAGGCCAAGATGAACATGGCGCATGCGGGCGTCGGCTCCGTGTCGCACACGGTCGGCGTGCTCCTGAACAGCCAGCTCGGCATCAAGCCCGCCATGGTCGCCTACCGCGGCACCGGCCCGGCGCTCAACGACCTGATGGCCAACACCGTCGACTACATGGCCGACCAGATCGTCAACGTCGCCCCGCAGATCTCCGCGGGCACCATCAAGGCCTTCGCCATCGCCACCCCCGAGCGCTCGCCCGCGCTCCCCGACCTGCCGACCACCAAGGAAGCCGGCATGCCCGACTACCAGGTCTCGGCCTGGAACGCGATCTTCGCCCCCAAGGCGACGCCCGCCCCCATCGTCGCCAAGCTCAACGACGCCCTCGTCAAGGCACTCGACGACGACAACACCCGCAAGCGCCTCCTCGAACTCGGCGGCGTCATCCCCGACAAGGCCGGCCGCACCCCCGAGGCCCTGCAGAAGCTGGTCGAGGCCGAGGTCGCCCGCTGGACCCCGATCCTGAAGGCCGCCGGCGCCGTCGCGCAGTAAGGCGCCCCGAACGTCTGGGTGACGCGAAAAGGCCCGGGCCGAGAGGCTCCGGGCCCTTTTTGTTGTTCAGCTTTCGATCGCAATCCTCGGTAGATTTTTCAAGGTTTACAGAGGCACACCTTCTGATAACGCAGCGTAAGGCGGAGGCGCGATAAACCATTGGCGCCAAAGTCGCAGCGTGATATCGTGGGTGATACCATATGGGTCGAATAGACAAGCTGATCGAGGCGATCCGTAACAACCCACGGGACGTCCGCTTCGAAGACGCTTGCAGGTGGCCGAGTTGATCGGCTTCGAGCACAAGGGCGGCTCTGGAAGCCAGCCGTGCTTACTCAAGGTCGGGTGAGCCGGTAGGGCTCAACTTCCAGAGTAGGAACGGCAAGATCCCAACCTACCAAGCTAAGCAACTCATTCAGATGTTGGACCAGTACTGGGTGGAGCGATGAGTGGGACAAAGGGCTACGCTAAGAAAATATTCTACAGTGAGGAAGACGGCGGATTCATTGCGGTCGCTCCCGACCTGCCCGGTTGCTCCGCGTTCGGTGAAACGGAAGCGGAGGCTCTTTCCGAGCTTTCCCATGCTATGGAGGCCTGGCTCCAGGCGATGAGAGCCGCGGGCAATCCTATTCCCCTCCCCAGTAAAGAAGTGGAACCCGACCTGAGTGGCAGGGTACTACTTCGGATTCCGAAGTCTCTACACGGGCGATTGGCCTATCGAGCCAGAACCGAGGGCGTAAGTCTCAATCAGTACATGGTCGCTCTGCTGTCGGGTGCCTACATGTCGCATTCGTTCGAGTGCTTCTACGAGCGTCGAGCGTATACGGTGGAAGGGCCAATTTACGCCTCATCAACTAATTATCGCCAAATCGTGCTTGGAGCATCAACATCGTTTAGTCCAACTCCGAAGTATTCAGAGCGGAACTATGTCTGAGATCTCTCAGCTTTCATTTACCTTGCGGGATGTGACGGTGGCACTCTTGCGAGAACAGAATATCAAGGAAGGTGTATGGGTGCTCGGCGTGGAAATGAGCATCGTCGTTGGGAACATGGGCCCCGAGCCCCAGTCTGCCCTGCCAACCGCCATGCTGCAAATTCCGAAGTTCACTCTGGTCCGCCACGAGGGGGAAGAAGCTGCCGTGGGATTTGCTGTTAATGCGGCAACCATAGCTTGATGAGCTACGACAAGCGAGGTTGCCCGGTATGGCCGGACCACACCGGGCATGATGCCCTACTCTAGTGCCGCGTCTGGTTGAGCGGCCGTAGCAGGTCGGGGGTTCGCATGTCGTTCGGGATCTCGAAGTCGCTGGCCGCGCCGCGGGCGGCGTGGGCGCCCTGCGGGAAGCCGCTCCGCCGGGCGTAGTCGACCCGCCGGGGCGGGGTCGTTGCCGGCCGCGTCTCCTGCAGCGCCTCCGCGCAGACCCAGTCGACCACCGCGATCCCCGCGACTGTCGCCATCGCAACCCCGACGTGGCTGCGCTGCGGGTTGTCGGCATGGGCCCCGCCGGCGAGCGAGAAGAGGTCGAGCGCGTCGCCGCCGACCCGTCCCCACAGCCACGGCCCCGGGTTCTCGGAGGCCAGGATGCCAATGCCGGTGACGATCTCTCGCACCCCGTAGAGCGCCACCGTCTCTTCCTTGCCCTCCATCCCGAGCGCCCGCGTGACCGTGCGCGGGGCGAAGAGCTCGAGCGCCCCGAGCCCGATCGAGAACCACCCGAGCGCCTCGGCGAGGCCGAGCGCGCGGTCACGCGACAGCCGTCCTTCGTGATGCATGGAACCCTCCCTTACGGCTTGAGCACGACCTTGATGCAGCCGTCCTGCTTGTCCCTGAAGGTCTTGTACATCTCGGGCCCCTTCTCCAGCCCCACCGTGTGGGTGATGACGAAGCTCGGGTCGATCTGGCCCTCCTGGATCCGCCTCAGGAGGTCGTCGGTCCAGCGGTTCACATGGGTCTGGCCGGTCCGGATGGTCAGGCCCTTGTTCATCACCATCCCGAACGGAATCTTGTCGACCACGCCGCCGTAGACGCCGGGAACCGAGACCGTGCCGGCCGGGCGGCAGACGTAGAAGATCTCGCGCAGCACATGCGGCCGGTCGGTCTCCAGCATGGTCGCCTGCTTGACCCGGTCGACCATGGAATCGATCGTGCCGCTGGCGTGCGCCTCCAGCCCGACCGCGTCGACGCATTTTTCCGGTCCCTTGCCGCCGGTCAGCTCGTTCAGCCGTTCGACCACGCTCTCCTCGTCGAAGTTGATGGTGATCGCGCCGCCCGCCTGCGCCATGGCGAGGCGCTCCGGGACGTTGTCGATCGAGATGACCTGCTTCACACCGAGCAGCACGGCGCTGCGCACACAGAACTGGCCGACCGGCCCGGCGCCCCAGATCGCCACCGTGTCGGTCGGCTGCGGGTCGAGCTGCACGATCGCCTGCCAGCCGGTCGGAAAGATGTCGCCGAGGAAGAGCACCTGCTCGTCCGTCAATCCGTCCGGAATTTTGACGGGCCCCACGTCCGCATAGGGCACCCGCACATACTCGGCCTGGCCGCCCGCGTAGCCGCCGGTCAGGTGCGTGTAGCCGAACAGGCCGGCCGTGCTGTGCCCGAAGGCCGTTTCGGCCATCTCGCGATTGCGGTTGGTACGTTCGCAGACTGAGAAATTGCCGCGGCGGCACTGGTCGCACTCTCCGCACACGATCGTGAACGGCACCACCACACGATCGCCGACCTTGAGCTTCTTGTTCTCGGAGCCGACCTCGACGACCTCGCCCATGAATTCATGACCGACGATGTCGCCGTTTTTCATCCCCGGCATGAAGCCGTCGTAGAGGTGCAGGTCCGAACCGCAGATCGCGCAGGAGGTTACCCGGATGATCGCGTCGCGCGGATGTTCGATTTCCGGGTCCGGCACCGTGTCGCAGCGGATGTCGTGTTTGCCGTGATAGCGGAGCGCGCGCATGACTCTCTCCTGTAACGGCCGCGCCGCCGCGGCCCCGTGGTCGGGCAGAACGACCACCCGCCCGCTCTGTTCCCCGGCTCCCGCGCCGCAATGACCATGCTGCAGTACGGAACCGAACCCGTCCGAAGGGGTTCACTCTCCGGGAAGCAGAGATCGGGTCCGCAATTCCGGCCTGCAGCAATTTTCGGAGACGGGACATGAGGATCGCGCAGGTTGCGCCGTTGGCGGAAGCGGTTCCGCCGAAGCTCTACGGCGGGACGGAAAGAGTGGTGTCTTGGCTGACCGAGGCCCTGGTCGAGGCCGGTCACGACGTGACGCTGTTCGCATCGGGCGACAGCGAGACCTCCGCGCGCCTGGTCGCCTGCAGCGAGAGCGGCCTGCGCCTCGCGGGCTTCCGCGATCACCTCGCCGCCACCCTCGTGATGCTGGACGAGGTCCGCCGGCGGGAAGCCGAGTTCGACGTCATCCATTTCCACACCGACCTTGCGCAGTTCGCCCTCTTCAAGGACATCGCGCACAAGTGCGTGACGACGCTGCACGGCCGCCTCGACCTGCCGGACTACATGCCCGTCTTCCGACACTTCCGGGAAATGCCGCTCGTCTCCATCTCCGACGACCAGCGCCGGCCGCTTCCCCCGGACACCAACTGGGCCGGCACCGTCCACCACGGCCTGCCCGCGCAGAATTGCCCGTTCTCGCCCAGGGGCGGCCAGTACCTCGCCTTCCTCGGCCGGATCAGCCCCGAGAAGCGGCCCGATCGGGCCATCGAGATCGCGGTGCGCGCCGGCCTGCCGCTCAAGATGGCCGCCAAGGTCGACAAGGCCGACCAGGACTATTTCGAGGAGGTGATCGAGCCGCTCCTCGCCCATCCGCTCGTCGAGTTCGTCGGCGAGATCAACGAGGAGGAGAAGAGTGACTTCCTCGGCAATGCCCTGGCGCTCCTCTTCCCGATCGACTGGTGCGAGCCCTTCGGCCTCGTCATGATCGAGGCCATGTCGGCCGGCACGCCGGTGATCGCCTGGAACATGGGCTCGGTGCCCGAGGTCGTCACCCACGGCGAATCCGGCTACGTCGTCGCCTCGATCGAGGAGGCCGTCGCGGCGGTCGAGAAGGCGAAGCACCTGGAGCGCACACGGGTCCGGCGCACCTTCGAGAGCCGGTTCACCGCACGCCGGATGGCCGAGGACTACGTGGACCTGTACGAGAGCCTCGTGAAGCCCCTCGCCCTTCCCGCCGTCAAGGTGGCAGCCACGCGTCCGCTCCTGGGCACCGCCCCGGCCACCTGGGGGACCACCGCCACCCCGATCGCCGCGAAGCCCATCGCCGCAGCGGGCAAGCCGCTCGGCACGCCGATCCGCACGAACGGCGGCGGGCTCTACCGGGCCTGACCGGACCGCGCGGGGCAGCGGACAGACCGACCGAAACCAAGGCGCGTCCGCCCCCCTCAGGGGTGGCCGCGCCCTTATCGCGATTCCAGGGGGACCCGAGACATGGCGACCGTGCACCAGATCCACGGACCCACCGAGCCGCCCGAGGCGGAACTGCCCGAACACTACATCGAGGCGCAGACCTCGCTGGTCGAACGCTCGCTGCGCACGTTGAAGCAGGGCGACGCCTTCGGGGTTCTCGACGGCTACGGCGACATCGGCTCCGTGCCGGACACGCCGGAGGGCCTCTTCTTCCGCGACACCCGCTACCTCTCCCGCTTCGAGCTCCGCGTCGAAGGCAAGCGCCCGCTTCTCCTCGGCTCCGTGATCCAGGACGACAACGCGGCGCTGACGGTCGACCTGACCAACCCGGACATCCGGCTCGACACCGAAGACTCCATCCCGCGCGACACGATCTCGATCGACCGCACGAAATTCCTGTGGTCCGACAGCGCCCACGAGCGCATCGGCCTCAGGAACTACGACCAGCGCACCCGCCGCTTCCGCCTGGACCTGGTCTTCGACGCCGACTTCCGCGACCTCTTCGAGGTGCGTGGCACCGATCGGGCCCGCCGGGGCCGGGTCACCTCGGCGGTTGTCGGCCCCGATACCATGGAGTTCCGCTACGAGGGTCTCGACGGCGTGCACCGGGCGACCCGCCTCGTCTTCGAGCCCACGCCGGAGCGGCTGGAGCAGAACCGGGCCGTGTTCGTCATGGACCTCGCCGCCCAGGCGCGCTGCTCGCTCCTGGTCCGCATCGACTTCATCGAGGGCGAGGCGGCGGCGCCGATCGACTTCCTCACCGCATTCCGCGACAAGCGGCGGGCGATCCGGGCCGCCACCCGGGGCATCGCGACGGTGGAGACCGACAACGAGCTCTTCAACGAGGTCGTGTGCCGGTCCACCTCGGACCTCTACATGCTGATGACCCGCACCGGCCAGGGCCTCTACCCCTATGCGGGCATTCCCTGGTATTCGACCGTCTTCGGCCGCGACGGCATCATCACCGCCATGATGATGCTCTGGCTCGACCCCTCGGTCGCCGCGGGCGTGCTGCGCCACCTCGCCGAGACCCAGGCCACCGAGATCGATCCGGCCGCCGACGCCGAGCCCGGCAAGATCCTGCATGAGCGCCGCCACGGCGAGATGGCCCGCCTCGGCGAGGTGCCCTTCCGGCGCTACTACGGCACCGTGGACGCGACGCCCCTCTTCATCATGCTGGCCGGCATGTACTACCGGCGCACCGGCGACCGGGCGATGATCGAGCGGATCTGGCCCTCTATCGAGGCAGCGCTCGCCTGGATCGACCGCTACGGCGACCGCGACGGGGACGGCTTCGTCGAGTACCACCGGGAAACCGAGCAAGGCCTGGCGAACCAGGGCTGGAAGGACAGCTACGACTCGATCTTCCACGCCGACGGCAGCGCCGCGGAAGGCCCGATCGCCCTGGTGGAGGTGCAGGCCTATGTCTGGGCCGCGCGCAAGCACGCGGAGGCGCTCGCCACCGCCCTCGGCTATGCGGAGACCGCCCATCGCCAGCGGGATGCCGCCGAACGCCTGCGGCGCCGCTTCGAGGAGGCGTTCTGGTGCGAGGAGATCGGCACCTACGCGCTCGCCCTCGACGGGCGCAAGAACCCCTGCCGGGTGCGGACCTCCAATGCCGGCCATGCCCTCTTCGCCGGCATCGCGTCGCCCGACCGGGCCGTCCGGGTCGCGCGCACGCTCCTCGCCCAGGACAGCTTCTCGGGCTGGGGCATCCGCACGGTCGCGCGCGGCGAGCCGCGCTACAACCCGATGTCGTACCACAACGGCTCGATCTGGCCTCACGACAACGCCATGATCGCGCTCGGCTTCGGCCGCTACGGGCTGAAGCAGGAGGCCGCCGCGGTGTTCGAGGCGATCTTCGGCGCCGCCCTCTACCAGGAGGGCCGCCGGCTGCCGGAGCTCTATTGCGGCTTCATCCGCAAGCGCCGGCGCGGGCCGGTCGCCTATCCGGTCGCCTGCTCGCCGCAGGCCTGGGCGGCGGCCGCGCCCTTCGCCTTCCTGGAGGCCTGCCTGGGGCTCGATCTGCCGGCGGGCGCCGGCGAGGTCCGCTTCAGCGACCCGGTCCTGCCGTCCTTCCTGGACGAGGCCGTGATCCGCGGCCTGAGCCTCGGCGGCACCCGGGTCGACCTGAGGCTCCATCGCCACGGCGAGGACGTGACGCTGAACGTGCTGCGCCGGACCGGCGCCGCCAAGGTGATCGTCTCGAAATAGGGGAGGGCGGGGCCGGCCGCGAGCGACCGGCCAAACCCGCTTCGACGGCCTACTGCCTGTTGCCCGCCCTTCAGTGCGCGTACAGGTACGCCGCCACGTCGCGGGCCTCGCCTTCCGAGATCCCGGTCACCGGCATGGCGGTCTTCGGGTCGTGGCCGCGCGGGTCGACGATCCATCCGACCAGGTTTTCGGGCGTGTGCTCGAGGACGCCGCCGATGTAGACGCGCCGGGAGATCCCGGCGAGCGACGGCCCGACCCGGCCGCCCGGCGCCGACAGGCCGGGGATCTCGTGGCAGCCTGCGCAGCCGTAGCGCACCATGTGGGCGGGCGCGCGGGCCGGATCGCCGGCCGCGAGCGCCGTCACCCGGGCGGCCCGCTCGGCCGCCCGGCGCGTGCCCATCACGGCGGCGGTCAGGCCGGCCGCGACCAGGATGACGAGGATCGCCGCCATCATCCAGAAGAAGCGCGTGTGTTCGCCGGCGGGCGGCGTGCCGGCCGCGAAGTCGAGCCGGTCGGGATCGACAGTGGCCGGTCGGGCCGGTGCCGCCCGCGCGGGCGCCGGTCTGCGGGCCCCGAGCGCCGCGGAGGCCAGCCCACCCGCGGCTGCGAGCCCGACGAGGCCCAGGAACACTTTCCCCCAGCGCCTCATCGTTCGCAGCCTCCGAGGAAGAGCCCCGCCAGGCCCTGCGTTAGGGTGACGAGCGCGAAGAGCCCGGCCATGGCCATCCCGGCGAGCGCCATGAAGGGCAGCGGGCGGGGCATCTCGCCCGGCCCGTCCTCGTCGAGCCCGGGCCCGGCCTGGAACGCCCGCCAGGAGAGCCAGCCGCCGGCCCCCGCCACCAGCGCGAGGAGGACGGCCACCAGGGGCGTCGGGTCGATCCCGTTCCGGCATGCCCAGGGGGCCAGCGCCAGGCCGAGCTGCGTGTTGGCCCCCCACGCGAAGGGACCCGCCAGGACGCCTGCGAAGGGCGCACCCCGGTCCGTCAGCCGCCCGGCCATAGCCGCGGCCCTCCCTGGATGAGCACGTAGAGGGGCACCCAGCTCGCCACGACGAAGTCCCAGTAGAAGGCATTGTCGGACACGTCGCTGAAGCGCTTGCCGTGGCCGTGCCGGGTGAACATCAGGGCCGTCAGCACCAGCGTATCGCCCACGTCCGTGATGATGTGCAGCGTATGCAGCCCGAGGATCGCCCACAGGATCGACCCGTAGGCGTTCTGGTCCCACCGCACGTTGAGGGTCGTGAACTCCAGGAACCGGATCCCGATCAGCACGAGCCCGACCGCCGACATGACCAGGAGATTCCGACGCGTCCGGCCCAGGTCCTCCTGCTCCGCGTCCTGCTTCGCCATCCGGTTCGGCCAGAGACTCGCGAGCAGGACGGCCAGGATCAGCGTCGACCACAGGAGCCCCGGCGGTGGCGTGGCGAGCGGCCAGTCCGGGTTGACGGCGGCGAGATAAAGGTAGGTGCCCGCGGCCAGCAGGAAGCCGGTGCTCTCGAGCACGATGAACCCGAGCGTCCCCCACCAGATCGGACTTGCCGGACCGTAGCCGTAGCTCGGCAGGTGCGAGACGTCGAGGATCGGCCGGTGTTTCATCGCTCGTCCTCCCTCGAGCCCTTGGGCCAGAACCAGCCGATCAGCGCGACCGCCACGATCGCGCCGCCCCACACCACCGCCCAGGGCGTGAAGATCGAGCCGATGAAGGCGATGGTCGTCGCGATCGCCGACAGGAGCGGCCAGATCGACGGCTCCGGCGACATCTCGCGGAGCGAGGCCTTGGCCTCCACGGGGGAGGTCGCCACCACCTCCCGGTCGTCGACCGCGAGCCCGACCACGACCGGCAGGCTCTCCCGCTCCGCCCAGAGCGGTTCCCGGTGGGTGACGACCGGGATGCGCTCGAAATTGTAGGCCGGCGGCGGCGACCCGGTCGCCCATTCGAGCGTGCCCACCCCCCAGGGGTTCGGCCCGGCGAGGGCTCCGCGCCGCACGGCCGCAACCGCGTTGGCGGCGAGCACCACGAAGGAGAGCGCGAAGAGCAGCGCCCCGAACGAGACGAGCAGATTGAGCGACCCCCAGCCCGTTTCCGGCAGGTAGGTGTAGACCCGCCGCGGCATCCCCTGCAGCCCGAGCACGTGCATGGGGAAGAAGGCGAGGTTGAAGCCCAGGAAGGCCAGCGCGAAGTGCCAGCGGCCGGCCCGCTCGCTCATCATCCGGCCGGTGATCTTGGGGAACCAGTAGTAGATCGCCCCGAGCAGCGGGAAGACCGCCCCGCCGATCAGCACGTAGTGGAAGTGGGCGACGACGAAGTAGCTGTCGTGCAGCTGGAAGTCGAGCGGCACCGAGGCGAGCATGAGCCCGGAGAGCCCGCCCGCCACGAAGATGAAGAAGAAGCCGAGCACGAAAAGGAGCGGCGTGGCGAAGACCGGCCGCCCGGTCCACAGCGTGGCGATCCAGCAGAAGATCTGCAGCCCGTTCGGGATCCCGATCAGCATCGAGGAGGCGGTGAAGAAGCTCGCCCCGAGCTGTGGCAGCCCGGTCGCGAACATGTGGTGTACCCAGAGCCCGAAGGACAGGAAGCCGACCGAGACGAGCGCGAGCACCAGCGCCAGGTACCCGAAGGCGGGCCGGCGCGAGAAGGCGACCACGATCTGCGACACCATCCCGGTCGCCGGCAGGAAGATGATGTAGACCTCCGGATGGCCGAAGAACCAGAAGAGGTGCTGCCACAGCAGCGGCTGGCCGCCCTCCGCCGGGTTGAAGAACTGCGTCCCGATCAGCCGGTCCATGATCAGGAAGGTCGAGGCCAGCATCACGGCCGGCATGGCGAGGCAGATCATCACCGAGGTGACCAGCATCGACCAGACGAAGAGCGGGATCCGGTCGAGCGACATGCCCGGGGCGCGCTGCTTCAGCGTCGTCACGATGATCTCGACCGCCACCGCCTGCGCCGACACCTCCGTGAAGGTGATCATCTGGGCCCAGAAGTCGACCCGCTTGCCGGGCGAGTATTCCGGCCCGGCGAGCGGCACGTAGGCGAACCACCCGGCGTCGGCCCCGACGTTCAGCATGAAGGCGAACCAGATCATCAGCCCGCCGAACAGGTAGACCCAGTACGAGAAGGCGTTGAGGCGCGGGAAGGCGATGTTGCGGGTACCGAGCATGAGCGGCACAAGATAGACCCCGAAGGCCTCCATCACGGGCACCGCGAAGAGGAACATCATCGTCGTGCCGTGCATCGTGAAGAGCTGGTTGTAGAGGTCCGGCCCGATCAGCCTCGACTCCGGCCGGGCGAGTTGCAGCCGCATGGCGACGGCCGAGAGACCGGCGAGGCCGAGGAACAGGAAGGCTGTCAGGATATAGCGGCGGCCGACGATCTTGTGGTCGACGGTGGTCAGCCGGTCCCACAGCCCCGCCCCCGTGCCCCAGGTGGCCGCGAGCCGGCGCCGGACCTCCGCGTCGGCCATGTCCTTGTCGGTCTTCGCGTCCGGCCAGGTGCGGAACGCCTCCGACCGCCCGCGCCCGATCGCCGTGTCCTCCGCCGCCACCTGTGTCATTGCAGCCCCTCCAGGTAGGCGGCGACCGCGTTGAGCTCGTCGGCCGAGAGCTTCACGAGGGGCATCTGGTTGCCCGGCTTGATCCCCTGTGGGTCGGCGATCCAGGCCGCGATCGTGCCGCGGCTCGTCGGCAGCGTGCCGGCCGCGAGCGTCTGCCGGCCGCCCAGATGCGTCAGGTCCGGGCCGGTCCGCCCGCCCGCGTCCGTGCCCCGGATCCCGTGGCACATGACGCAGGCCTTGCCCTGGAACACGTCGCGTCCGCGCTTCGCCTCCTCTGTCACGGGCTCGTCCGCCGGGGCGATCTGCTTCTCGACCCACTTGTCGTAGTCGGCGCGCGGCTCGGCGACGAGCAGGAGACCCATATGGGCGTGCTGCAGGCCGCAGAACTCGGCGCACTGGCCGCGATAGACGCCCGGCCGCTCGACGGTCAGGCGCATGCGGTTGGCCTGGCCGGGAATGAGGTCCTTCTTGCCCATGACGGCCGGCACCCAGAAGGAATGGATGACGTCCGAGGCGCGCAGTTCGAGCACCACCGGTTCGCCGACCGGCACGTGGATCTCGTTGGCGGTCGTGAACTGCCGGGACGGCGTCTCGGAGTCGTAGCGCAGCTCCCACCACCACTGGTGTCCGGTCACCCGGATGACGATTCCGCTCTCCTCCGCATGCAGGGCCCGCTGCACCGCGTAGCTGACCCCCGTCAGCCCGAGCACGGTCAGCCCCGTCGCGACCGCCAGGGCGCCGACCAGCCGGTGCCCGCGCCGTTCCCGCGTGGGATCGACGAGCAGCGGGTCGCTGCGCACCCCCGGGTGGCGCTTCACCACGACGACGACGAGCGCCAGCATGACCGCTACCCAGACCACGCCGGAGACGATCATGAAGACGTCGAACAGCCGTTTCAGCGACCGCGCCTCCGGCCCCTGCGGGTCGAGGACGGAGGGGAGGCGGGAGCAGCCGGCGAGGCCGGCGGCGAGCACGCAGGCGCCGGCCGCGCGCACCGCCGCGGCCGATCTCCCGCACCGGACGTGGTTGAGGCTCCCCATGCCCCGCCCCCTCATTGCGGCTGCGTCGCCGCGGGCGGGGTGGAGCCGCCCGGCTTCGGTTCGACCGCCGGCAGGCGGTTCTCCGAGGGCCGCGCATGCAGGTCGTCCCGCCGCGACGGAGCCACGTCCTTCGGCAGGTTGCCGCCCATGGAACGGATGTAGGCCGCGATTTCCCAGATCTGGTCGTCGGGGATCCGACCCCGGAAGGACGGCATGCCGTTCGGCCGCCCCTCCCGGATGGTCGCCACGATGTTCTCGATTGCCCCGCCGTAGATCCAGGTGTCGTCCATCAGGGCCGGCCCGGAATCGCCGCCGCCGTTGGCGTGGCAGCCGTTGCAGTTGAACCAGGCGAAGTACTTCTGCCCCTGCGAGACGTGGTACGCGTTCTGCTCGAAGTCCTTGCCCTTGCCGGTCGTGTAGATCTCGGGCGTCGTCGGCCCCGCGGTCAGCGACGTCATCGCGATCCGCTCCTCCGTCTCCGTGGCGACCGGGTTCGGCCGGTACTCCCGGTCCTCCCGCTCGCAGGCCGCGAGCCCCAGGAAAAGAAGGGCGGCCGGCCCGAAGACGCGGGACGGAAGTCCGCGCGGGCATCGCGCCCGCCGCTCACGGCAGCCGGAAGACATGCAGCGTGCCTCCCTTGGTGGTGGCGTCCTTGAGGTCCCGCATGGCGTTGACGAAGCCCTTGGCGGCCGTCCCGTCGCGCGGGTCGAGGTCGCCCGCCACGATGGCCCCGGCCCAGCCCCCGACGCCGGAGAGGATCGCGACATACTGGTGCCCATCCGGCCCCTTGAACGTGGTGGGCTGGCCGATGATCCCGGACCCGGTCTTGAACTGCCACAGGACCGCTCCGGTGGTCGCGTCCACCGCCTTGAACCAGCCCTCCATGGTCCCGTAGAAGACGACGTTCCCGGCGGTCGCCAGCGCCCCACTCCAGACCGGGAAGGTCTCCTTGATGGTCCAGGCCGCCTTGCCCTGGCGCACGTCCCAGGCCGTGAAGGCGCCCCGGTGGCCGCCCGGCCCGGGCTTCATGCGCACCTCCGCGCCGACATAGGGCGTGCCGGCAATGTAGTTCACCTCCGTGGTCTCCCAGTCCATGCAGAGGTTCACGTGCGGGATGTAGAGATAGCCGGTGCGTTCCGAGTAGGCCGACGGGTTCCAGTCCTTCGCGCCCGGCGCCGTCGGGCAGACGTCGCGCACGACCTTGCCGGTCTCCGGCGCCTTCTCGGGCACGTATTGGAGACGGCCGGTCTTGAGGTCGACACCCTTGGTGGCGGTCATGACGTGGAACGGATTGGCGTAGAGAACCTCGCCCGTTGTCCGGTCCATCAGGTACACGTAGCCGTTGCGTTCCGGCCGGACCAGGACCTTGCGCGGCTGGCCCTTCCAGGTCATGTCGAGCAGGATCTGCTCGTTGATGCCGTCCCAGTCGTAGAGATCGTGCGGGCTCCATTGGTAGAACCAGCGGGCCGCCCCCGAATCCGGATCGCGCGCGAAGATCCCCGCCGTCCACTTGTTGTCGCCCTGGCGCAGGTCGTGGTTCCACGGGCCCGGGTTGCCGGTGCCGTGGTAGAGCAGGTTGAGGTCCGGGTCGTAGGCGAGCCAGCCCCAGACGGTCCCGCCGCCCTGCTTCCAGGCGTCCGGCGGCCAGGTGCTGACCCCGAGGTCCTTGCCCTTGTCCTGGTCGTAGAAGGGCTTGAAGTCCGGCCCGATCTTCACGTCCGCGTCCGGCCCGGTGTTGAAGGCGGTCCAGAGCGACTTGCCCGAGGCCGCGTCCAGCGCCTGCACCCAGCCGCGCACGCCGTATTCGCCCCCCGAGTTGCCGACGAAGACCTTGCCGCGCGCGACCAGCGGCGCCATCGTCAGGGTCTCGCCCTTGTTGATGTCGCCGACCTTGGTCTTCCACAGCTCCTTGCCGGTCTCCGCGTCGACACCGACCACGTTGCCGTCGAGGGTGACGAAGTGGATGCGCCCGTCTGCGAAGGTCGGCCCCCGATTGACCACGTCGCAGCAGGCGACCCCCTGCGAGGCCGCCTCGGGCTTCGGCTCGTACTTCCACTTGAGCGGCGCGCCGGGCTTGGTCAGGTCGAGGGCGTAGAGGATGTTGGGGTAGGGCGAGAGGACGTAGAGGGTCGTGCCGACCATCAGCGGCGCGGACTCCTGGCCGCGGTTCACGCCGGTCGAGAAGGTGAAGGCGACCTGCAGCTTGCCGACATTGCCGCTGTTGATCTCGTCGAGGCCGCTGAAGCGCGTGTTCGCCCAGTTCTTGGCGGGCTGGGTCCACTGCCCGTCCTCGGGCGGGGCGGCGCTCGCCGGCGGCTTCGGCGGATTGCCGGCTGCATCCGGAGCTTGTGCCGGGGCCGGGGAGGCGGCGAGGACGATGGCGAGACCCGTCGACGCGATCAGAAGCCTCCACATGGGCCTCGATCCTCCTGCGGATACTTGACGAGGGCGACAAGGACAGCCGCCCGGGCCTCAACAACTTGGGGGAACGCTCGCGTGTTCCCGTCGCGCCGAAGATGATCGGACCCTGACGACCGCTTCCGTGACGCGAACGCACCTCGACGGGGAATCGAATACTGCTGCTTCGGTCGTTTTTGTGCGGTACCGAACTTGCCGAACCGGCATCCATGACGGATGTTGCTGCAAGCCCGAACGGAGGGATGGACCATGCAGCCGGCCGAGGTGATCGATTTCTGGCGCGATGCGGGCCCGGAGCGCTGGTTCGACTCCACCCCCGACTTCGACGCCGCCTGCCGGGACGGCTTCGCCGCCGCCTGGGCGGTCGCCCGCGGCGGTGCGCTCGCCGCCTGGGAGGAGACCCCCGAAGGCGCCCTGGCTCTCGTGATCCTGCTCGACCAGATGCCGCGCAACATGTTCCGCGGCGAGGCGCGCACCTACGCCTCCGACCCCGAGGCGCGCGAGGTCGCCCGCCGGGCCCTCGCGCGCGGCTTCGACACGCAGGTCTCCGACGACCTGCGGCGCTTCTTCTACCTGCCCTTCATGCACTCCGAGGATATCGAGGACCAGCGCCGGTCGGTGCTCCTGTTCGATGCGCTCGGCGACGCGGATTCCGCCAAGTGGGCCCGGCATCACCACGACATCGTGGCCCGCTTCGGCCGGTTCCCCCATCGCAACGCCCTGCTGGGCCGGTCCTCGACGGCCGACGAGGTCGCCTTCCTGGCCGAGCCCGGCGCCTTCGCGGGCTCGGGCGCGATCTCGGGGGGCGGTCAGGGCCGATAGGTGCCGAAGCTCCAGAGGTGACCGTCGAGGTCGCGGGCCGAATATTCCCGTGCCCCGTAGCTCGTCGCGGCGAGCGGCCGGACGATCTCCGCCCCGGCCGCCATCGCCCGGGCGTAGTGCGCGTCGATGTCGTCCACCGCGACGTAGATGCCCATGTCGGCCGTGCTCCAGGGGTCCGCCGGGTCGGCCGGGCGTGTCGAGCCGAACATGACGACCCCGTTGCCGAGGGCCAGCTCCGCATGGGCGATCCCGCCGCCTCCGTCCGGATGGACCGCCCGTCTCGCGAACCCGAAGGCCCGCTCGAGCCAGTCGACGGCCGCAGGCGCGTCCCGGAACTTGAGGGCGGGGAAGATGGTGGCGGTGATGCTGGGCCGGTCGCTCATGCCGATCTCCTCTGCGGGCACGTGCAAAGGAGAAAATCTAGAACAAAAAACGAACATGGCCAAGCGAGACCGGAGCCTTGCGACGCCCCTCTGCGCCCTCAGGGCTGTTCAGAGCAGGCTGTCGAGCCCGCGCGTCAGGCCCGTGAAGCCCACCACCTTGCGGGCCGCCAGCAGCGTGCCGGCCACGTAGGGCGCCGCCGACGACCCGGCGTCGTGGCGGATCACGAGCCGCTCGTCCGGCGCGCCGAACACGGCCTCGCAGGACAGCACGAAGGACGGCATGCGCAGCGAATGCACCTGCACGGGGCGCGGCGCCCCGACCGCCGCCCCGCGCGTCGCCGGGATGCCGCCGAGCTCCGCGACGGGCTTCGACGTTCCCTTCAGGCGGACCCCCGCCAGGGTCTCGGCGAGCTCGCGCGCCGTCCCGGACGGCGTGTCCGGCTTCGACGCGGAGGCGTAGTCGATGATCTCCACGTCCGGCACGTAGCGCGCCGCCTCCAGGGCGAAGCGCTTCAGGAGCGTCGCCGTGATCGAGAAGTTGCCGGCCGCCAGCACGCCCCGGCCGGCCGCCAGCGCCTCGGCCTCGATCTCCGAGAAGTCCTCCGCGCCGAGCCCCGACGTGCCGATGACCACGGCCCGGCCCGCCCCCAGCGCCGCCAGCGCATGCCCCTTCACGACGTGCGGCTTGGTGTAGTCGATCACCACGTCCGAGGGCACGGCCAGCGCCGCCTCGAGCGTGGGCGAGACCGTCACCCCGTTCGGCGCCCCGCCGGCCGCCTCGCCGGCATCCCGCCCGGCCGCGGAGCGCGACACCGCGGCGACGAGCGACAGATCCTCCGCCGCCCCGATGGCGGCGACGAGGGCGCGGCCGACCCAGCCGGTGGACCCGACGAGCGTGATGCGAAGCGTCATGGACGGTGCCTCCAGGCGGGACGTGGACGGGATCAGGGGGCGAGCGCCTTGCGCACCGCCGGCGCCACCACCGTGCCGTAGAGCTCGATGGCGCGCATGAGGTCGCGGTGGGGCAGGGTGCCGACGCTGAACTGCATCAGGAACCGGTCGTGCCGGAACAGCTCGTGCTCGAACAGGATCTTGTCGACGACCTGCTGCGGAGAGCCGACGAGGAGCGCCCCGCGCGGCCCGATCTGAGCCTCGTACTGAGCGCGGGTGGTCGGCGGCCAGCCGCGCTCGCGGCCGATGCGGGTCATCGTGTCGGCATAGGCCGGATACCAGATGTCCGCCGCCCGTCCGCTGTCGTCTGCGACGAAGCCGTGCGAGTTGATCGAGACCGGAAAGGCCGCCGGGTCCCGCCCGGACCGGCGCAGCACCTCCCGGTAGAGCTCGACCAGCGGCCTGAAGCGCTCCGGCATGCCGCCGATGATCGCGATCGCCAGCGGCAGCCCGAGCGTGGCCGCGCGCGCCACCGACTGCGGCGTGCCACCGACCGCGATCCAGACCGGCAGCGGGTCCTGCACGGGGCGCGGATAGACCGCCTGGTTGGTCAGGGCCGGCCGGTGCCGGCCCTCCCAGGTCACCCTTTCGCTCGCCCTCAGCGCCAGCAGCAGCTCCAGCTTCTCGGCGAAGAGCTCGTCGTAGTCCTGCAGGTCGTAGCCGAAGAGCGGGAAGGACTCGATGAACGAGCCGCGCCCCGCCATGATCTCGGCGCGCCCGCCGGAGATCAGGTCGAGCGTCGCGAAGTCCTGGAACACCCGCACCGGATCGTCGGAACTCAGCACCGTCACGGCGCTCGTCAGCCGGATCCTCCGGGTGATCGCGGCCGCCGCCGCCAGCACCACGGCGGGCGCCGAGACCACGTAGTCGGCCCGGTGGTGCTCGCCGATCCCGAACACGTCGAGCCCGACCTCGTCGGCGAGCCGGATCTCCTCCATCAGGTTGGCGAGCCGGTCGCGCGGGGAGATCGTGGCGCCCGTCGTCGGGTCCGGCGTCGCCTCCACGAAGCTGTAGATGCCGAGTTCCATGCCGCCTCCCGTCCGCGCCGGCCTCAGGTGAGGCGGCCGCGCGCCTCCGCGGCGACCGACCCGACGATCTCCCCGCCACGCACCAGCACCATCTCGCCGACCACGTTCACCGTGACGCAGACGTGGTTGGGGATCACCTGCACGATCTCGCCGACGACGGGCCGCTCGTTGGAGCGGGCGAGGTCCAGCATCCCGTGCTCCTCCGAGAAGCGCGCCAGCCGGGCGGCCGGATACTCGATCAGCTGGCCGTACCCGTCGAGGCCCCAGCCCGTGTCGCTCGTGAAGACCTTGGAGCCGGCATCCAGGATGCCGCGCTCCGGCGCAGCGCGGCTGACGACCGTGGTCAGCACGGTCAGCGCGCAGTCCTCGAGCCCCGCCCAGCCGACCGCCATCATCATCCGGTCGTTGAAGATGGACGTCCCCGCCCGGTGCTCGGTCACGCCCCGGAGGGTGCCGAGGGTCAGCAGGTTGGGCGTGCCCCCGGTCGAGACGATGCGCGGCGCTAGGCCGTGGGCGGCCAGGCCCTCGACCGTCTCATCCAGGAACCGCTGCGTCTCGGCGAGCCGGTCCTCGGGCGGGTAGAGCATCAGCCCAGCGAATTCGAGCGCGGGCCGGGCCGCGATGTCGCGAGCGAGCGCCACGGCCTCGCCCGGCGAAACCACCCCGGCGCGCTCCCGCCCCGTGTCGCATTCGACCACCACCGGCAGCGGCCGGCCTGCGATCTCGCCGGCGCGCACGAGCCCCGCCACCGTGACCGGATTGTCGGCCGCGACCGTCACGTCGGTCCGCGCGAGCAGCGCGCCCAGCCGCTCCGTCTTCTCCTCGCCGAGGATGTTGTAGCTGATCAGGATGTCCGACAGGCCGCCGTCCGCCATCACCTCGGCCTCGCCGAGCTTCTGGCACGTGATGCCACGCGCCCCGGAGCGGACCTGGAGACGGGCCAGTTCTACGCATTTGTGGGTCTTCACGTGCGGCCGGTTGGCGACCCTTTTGGCGTCGCAGAGCGCCTGCACCCGCCCGATGTTGCGCTCGACCACGTCCATGTCGACGACGAGCGCGGGCGTCCCGAAGGTCCTGGCGATCTCCTGCTTCAGCGACCCGTTCATGTGCCCCCCGCGCGTTGCCGTCCGGGCTCGGGTCTATCGCATTCGCCGGCGGAACGGGAGACCTCGCATCGCGGGGCAGGGGCCATCCGCGCCGTCCCCACGCCTGCTTCAGGGTATCGGAGGGCTTTTCGGCGAAAAGCGCCCGGTAGGCCGTCGCGAAACGGCCGAGATGGAAGAAGCCCCAGGCAAAAGACGCGGGCGATTGCGAAAAGAGGATAGACCGACTTCGGGCCCCGCCGTACCCTCTTATCCGTGGTTGACGGGCTCAGGCGAGGGGACCATGGCACATCGAATGCGGCTCCATCACTCCATCCCGGCTCTTCTGGCCGTCGCGCTGCTTCCGGCCGCCGGGTCGGCCCAGGAGATCAAGGTCGAGAAGGTCGCCGTCGCGAAGCTCGATCCCGCCCAGCCGCGCCTCTATGCGGTCGACATCGCCATCAACCACATCGTCGACGGGCGCGCCTATGTGCTCAACCCCGAGACGCTCGAGATGATGGGCCTGATCGGCACCGGCTTCGCCGGGCTCTTCTACGCGCCCAAGGACCGCGGCGAGGTCTATGTCGCCACGACCTATTATCCCAAGCTCACCCGCGGCGACCGCTCCGACTGGCTGGAGGTCTACGACACCGCGACGCTCGAGCTGAAGCGCGAGATCCGCCTGACCCCGAAGCGCGCCCAGGCGCTCAACTACCGCCCGCTCATGCAGGGCTCCGCGGACGGCCGCTTCGTCTTCGTCCAGAACGCCACGCCCGCCACCTCGATCTCGGTCGTCGACCTCAAGACGAACCGGCAGTCCGGCGAGATCCCGAACCCCGGCTGCTACGGCATCTATCCGTCCGCCACGAACCCGTCCGTCTTCTCGACCCTCTGCGGCGACGGCGCGATGCGCACCTACGTGCTCGACAAGTCGGCCGGCAAGGCCACCCAGAAGGCGAGCGCGAAGTTCTTCGACGCCGACAAGGACGCGCTCTTCTCCCATGCCGAGCGCGACGGCGACACGCTGTGGTTCGCCTCCTTCACCGGCAACCTCTACCGCGTCTCGATCGCCGGGGAGACGGCCGCCCTCGAGGAGAAGATCCCGCTGGCCGACGGCATCGAGGGAGACTGGCGCCCCGGCGGCTATCAGACCCACGCCTTCGACGCCAAGGCGGGGATCATGTACCTGCTGATGCACAAGGGCGGCGCCGAAGGCAGCCACAAGAACCCCGGCGAGGAGATCTGGGCCTTCGACGTCAAGGCCAAGAAGCTGCTCGGCCGCTCGCCGACCCCGCCCGCGACGTCGCTGACGATCCTCGGAGGCGACAAGCCCGCGCTCTTCGCCGTCAACCCGGTCGAGGCCACGGTCATCCGCTTCGACGTCGAGGCCGGTGGAACCGTTAGGGAAGCGAAGTCGGCCAAGGTCGGCGAGGCCGTCCTGCAACTCGAGGCGAAGTGAGATGGCGGGGCTGTCGGTCCCCCTCGACCCCCTGGCGACCGCGGCCGCGGTCGGGCTCCTCGTCCTCGTCTTCGCCCGCGCGCTCCTGCACAAGGCGGCCGACTTCGCCGCCTTCCGCCAGTCCGTGGAGGACTACCGGGTCGTCCCGGCATCCGTCGCCGGCCCCGCCGCCCTGGCGCTCGGGGCCGCCGAGCTCGCCGTCACGCTCGGCCTGCTCCTGCCCGCCACCCGGGTCCCGGCCGCCCTCGGCGCGATCGGGCTCCTCGCCCTCTATGCCGGGGCGATGGCGGCGAACCTGCTGCGCGGCCGCACCGCCATCGACTGCGGCTGCGGCGGCCCCGGCCAGCCGATCGGCTGGATCCTGGTCGGCCGCAACGCGGTCCTGGCCGCGGCCGCCGCGCTGGTGCTGCTGCCCGTCGCGCCCCGGTCGCTCGGGATCCTGGACATGATCGCCGTGCCCGTCATGGTGCTCGCCACCTGGCTGGTCATCCTCGCCGTCGAACAGCTCGCCCGCAGCTTCGCCCATATCCGCCACATGCGCGAAAGCGGTATCGAATGACCGGACCCTCGAGGGAGTTCGCGTGATGGAAGGTCTCGTCGTCGCCGTCGCCCTCCTGTGGGTGCTCGTCATCGTGCTGGCGGTGGTGGTCTTCGCCCTTGCCCGCCAGGTCGGCGTCCTGTTCGAGCGCGTCGCCCCGATGGGCGCGCTGATGACCGACGCCGGCCCGAAGGTCGGCGAGGCAGCTCCGCGGCTGGACCTGCTGACGCTCACCGGAGGCCATGTCCACCTCGGCAGCCCGTCGGCGCGCTCCACCCTGGTCTTCTTCCTGTCGCCGACCTGCCCGGTCTGCAAGAAGCTGCTGCCCGTCCTGAAGTCGGCGCGCGCCGCCGAGGCGCCCTGGCTCGACATCGTGCTGGCGAGCGACGGCGACCGTCCGGCCCACGACGTCTTCGTGCGCGAGAAGGGCCTGGAGTCCTTCCCCTATGTGCTCTCCACCGAGCTCGGCATGGCCTTCCGCGTCAGCCGGCTCCCCTTCGCCATCCTGGTCGACGGCGGCGGCGTGGTCCGCGCCAAGGGCCTGATCAACAACCGCGAACAGCTCGAGAGCCTGTTCAACGCCAAGGAACTCGCCGTCCCGTCCATCCAGGACTACCTGGATCGCCCGGCCGTCTCCTGACCCGTCCTCACCGCCCGCACCGCCCGGAGGCCCGCTCCATGCTCGGTATCTTCGATCGTCTCCTCTCCGCTCTCGACGGCGCCTCCGAGATCGTGGTGCGCCGCTCCGCCCAGGTGCACGGCCGGCGCAGCGCGCTCGCCCAGATCGGCAAGGTGCTGGTCGGCGGCGCCGCCCTGCCGATGCTGCCCTTCGATCGCTCCGACGGCCTGCGCGCCCATGCGGCGGATGCCGAGCCGACCGACCAGGCCTGCGAATACTGGCGCTACTGCGCCCTCGACGGCTTCCTCTGCACCTGCTGCGGCGGGTCGGTGTCGAGCTGTCCGCCCGGCGCCTCGGTCTCCAAGGTGACCTGGGTCGGCACCTGCCAGAACCCGAAGGACAACAAGTCCTACCTGATCAGCTACAACGACTGTTGCGGCAAGACCTCCTGCGGCCGCTGCCTCTGTAACTTCAACCTGCGCGAACGGCCCGGCTACCGCATGGGCGTCCACAACGACATCAACTGGTGCATGGCCGAGAAGCACGGCATGTACCACTGCACCGTCGCGGCCGTGGTCGGGATCTCCCAGAGTGGCTGACCGTCGCATCCCCGCGTCCGCGGCCGGCCTCGTTCTCGCCGCCATGGCCGCCGGTCCCGCGGCCGGCGCCGACGGCAAGGCCCTCTATGCGGAGATCTGCCAGGCCTGCCACCAGGAGGGCGGCAAGGGCGCGCTCGGCGTCGCCCCGCCCGTCGCCTCGCGGCTCGTCAAGGCCGCGGCCCGGCAGGCGAAGGACTACGTCCCCCTCGTGCTGCTGAACGGCCTGAACGGCGCGATCGAGATCGAAGGCCAGACCTTCCAGTCGGTCATGCCGGCGCAGGCGCATCTCTCCGATGCCGACCTCGCCGCGGTGGCCACCTACGTGTACGGCGTCCTCAACGGCGAGCGCGGCGCGAAGGTCGACGCCAAGGCCGTGGCGGCCCTGCGCGCAACGCCGAAGTCGGCCCCCGAACTCCTCGACCTGCGCAAGAGGATCTCACCATGACCCGCCGGGCGATGGCCGTCGCCGCGCTCCTGGCCGGCCTGGCCCCGGGCCTCCCGGCGGCGGCCGGCGAGGACCCGCCGCGGACACTCTTCCTGCTGCACTGCTCGGGCTGCCACCTGCCGGACGGCACCGGCTCGAAGATCGGCGGCATCCCGCCCTTCCCGAACACGGTCGGCAAGCACCTGCGCCACCCCGACGGCCGCCGCTACCTCGCCAACGTTCCCGGCGTGATTAATTCCGGCCTCGGCGACGCCGACACGGCCCGGCTCCTGAACTGGATCCTCGACACCTGGGGCGCCGCCGACCGCCCGCCCGGAGCCCCGCCCTTCACCGCCGAGGAGATCGGCCGCCTGCGCGGCAAGACCGTCGACGACATCTTCGCGCTGCGCACCCGCATCTCAGCCGACCTCCGCCGCAAGGGGATCGACGTCGGCCGCTACCCGTAGCGACGCGCGGAGCGGGGAGGGTCGCCCATCACGCGGCCTCGGTCCGCCAGACCGGCTGCGCGTCGCGGCGCATCCATTCGGCGAGCGCCGCGGCCGGCATGGGCGTGGCGAACAGGTAACCCTGGCCCTTCGTGCAGCCCGTCGCCATGACCAGCGCCGCCTGGCGCTCGGTCTCGATCCCTTCGGCGACGACCGAGAGGCCGAGGCTGCGGCCGAGGCTCACGATCGTCTGCACGATCGCGGCGCTCTCCAGTTCCTCGTCGAGCCCGAGCACGAAGGACCGGTCGATCTTCAGTTCGTCGAAGCCGAAGCCGCGCAGGTAGGAGAGCGACGAATAGCCGGTCCCGAAGTCGTCGAGCGAGACCCGGACGCCCATCTGGCGCAACTGGGCGACCAGCTGCCGGCTGCGCGCCTCGTCGCGCATCATGACCGATTCCGTGATCTCCAGCTTGAGCCGGCTCGGCGGAATGCCCGCGGCGGCGAGGCTCTCCGACACGAGGCGCGGCACGTCGGTCCGGATCAACTGGACGGTCGAGAGGTTGACCGCCACCGGCACGGGCAGCGCGAACGCGGCGGCGTCGCGGCAGGCCTTCTCGAGCACGATCCGGCCGATGTCGACGATCCGCCCCGAACTCTCCGCCGCCGGGATGAACTGGCCGGGAAGGACGATGCCGCGCGTCGGGTGGCACCAGCGCGCCAGGGCCTCCACCCCGACGATCTCACCGGACACCAGGTCGACCACCGGCTGGTAGAACGGCTCGAATTCGCCGCGTGTGACAGCCACGGCGAGCTCCGCCTCCAGCCGCCGCCGCGCTTCGATCTCCGCGCTCATGTCCGGCTCGTAGACGGCGATCATGCCCTTGCCGGCGACCTTGGCACGGTTGAGGGCGAGGTCCGCCTGCATCAGGAGGTTCTCGGCCCGGTCCGTCTCCGGGCCCCACAGAGCGAGCCCGATGGTGGCGTCCACCACCATGCGCTGGCCGTCGAGATCGTGCGGCCGGCGCAGCGCGTCGAGCACCGCCGCGGCGCGCTCCCGGGCGTCCTCGAGCCCCGTGACGTCGGCGAGCAGGACGAAGAATTCGTCGCCGCCGAACCGGGAGGCGACATTGCCCGGATGGCTGGCGATGGCGGCCGCCAGCCGCTGGCCGACGGACATCAGGAGCGCGTCGCCCATCAGGTGGCCGAGGGTGTCGTTGATCGGCTTGAAGCCGTCGAGGTCGATCGCCAGCACCGCGACGTGTCCCCCTTGCGCGGCCGCGAGCCGGGCGCGGAACGTCGCCCGGTTGGGCAACTGGGTCAGGATGTCGTGGGCGGCCACGAAGGCGTAGCGGTCCGACACGGCCTTCTGGTCGGCGTTGGACTGGCGCAACATCCGATTCTGCACCACCAGGAGCGCGACGAGAAGGAAGCCGCAGCTGAGCAGGCCGAAGATCAGCACCTGCTGAAGTCTCTGGAGCTGCAGAAGGTCCGCCCGGGTCTTTGCGATCTCGTCGTTGCTGTACGAGAAGGCGTCTGTGGCGACGCGGTCCACCAGGATTTCGGCTTCAGCCAGGAGCGGGCGCAACCCTTCGACGGCTCCCGGCTTCGCCAGGTCGGAGACCGGCGCCTCCATCGCGTCCACGAGGGTGGAAAGGCGCTCGACGGCGGCCGCGCGCTTTGGACCGGCCCTGACGAAGCTGCCGAAACTTCCGGTCCGCCAGGTCGTCACGCGGCTGACCAGGATCTGGTGGAACAGGGAGGCGGCCTCCTGGTCCGCGGGATTGCCGTCGAGAGCGAAGCCGAGGACATGGGCCCTGAGCGCGGACAGCTCCTCCCGCCCATGCGCGCCGGTCCAGGCCACGTCGTGACGGGTCGTCCGTTCCACCACGGCCTCGCTGCGCACCAGCACGGCCGGGACCGCCATTGCGGCGACCCCGAGAAACGGGATCAGGACCGCAAGGACGAACCGCAGCACGAACAGGCGGCTGTTCGGTTCCAAAAAGCGCCGCATCGCCGCACCCGTTCGGGCTGGAGGATCTGCCGGGGGCCTGTCGGCTCACTCCACGGTGATGCTGCGCACCTGCCAGACCGCGCGGCCATAGTATTGCTCGGTCTTCAGCTCGGGGCGGTCGTCGAAGGGATAGATGACGAAGAGCGGTCCCTTGTCCTTGACCTGCAGGTATTCCCCGCCGCGCTTGAGCGCCAGGATCGGCCGGAACTGCTCGAAATCGGCGACCGGGATTGCGCTCCGGTAGCGGTTGAGCGCCGTCACCTCGACGGTCTCGCCGCGGGCCTTGGCGACTTGCATGAGTCGGCTGAGCTCGACGCCCTCGAACACCTGGACGCCGTCGTGCCAGGGGGTTGCGGTCCGGATCGTGGTGAGCCCGAGCTTCTCCAGGTCGGCACGGCTGAACTCCAGCCTGCCTCCCTCGAGCTTGCCGTCGATCTGCAGGATGATGCGCCCGTCACCTTCGGCCGCGCCGGACGGGCCGGCGAGCGGGAGGAGGGCGAGGGCGGCCCCGGCAAGGAGAAGGCGGCGAGAGATCATGTCCGGTTCCATACGTTTCTGGTGTGGAGCCCATGATCTTCAGGAAGTGACAAGGTCCGGTTGGGATGACGGCTAAAATTTTAGAGACCGCTCCGAATCCCGCTGTTGCTCAAGCCGAATCGGCCTCGGCCCCGCGGTCGTCCGCCCTCACTCGTCGTTGGAGGCGTTGAGCTGGTCGGGCCGAAGCCCCTCCGCGCGGGCGAGCGGGCCGGCGAGGCGTACCCCGGGACCGTTGCCGTCCTCGTCGAGGAAGACGATCCCCGCCTTCTCGAGCGCGCCCAAGATCCGCTCGGCCGATCCAGCGGACGGCGTTCCCGGTCCCTCGGCGTCCTTCACCGCCCCTTCGTCGAGACCCGCGGCGGCGGCGAGGTCGCCCTCCGACCAGCCGAGGAGGGCGCGGGCGGCGGCGATGCGGCGGGGTTCTGTGCGGCTTCTGTTCATGGCGCTCTCCTGCATCTTCATCGAGTGACAACGCGCTGGCACGGCAGAGGTTTCGCTTCGTCCCGCTGCGGACGCTTCATCCCGCCGCGGCGAGGAACAGCCGTGGCGACCATGCGTTCTTGCTGCAGTCGAACACCCGAGGAGGAACCCCATGATCACTCTGAAGACCACCCTGGCCGGCGCCGCCATCGCGCTTCTCACCACCACCGCTGCCATGGCCGAATGCATGGACAAGAGCGCCTCCGGCAGCACCGGCTCGGGCTCCGTGACCATGAACGCCCCCCATGGTGGCACTGGCAGTGTCGGCGGCACCCGCGCAGACGGCAGCGCCGCCGGGACGAACCGGGTGTCGAAGGACGGTACCATGGCGCCGCTGCAGACCGACAAGTCCGGCTCGACCACGATGGGCGCCACCGGATCCGGCAGCGCGGCCACCGGCGCGACCGGCACCGGCAGTGCGCAGGGCCGCGTCGCCAAGGACGGCTCGAACATGCCGCTCGCCGGCCAGAACGGCGGAAGCCCGGACGTGGCGACCTCCGGCCAGGACGTCCAGTCCCAGCAGCATGGCGGCAAGACCGCCGCCCAGGCCGGCCGAACCGACTGCTGACCATCAATGCCGACGGCGGGACCGGGCGACCCCCGGGCCCGCCGCGCGAAAGCACCGCGCCCGCCGCCGAGGCTGGCCGGGGCGGAACGCTGTGCTAGGATCGGGCGCACCAGCGGAGGCGCCCCATGAAGACGATCCTTGTCCCCGTCGAACCGAATCCCGCCGTCTATCCGCTGCTCGACGTGGCCCTCATTCTCGCCGAGACCCTGGGCGCCTATGTCGAGGGCCGGCTGTCCACCTTCGACATGCCCGCCGTCGTCACCGAGATCGCCGGCACCTGGCCGATCCCCGAAGAGGTGCTGACGACCGGCCAGGTCGAGGGCGCCCGCAACCTCTTCACCACCTACATGAGTTCGCGCGGCCTCGCCGAGGCGACCGATACGTCGGAGGGCGCCGGCTGGCGCTGGGGCGGCGACAAGCCGCTGCGCGACGGAGAGGTCGGCGCCCTCGGGCGCATCTTCGACGCGATCGTGGTCGGCCGGCCCGACCCGGCCGGCGGCTACCCGCGCAACCTCACTTTCGAATCGGCCCTGTTCGAGAGCGGCCGCCCGCTCTTCGTGGCGCCGCCCATCCCGCCCACGACGATCGGCCGCACCATCACGATCGCCTGGAACGGCTCGACCGAGACCGCCCGCGCCGTCGCCTTCGCGATGCCGCTCCTCGCCAAGGCCGATCGCGTCATGGTGCTGACCGTGGAGGGCGCAACGGTGGACGGGCCGTCCGGCCGGCAGCTCGCTCGCATGCTCCGGCGCAACGGCATCCCCGCCGAGCCGGTAAGCCGCGAGGGCACGGCCCGCAGCAATGGCGAGATCATCCTCGACTACGCCATGAGCACGAACACCGACCTGCTCATCAAGGGTGCCTACACGCAGAGCCGCCTGCGCCAGATGATCTTCGGCGGCGCCACGCGCCACATCCTGGAAAACGCCCGCCTCGTGGTCTTCATGGCCCACTGAGAGCGCGGGCTCTCGGCCCACTGCGACCCTGCCGCAACACGCAATTCCTCTTGCCGCAGCTGACCCGCGCGCCGTGCGCGGCAGCCTTGCAGGATATTGCGTTGCGATCTCGCACCGCAGCATCCTAAATAGCCCTTGTGCGGTTCGCCGCACATGCCCTCCTTGGGCGTTTCCTCCCTATAGACTTGGACCGTCGGTTTGCCGGCGGTCTTTTTTTTGGCCGGACGGGTTCAGACGTCGAAGAACACCGTCTCGTCGTCGCCCTGCATGGCGATGTCGAAGTGGTAGAGCCCGCCCCCGAGCGCCCGGGCGACGAGGGTGCCGCGCCGCTCCTCCGGCACCAGCGCCAGCACCGGGTCCGCGGCGTTCGCCTCCTCCTCGTCCGCGAAGTAGATGCGCGTGTAGGCATGCAGGAGCAGCCCCCGCATCATCACGCAGACGTTGAGGTGCGGCGCCTCGCCGTCGTGGCCGCCGGGCTTGATGGTGTCGAAGACGAAGCGGAGGCTCGGGTCCGCGCCGGTCCCGCAGCGGCCGACCCCATGAAAGGCACCGCGGTCGGCGAAGTCGGCCTCATCGGGGTAGCGCCCGCTGGCGTCGGCCTGCCAGATCTCGATCATGGCGTCGTCGACGGGCGCGCCCGCTCCGTCGAAGACCTGGCCGAAGACGCGGATGCGTGGCCCCGGCGTGTCGTCGCGCGCAATCCGCCCGTCGGCGAGCTGGTCCCAGTCGTAGCCGTACTGGCGCGCCGTCAGTCCGTAGGCGAAATAGGGGCCGACGGTCTGCGACGGCGTCTGCGGCATGCGGTTGGTCATCGGGTCAGTCCTCCATCGGCGTGGCGTCGCGCCCGCGCAGCACGATGTCCCAACGATAGCCGAGCGCCCATTCCGGCTCGGTCGTGTCGATGTCGAAGTCGGCGATCATCAGCTCCCGCGAGCCGGGCGGCGCGCTGTTGTAGATCGGGTCGAGCGCCAGCAGCGGATCGCCGGGGAAGTACATCTGAGTGACCAGCCGGCTCGCGAAGCCCGGGCCGAAGAGCGAGAAGTGGATGTGATTCGGCCGCCAGGCATTGTGGTGGTTCCGCCAGGGATAGGCCCCGGGCTTGACCGACAGGAACCGGTAGCGGCCCTCATCGTCGGTCACGCAGCGTCCCGATCCCCGGAAGTTCGGATCGATCGGCGCGTCGTGCTGGTCGCGCTTGTGGATGTAGCGGCCGGCCGCGTTCGCCTGCCAGACCTCCACCACCGTGTTGCGCACCGGACGGCCGAAATCGTCGAGCACCCGTCCGGTGACGATGATCCGCTCGCCCAGCGGCTCGCCGTTGACCCGGCCGTTCCGGGTCAGGTCCGTATCGAGCGGCCCGACCCAGTCCTGCCCGAACCGTGGCCCGGCCAGTTCGCCCCGGCCGAGCGGAATGCGGACGAGCGGCTTCGTCGGCCCGCGCAGCCCCGTCGACTTGTAGCCCTCGTCGATCCATTTCGGCTGGCCCGCATAGTCCCTGGGCGTGAACGTCATGGCGTGTCCCCTCCCTCCGGCCAAGTCCGGCCGAGATCCGCATAGACCTTCTTGGCGATCTTGATGGCCGTGTTCGCCGCCGGCACGCCCGCGTAGATCGCCACGTGCAAGAGCGCCTCGCGCACGTCCTCCGGCGTCGCGCCCGTGTTGGCCGTGGCGCGGACATGCATGGCGAGCTCGTCATGGTGGCCGAGCGCGGCCAGGAGCGCGATGGTGACGATCGACCGCTCACGCAGGGTGAACTCCGGCCGGCTCCAGACCGTCCCCCAGGCCGCGCGCGTGATCAGGGTCTGGAACGGCTCGTCGAAGGCAGTCGTCGATGCCTGCGCCCGGTCCACGTGCGCGTCGCCCAGCACGCGGCGGCGGACCGCTTCTCCCGTCTTCTCGAGCGCACCCGGCGGGTCGTCCCCCATGCCGATCCTCCCATTGTTTTCGGGCACTGTGCGGCCCGGGACGGTGATCTGCAATGCCTCTCCCGGCGGCACTGCCACGCTACGCAATATTGCGGGCGCTCACGCGACGGACCCCGTGCAGTCGCGCCCGGTTTCGGGTTATGGCTTCGGCAAGAGCCGGGTCCGGACGAGCGTCGGCCGGCAGCGACGGGGGGGAGCATGACGACGGACAGGGTGGACGCCGGCCGGCGCGTGTCGATGGAGGCCTCCTTCGACAGCATGGAGGGCGTGTTCTACCAGGCCCCGCCGCCGTCGCGCGCGACCTGGCTGGACAGGCTGCCCCGGGCGGCCCTCCTCCGCGCCGTCTACCCGGGCGTCCTGACGGCCGGCACCATCGCGCTCGCCGCGACATGGCTCTCCCAGCACTACGCCACGCCCGTGATGCTCTTCGCCCTCCTGATCGGCATGGCCTTCCACTTCCTGCACGAGGAGGGGCGCTGCGTCGCGGGCATCGAGTTCTCGTCCCGCACGATCCTTCGCCTCGGCGTCGCGCTCCTCGGCGTGCGCGTCACCTTCGGCGAGATCGCCAGCCTCGGCCTGCAGCCGGTCCTGACGGTCGTGGTCGGCGTGGCGTCGACGATCCTGATCGGCCTGGCGGTCGCCCGCGCCTTCGGGCTCCGGCCCTGGTTCGGCATCCTCTCCGGCGGCTCGGTCGCCATCTGCGGCGCCTCCGCGGCGCTCGCCGTTGCCTCCGTTCTGCCCGACCGGGAGCGCGACGACCGGGACACGATCCTGACCGTCGTCACCGTCACGGCGCTCTCGACCATCGCCATGGTGGTCTACCCGGCCATCGTGGCCGCGCTCGGCTTCAACCACACGCAGGCCGGCATCTTCCTCGGGGGCACGATCCACGACGTCGCCCAGGTGGTCGGCGCCGGCTACATGGTGTCCAACGAGACCGGCGACGTGGCGACCTACGTGAAGCTCCTGCGGGTCGCCATGCTGCTGCCCGTCGTCTTCGCCATCGGCCTCTACGTCGCCCGCACCGGGGCCGGCGGCGGGACCGGACGGGCACCCCTCCCGACCTTCCTGTTCGGCTTCGCGGCCCTGATGGTGGTCAACTCCTTCGGCTTCATCCCGCCGGTCCTGGGGGCGATCATCACCGAGCTCTCCCGCTGGTGCCTGGTCGTCGCCATCGCGGCGCTCGGCATGAAGACCTCCTTCAAGAAGCTCCTCGCCGTCGGCTGGCGGCCGATCGGCCTCATGGTCATCGAGACCGTCTGGATCGCCGTCCTGGTCTTCGCCTCGGTCGCGCTGTTCACCTGACGTCCTGTCCGATTTCGGTCATTTGAACGAGCGCTCTTGCTATGTAACCGGTTTCATGGCATCGATGTAACCGGTTACATCGGGGGAGACGATGGCTGGCCTCAGGGACCTCGCACGTTCGCTCGGATTGTCGGTCGCGACCGTGTCGCGGGCGCTCGACGGGCAGGACACCGTCGCGCCGGCCACGCGCGAGCGGGTGCTCGCCGCCGCCCGGGCCGCCAACTACAGCCCGAACGCCGCCGCCCGGCGCCTGTCCAAGGGGCGCAGCGAAGTCGTCTCGCTCGTCCTGCCCACGGCCGTCGGCCAGTTCAACGAGCCGCTCTACATCCAGCTCCTGTCGCTGATCGGCCTCGCCCTGTCGAAACGCGGCTACGACCTCAGCCTCTTCGCCGCCCCGCCGGGGGAGGAGGAGGCCGCCCTCTACCGCCGCATCGTCGAGAGCCGCCGGGCCGACGGGCTCATCATCGTCCGCACCCGGCGCGACGACCCGCGCGTCCGCTACCTCCAGGACGTCGGATTCCCCTTCGTCTGCATGGGGCGCACGGACAGCGACCGTCCCTACGCCTATGTCGACGCCGACGGCGAGAAGGCGCTCCACGACGCCACCCGCCGGGTGATCGCGCTGGGCCACCGGCGCATCCTGCATCTCGCCGCGCCCTCCGCCTTCTCCTTCGCGGGCCATCGCCGGCGCGGCTACCTGCGCGCCATGGCGGAGGCGGGCCTGGAGCCGCAGGTCGTCGAATGCGTCGCCGACGAGGCGCACGGCCACGACGCCGCCCGCTCGAGTCTTGCCGGCCCCGGCCGCCCGACCGCCATCCTGGCCGCCACCGACCGGCAGGCGCACGGCGTCCTCCACGCCGCCCGGGAGGCGGGGCTCGTGGTTCCGCGCGACCTCTCGGTGCTCGGCTACGACAACCTGACGGCCTCCGCCTACACCGATCCGCCGCTCTCCAGTCTCGAGCTGCCGCTGGCCGACGCCTCGCGCAAGCTCGCCGACTTCGTCCTCGCCCGCATCGACGGCGTGCCGGCCGAGGATCTCCAGGCCGTCCTCGACGTCGTCGCGATCGACCGCGGCAGCGTCGGCCCGCCCCCTTCAGAGGGCGCTTGAAGACCCGGAATCGAAGCATCGAAAACAAGGAGGAAAGCCATGGGAGTCCACACGAATTTCCGTATCGCCGCGCTCGGTGCGGCCGCCTTCGCCGGCCTCCTGGCGGCAACCGCCGCGCCGGTCCGCGCCCAGGAGGTGGTCTTCCTGTCCACCCAGCTCCGCCCGATCGAGGAGGCCCAGAAGGTCCGCGGCGCGATCCTCAAGGGCGGCCCGAAGACCGCCTACGTCACCGAGGAGCCCGCGCCCTTCGTGGTCCGCGCCCGCGCCGAGCAGCAGGCCGGCAAGGTGTCGGCGAGCCTCTACGGCGCCGGCCACGGCGAGATGGCCCCGCTCGCCGGCACGCTCGAGCCGCTCGACGACGTGGTCGCCAAGCTCAAGGACCGTGGCTTCCCGCAGGGCCTGGTCGACGCCGGCAAGTTCGGCACCGGCAACGTCCTGATGATCCCCTGGATGCAGGCGAGCTACGTGCTCGTCGTCAACAAGCAGGCGCTGCCCTTCCTGCCCGCCGGCGCCAACGTCGAGGCGCTGACCTTCGACCAGCTCGCCCAGTGGGGCAAGGCGATCCAGGAGAAGACCGGCAAGCGCATGCTGGGCTTCCCGGCCGGCCCCAAGGGCCTGATGAATCGCTTCCTGCAGGGCAGCCTCGTGCCCGCCTACGCCGCCTCGACCGTCACCGAGTTCCGCTCCGCCGAGGCCGAGAAGGGCTGGACCGACCTGAAGGCGCTCTGGGCCTCCGTGAACCCGAACTCGACCTCCTACGACTTCATGCAGGAGCCGCTGCTCGCCGGCGACGTGTGGATCGCCTGGGACCACGTCGCCCGCGTCAAGGAGGCGCTGACGGCCGCCCCCAACGACTACGTGGTCGTGCCGAGCCCGGCCGGACCGAAGGGCCGCGGCGCCATGGTGGTGCTCGCCGGCCTCTCGATCCCCAAGGGCGCTCCGGACCGCGCCGGCGCGGTCGCCCTGATCGAGCACCTGACCAAGCCCGAGACCCAGGCGATCACGGCCGCCGAGGTCGGCTTCTTCCCCGTGGTCTCCGCCAAGCTCCCCGGCGACCTGCCTCCGGGCGTCAAGCTGATCGCCGACGGCCTCGCCAAGACGCAGGCCTCCAAGGACCTCGTCAACGTGCTGCTCCCGGTCGGCCTCGGCGACAAGGGCGGCGAGTTCAACAAGGTCTACATCGACACCTTCCAGCGCGTCGTCCTCAAGGGCGAGCCGGTCCGCGCCGTGCTCGACAGCCAGGCGGAGGCCCTCAAGGCCGTCATCGCCGCCTCCAAGGCGCCCTGCTGGGCCCCCGACGCCGCCTCGGACGGTCCCTGCCCGGTGAAGTGACGGCAGGTGCAGGGAGGGGCACACCCTCTCCCTGCCAGACGAAGGGAGAGGGCACCCCTCTCCCCGGCATCCCCGGACAAGGGCGCCTTGCGCCCGCAGATCCAGGGTCCAGCGCTGGCCACAGGGGCACGCCTGTGCCCCGACCCCCGCGCTGGCTCCCGGCTCTCCGCTCCGCTTCGGCCGGGAATGCGGGCGGCGGGTTCGGAGCAGCAGGGGAGGGGCCAGGTTTCTGCGTGGCGAGAACCCGGAGGAGAGGGCATCCCCTCTCCCCCACACCGAGGGAGCGGCACCCCTCTCCTAACGGGGAGCTAAAAGGCACTCCCTCTCCCCGCATCCCCGGACAAGGGCGCCTTGCGCCCGCAGATCCGGGGTCCAGCGCTGGCCGCAGGGGCACGCTCGTGCCCCGACCCCCGCGCTGGCTCCCGGCTCTCCGCTCCGCTCCGGCCGCGAATGCGGGCGGAGAGGGTGTGCCGTGACCCGAGCCCAAGTTCCAGACCGCGTCACCCGCCGTCAACCCGGAGGCATGACCTTCCGATGACCACGTCCCGCTTTCTGCCCTACGTGCTGATCGGCCCCGCCGTTCTGTTCCTGGCGGTGCTGTTCCTCGTGCCGCTGGTCCAGACCTTCGTGCTGTCGCTGACCGCCGAGGGCGGCGGCGTGTCGCTGGAGGCGTACCGGCGCATGGTGACGGACCTCAACTTCGCGGCCGCCGTGCGCAACACCTTCCTGCTCGTGGCCGTGGTGGTCCCCCTGCAGATCGCGCTCGCCCTCGGCATGGGGCTGATGCTGCAGAAGATGAGCGTCGGCCGCGACGTCGTCCTCTGGATCTGGACCATCCCGCTCGGCGTCTCCGACCTGGCGGCCGGGCTCGTCTGGCTCGCCATCCTGTCCGACGCCGGCTACCTGAACAGCGCGCTCGCGGCCCTCGGCGTGATCGAGGGGCGCACCTCCTGGCTCTCCTACGAGACGCCCGCCACCCTCTTCCTCGGCGTCGTGCTCGCGGAGGTCTGGCGGGCGACCGCGCTCGTCCTGGTGGTCCTGGTCGCCGGCCTCCAGCTCATCCCAAAGGAATACGCCGAGGCCGCCGAGGTCTTCGGAGCCGGCCCCTGGACGCGCTTCCGCCGGATCACCCTGCCGCTCCTGAAGCCGAGCCTGCAGTCGGCCCTGATCCTGCGCACGGTTCTCGCCTTCGAGGTCTTCGGCGTCGTCTACGCGCTCGGCGGCAAGAACCTGCCGGTGCTCGTCGGCGAGGCCTACCTCTGGCAGAACGAGAACCAGAACTACGCCGTGGCGGCCGCCTACGCGGTCCTGATCATGGCGATCTCGCTCACCGCCACCGCCGTCTACATCCGTCTCCTGCGCACGCCCCCGGAGGCCCGGCCATGACCGCCGCCCGCCGTCTCGTCTACGTCACCGGCGTCCTGACCCTCTGCGTCTGGATCCTGCTGCCCATCTACATGATCGGCCTCGGCGCCCTCGGGGGCCGGGCCGGCGCCTTCCGCTGGCCGAAGACGCTCTGGCCCGCGAACCTCTCCTTCGCCCAGTTGCAGACCTTCCTGGAGATCGAGGGGGTCTGGAACGCCGCGCTCAACTCGGTGATCGCCGCCGGGCTCACCATGCTGTTCTCGATCGCGCTCGGCGCCCCCGCCGGATACGCGCTCGCCCGCTACGACTTCCGCGGCCAGAACGCCTTCCGGCTCCTCGTCCTGATGACGCGCGCCTTCCCGCTCGCCATCCTGGCCCTGCCGCTGACGGTGAGCTTCATCCGCGTCGGCCTCTACGACACGCCGCTCGGCGTCTCGCTGATCCACACCGCGCTGGCGCTGCCCTTCGCGGTCCTGGTGCTGGCGAGCCTCTTCCAGGGCATCCCGCGCGAGCTCGAGGAGGCCGCCTGGGTGTTCGGCGCCTCGCGCTGGCAGGCCATCCTCAAGGTGGTGGTCCCGCTCGCCGCCCCGGGCCTCGCGGCGGCCGGCATCTTCGCCTTCGTGATCTCCTGGAACGAGGTCTTCGCCGCCAGCGTGCTGACCGTGCGCGAGCGGACGCTGACCGCCTACTTGCTCTCGGTCCTCTCCGAGAGCCCGCTCCACTACCGATTTGCCGGCGGCTTCGTGCTGATCGTGCCGTCGGTCGTCTTCATCTTCGCCGTGCGTCGCTACCTTTTCGCGATGTGGGGCATCGGCAACCGCTGAGGGATCCAACATGGCAGGCATCGTCATCGACCGGATCGCAAAGAACTTCGGCGCCGCCGTGGCGCTGGAGGAGATCAGCCTGGAGATCGCCGACGGCGAGTTCGTCGCCCTGCTCGGGCCCTCCGGCTGCGGCAAGACCACGCTTCTGCGCATCATCGCGGGCCTGGAGACCCGCTCCTCGGGCCGGGTCCTGATCGGCGGGCGCGACGTCTCCGACCTGAAGCCCATGCACCGCGGCCTCGCCATGGTGTTCCAGAACTACGCGGTGTTCCCGCACATGACGGTCTACGAGAACGTCGCCTTCGGGCTGCGGATGCAGAAACAGCCCGACGAGGTGGTCCGCCGCCAGGTCGACAAGGCGGCGCGGCTCCTGCACATCGAGCCCTACCTCGACCGCTACCCCGCCAAGCTTTCCGGCGGCCAGCGCCAGCGCGTCGCCGTCGCCCGTGCGCTCGCGGTCGAGCCGGCGGTGCTCCTGATGGACGAGCCGCTCTCCAACCTCGACGCCCTCCTGCGCCTCGAAATGCGCTCGGAGCTGAAGGCCGTCCTGCGCGAGGCCGGCACCACGACCGTCTACGTCACCCACGACCAGACCGAGGCCATGGGTCTCGCCGACCGCATCGCCGTGATGCACAAGGGCCGCATCGTCCAGTGCGAGCCGCCGACATCGGTCTACACCACGCCCGCCACCCGCTTCGTCGGCGGCTTCGTCGGCTCGCCGCCCATGAACTTCGTCGCCGCCGAGGCGCGCGGCGGGCGCGTCCGCCTGGGGGCCGCCGAGTTCGCCGCCCCGCGCGACGGCGCCATCGTGGTCGGCTTCCGCGGCGAGGACGCCGGTCTGCTGCCGGCCGGAGAGGGGGTTCCGTTCCGGGTCCGCGTCGCCGAGCCGATGGGCTCCCACCTGCTCCTGACGGGCACCGTCGGCGACGACCTCGCCCGCGTGGTCGCTCCGCCGACCGCCGCCGTGCGCGGCGGCGAGGTGATCGGCCTCGCGCTCGATCCCGCCCGACTGGTCTTCATCGATCCCGCCACCGAGGTGGCGATCCGGAGTGCAGCCTGATGCCCGCCCAGACCGTCCGCGCCATCCTCGCCGCCAATGACCGCGGCGGCTACACGGTCCCCAACAACCGGGTCTACCCGTTCCAGTGGAACTGGGATTCCGCCTTCGTCGCCATGGGCTTCGCCCTTCTCGACGAGGACCGCGCCTTCACCGAGCTCGAGCGCCTGTTCGAGGCCCAGTGGCCGGACGGCATGGTCCCGCACATCGTCTTCCACGTCGACGCCGAGGGCTACTACCCGGGCCCGGAGCACTGGGGCACGCCCGCCACCGCGCCGCGCAGCTCCGGCATCACCCAGCCCCCGGTCGCCGCCTCCGCGGCCTGGCGCATTGTCGAAGCGGCGCGCGACCGCGTCGCCGCCGAGGCGCGCGCGCGGGCGCTGCTGCCGAAGCTGTTCGCCTCCCATGCCTGGTGGCACGAGGTGCGCGACCCGGACGGCTCCGGCCTCGTCCGCGTCGTCAACCCGTGGGAGACCGGGCGCGACAACTCCCCCGAATGGGACGCCCCGCTCGCCGCCGTGGTGCCCACGGTGAGCGTCGGCCACCTCCGCCAGGACAACAAGCGCGTCGACCCGAAGGAACGTCCGACCGACGACTTCTACAATCGCGTCATGACCCTGGTGACCGCCGCCCGCGCGACCGGCTGGGACAACCGCCGCATCGCCGTGGAGTCCGCCTTCCGGGTCTGCGACATCGGCATCCAGTCGATCCTGATCCGCGCCGACCGGGACCTCGCCGCGCTCGCCCGCGCGCTCGCAGAGCCCGGGATGGCGGCGCGCCTGGAGGCCTGGGCGGACCGATCCGCCGCCGCCCTCGCGGGCCTCGTCGCCCCGGACGGGAGCTGGCGCTCGAAGGACCTCGTCTCCGGCCGCCTCGCCGACGCCTCCGTCTCGGCGGGCTTCCTCCCGCTCTACGCGCGGGCCGCGAGCCAGGCCGAGGCGGACGCGGCGGCGGCGCGCTTCCGCGCCTGGGCCGGCCGGGTCGCCCGCATGGTCCCGTCGACCGATCCCGGCGACCCGCGCTTCGACCCCCACCGCTACTGGCGCGGGCCGGTCTGGTCCGTCGTGAACTTCATGATCGCGGACGGCTTCGCCCACTACGGGCATGACGACATCGCCGCGCGCATCCGCCGCGATACCGGGCAACTCACCACCCGGCACGGCTTCGCCGAGTATTTCGATCCGGTCACCGGGGCGCCGCTCGGCGGTCGCGACTTCTCCTGGACGGCCGCGATCGCGCTGCTCTGGAACCTGGTCGGCGTCGACCAGCCGGTCGGCGGAGAGTCGGATCCGCCCGCGGCCTGAGCCGCGGACGGACCTGCGCGTCGGCGGCCCTCGGGGCGGGCCGCCGACATGCCGTCTTCGGCCACTTGCGGGTCAGTAGAGCGTCAGGGCCGGCACGTAGCTGAGCGCCGCCAGCAGGGCGAGCGCCACGAAGAAGAAGGGCCAGAGCTCGCGCGTCGTGTCGCTGAGACTGGATTTCGCGATCGAGGCGGAGATGAAGAGCGTGGTCCCGATCGGCGGCGTGTAGAGCCCGATGCCCAGGTTCAGCACCATGACCAGGCCGAGCTGGACCGGGTCCATGCCGATCTGCTGGGCGATCGGCACGAAGATCGGCCCGAGCAGCAGGATCGCGGGCGGCAGGTCGAGCGGCATGCCGACGACCAGCATGAGCACGTTCATCGCCATGATGATCGCCCAGGGGTTCGTGATCGTCTCGGCCACCCAGGTCGAGAAGCGCAGCGGGATCTGGTCGAAGGTCAGGATCCAGCCGCACACGGCGCTGCCCATGATGACCAGCATCACCACCCCGGTCGCCTGTCCGGCCTCGATCATGGCCTCGACGAAGCGGCCCGGGGTGAGGTCGCGGTAGAGGAAGACGCTGAGCACGATGGCGTAGAGGACCGCCAGCACTGCCATCTCGGTCGGCGTCGCGAAGCCGAAGCGCAGGCCCACCAGGATCAGGACCGGCATGGCGAGGGCGGGCGACGAGCGGAGCGCCAGGCGCCCGAGGTCGGCCCGGCTGACGATCGTTTCGCTGTGCCGGTAGCCCCGCTTCTTGGAGATGAACCAGCAGACCGCGATGAACCCCGCCGCCATGAGGATGCCGGGCAGCACGCCGGCGACGAAGAGGTCGGCGACGCTCGTCCCGCTGACGAGCGAGTAGAGGATCATCGGGATCGACGGCGGGATCAGGATGTCGATCACCGCCGAGGTCGAGTTGTTGGCCGCGCAGAGGGGCGCCGGATAGCCGCGCTTGACCTGCCAGGGGATCAGCACCGAGCCGAGCGCCGAGGCGTTGGCGACGGCACTGCCCGAGACCCCGCCGAACACGCAGGAGGCGACCACGGTGGTGGAGAGCTCGCCGCCCGTCCAGCGCTTCATGCCCTCCGAGGCGAAGTGCAGAAGGTCCTGCCCGAGCCGCCCGCCCATCATGAGGCTGCCGGCGAGCATGAAGAAGGGCAGCGCCAGCATGGGGAAGGACTGGGTCTGCTGGAACATCTGCTGGACGACGATCAGGGGCGGCAGCGTGCCGTCCCACAGGATGGCGGCCGCGGACGCGATGACGAGCCCGTGCCCGACCGGGACGGCCAGGACCATGAGCACGCAGAAGGCCAGGACCAGGATCGTGCTCACGGGTCAGACGTCCCTGTAGGTGAGGGAATAGCGCGCCTCCAGGCCGCGGGCCCGGATGCGCAGGCTCGAGGCGATCGCCACGACGGCGAGCAGGACGCAGCCGGCCGCGATCGCCCAGTAGCCGTGGCTGCCCGGGAGCTCGAGAACGGGGCTCTTTTCGATGGCGGCAATGTCGGCGAGCTTGAGCGCCTCGCCCGCCAGGAACAGGTAGGAGCCGGCCACGATCGCATGCACGACGTGGATGAGGATCTCCTTTCCCCGGATCCCGAGCCGGTCGAGCAAACTGTCGACCGACATGTGCCCGCCGCCCTGAGCGGCAAGAACGATTCCGGCCACGATGAACCAGGGGAACAGCCGTTCCGGCAGCTCGTCGAAGGCCTTGATGCTCCCGCTCGCCAGCACGTAGCGGGCGAGCACGTTGACCGACAGAATGACGGTCAGCGCGATCCCGGTCGCCACGACCACGAGCTTGCAGATGCCGCTGATCGCCCGGTCCGCCAGGGTGGCGGCGCCGAGCAGGGCGGAACGGCCTTCCGCCGTCCCGCCGCCGTTGCCGCCTCCCGCGGCCGAAGCTCCGGACATGGGACCCGTCCGGCTCAGGCCGCGGCCGAGGCGATGCGGCCGACGAAATCGCCGAACGGCTTCTTCTTCCAGCTCTCGACGACGCCCTCGGTCGCCTTGCGGAAGGACGCCAAGTCGGCCTGGTTCACGGCCACGGCCGGGTTGGCCTTGTAGGCCTCGAGCAGCTTGACGTCGGACTCCAGCATGAGCTGGCGTTGCAGCACGCCGGCCTCCTTGGCGGCCGCCTTCACGACCGCGAGGTCGGCCCCGACCTTGCCGACCGAGATCTTCGACATCAGGAAGGGCGTCGATTCCCACTTGTGGCCCGACAGGGTGATGAACTTGTTCACTTCGTGCAGCTTGGCCGACGAGATGTTGGCCAGCGGGTTCTCCTGCCCGTCCACCACACCCTGCTGCAGCGCCACGTAGAGCTCGCCGAAGGCGATCTGGGCCGTCGAGGCGCCGAGCGCGGTGAAGATGTCGACCGTCATCGGATCGGCCGGCGTGCGCATCTTCAGGCCCTTCAGGTCGTCCGGCACGTTGATGGCGCGCTTGGAGTTGGTGATGTGCCGGATGCCGTTGTCCCACCAGTCGAGCGGGACGATGCCGACCGCGTCGAGCCGCTTCTCGAGCTCCGCGCCGATGTCGCCCTGCATCACCTTGTTGGCCGCCACGTTGTCCTTGAACAGGAACGGCAGCCCGAGCGCGGCCAATTCCGGCAGTACCGCCGAGGTGGCGCCCTGGCTGTTGGCCGTGAGGTCGAGCGCCCCGGTGCGCAGCAAGGTCAGCATCGCGCTGTCGTTGCCGAGTTGCTCGGACCCGGCGATCTTGACCGTGATGCGGCCGGCGGTCTTGTCCGCCACCGCCTTGGCGAAGGCCTCGGCCGCGACGGTGCGCGGGTTGCCGGGCGCGGCGCCGTGGCCGAGGGTCAGCGACACGGCCGCGAAGGCCGAGCGCACGATGGCGGGCGTGGCCAGCACGGCGCCGGAGCCGGCGAGGAGCGTGCGACGGGTAAGGCTGAGGGTCATGAGGGGTCCTCCCGAGGGTTCGTGGGCTTGCGCGACTTCTTGTCCGCCGCTTGTGGGTGTGCGGCGGTTGCGGCATTCCGGGCAGGGTGGCTCGTTCAGAGCCAGCCCTTGACGCTGTGCACGACCGCGCGTGTCGACAGGCCGTAGCGATCGTGCAGGGTGGGCAGGGCGCCGGCGTCCAGGAAGGCGTCGGGCAGGCCGATCTGCCGGAAGCGCGGGGCGACGCCGGCCCGGAGCAGGGCCGCCGCTGTGGCCTCGCCGAGGCCGCCGACGATCGTGTGGTTCTCGGCGACGACCACCAGCCGCCCGCCCTTCCCGCATTCGCGCACGATCGTCTCGGCGTCGAAGGGCTTCAGCGTCGGCACGTGCAGGATGCCGGCGTCGATGCCGTCCGCCTTCAGCGCGTCGGCCGCCTCGATGGCCCGCATCGTCATCAGGCCGGTCGAGACGAAGAGCACGTCCTTCCCGTCCTGCAGGAGCTTGGCCTTGCCGATCTCGAAGCGATAGTCCGGGTAGCGGTCGAGCACGAGGGGCACGTTCCCGCGCAGGAGCCGCATGTAGACCGGGCCCTCGTGGGCCGCGATCGCCGGCGTCGCCTGCGCGATGTCGAGCGCGTCGCAGGGGTCGATCACGGTCATGTTCGGCAGGCCGCGGAAGATCGCCAGGTCCTCGGTGGCCTGGTGCGAGGGGCCGTAGCCGGTCGTCAGCCCCGGCAGCGCACAGACGATCTTGACGTTGAGCGCCTCCTCGGCGATCGCCATGCAGATGAAGTCGTAGGCGCGTCGGGAGGCGAAGACCGCGTAGGTGGTGACGAAGGGCAGGAAGCCCTCCCGCGCCATGCCGGCCGCCGCGCTCATCAGCACCTGCTCGGCCATGCCCATCTGGTAGAAGCGGTCCGGGAAGGCCTGCGCGAAGACGTAGAGGTCGGTGTACTTGGAGAGGTCGGCCGTCATGCCGACGATCTCGGGCCGAGTCTTCGCCAGCTCGACCAGCGCATGGCCGAACGGCGCCGGCCGGGTCGCCTGGCCCTCGGCGGCGATCGAGGCGATCATCGCGGAGGTCTTGAGCCGCGTCCGCTCCTCGCCGGGCGCGAGCGGCTTCGGCTTCAGGGCTTCGTGGCGGAATTTCCCATGGGCGGTCATGCGGGCCTCCCGGCGTCCAGGACCTCGAGGGCGAGCGACCACTCGTGCGGCTCGACGCGGATGAAGTGGGTGATGTCGCGGGTCTCCAGGAACGGCACGCCCTTGCACATCCGGGTGTCGCAGACGATGACGCGCGGTTGCGGCCAAGGATGAGCCTTCGCGGCGTCGAAAGCCCGGACGAGCGCGTCGATGTCGTTGCCGTCGACCCGCTGGGCGAACCAGCCGAACGCCTCCCACTTCGGCACCAGCGGCTCGAAGCTCAACATCTTGGTGGACGGCCCGTCGGCCTGCTGGTTGTTGACGTCGACCACCGTGATCAGGTTGTCGAGCTTCCAGTGGGCAGCCGACATTGCGGCCTCCCAGGTCGAGCCCTCGTCGAGCTCGCCGTCCGACATCATGTTGTAGACCCAGGCCTTCGAGCCCTTGCGCTTCAGCCCGAGCGCCATCCCGACCGTGACGCCGAGCCCCTGGCCGAGCGAGCCGCCCGTGATCTCCATGCCGGGCGTGTAGGCCGCCATGCCGGACATCGGCAGCCGGCTGTCGTCGCCGCCGTAGGTCATCATCTCGTCCTCCGGGATGATCCCGGCCTCGACGAGGGCGGCGTAGAGCGCGATGGCGTAGTGGCCGATCGACAGGCAGAAGCGGTCGCGGCCCTCCCAGTAGGGATCGTCCGGCCGATAGGTGAGCGCGTGGAAATAGGATACGGCGAGCACGTCGGCGACGCCGAGCGCCTGGCCGATGTAGCCCTGTCCCTGGACCTCGCCCATCCTCAGGGCGTTGCGGCGGATCCGGTAGGCCCGTTCCGCGAGGCTGACGTTGGTGAGGGCCTGAGCCCCGATGGCGTTCATCGTTTTCGATCTTCCTTCGGCCGCCGGCCCGGCCCGCGGAGCGCTGGGTCGGGGGAGGAACGCGGAGCGGGTCCGGCGGCGGTGTGCGGGATGGACGTCAGTGGATCAGCATGCCGCCGTTCACGTCGATGACGGCGCCGGTCACGTAGGCGGAGAGATCGGAGGCGAGGAACGTGTAGATGCCCGCCACGTCCTCGGCCGTGCCGAGGCGCGCGAGGGGGATCCCCTCGATGATCTTGGCCTTCAGCTCGTCGGTGAGCTTGCCGCCCGTGATGTCGGTGGCGATCAGGCCCGGGGTCACGCAGTTGACCCGGATCCCGTCCGGCCCGAGCTCGCGCGCCATCGCCTTGGCGAGGCCGAGCACGCCGGCCTTGGCCGAGGAATAGTGCGGGCCGCCGAAGATGCCGCCGCCGCGCTGCGCCGAGACCGAGGACATGCAGGCGATCGAGCCGGACTTCCGCGCCCGCATGTGTGGCACGAAGGCCTGCGACAGGTAGAGCACGCCGTCGAGGTTCACGGCCTGGATCCGCCGCCAGTCCTCAGGGGTGATCTCCATGAACTTGACCGGCTGCGTGATGCCGGCGTTGTTGATCAGCACGTCGACATGCCCGAAGGCTTCCAGCACCCGCGCCGCGGCCGCCTCGCAGGAGGCCTTGTCGGCGACGTTGCAGGCGAGGCCGATGTGGCTCGGCCCGAGCGACGCCGCGGCCTCCGCGGCCGCCGGCCCGTCGATGTCCAGGATGGCGATCCGCGCGCCCTCGGCGGCGAAGCGCCGGGCCGTGGCGAGGCCGATGCCCCGCTTCGACGCGGCTCCCGAAATGACCGCGGTCTTGCCCTGCAGCAGCATCGTGCGACTTCCTCCCGATGACATCGTCCGTTGCCGGGACGATGCCTGCGTGAGGGACCCGGCACAAACGCGGATTTGTCACGGACCGGTGAATCTGGTTCACTCAACCCATGTTGGAGACTGTCCCGATTTCCTCGATCCGCGCCTTCGAGGCGGCTGCGCGCACCGGCTCCTTTCGCGGTGCAGCAAACGAGCTTCACCTGACGCCGAGTGCGGTCAGCCATGCCATCCGCAAGCTGGAGGCTTCCCTCGGCACGCCGCTCTTCGAGCGAGGCGCGCGCACCGTCCACCTGACGCCGGCGGGGGAGGGACTGATGCGCCATGTCGGGCTCGCCTTCGAGGAACTGCGCCGCGGCCTGGAGGGCGTGGCCCGCCGGGGCCGTCACGTGCTTCGCCTGCACTGCGCGCCGAGCTTCGCGGCCCAATGGCTCGCCCCGCGCCTGCCGCGCTTCCTGGCCGCCGAGGCCGGCGTGGAGGTGCGGCTCGCGGCCGGGACCGACTACGCGCGCTTCACCAACGACGACTTCGACGCCGACATCGTCTACGGCCAGCCGCGCGGCGACGGCGTGGAGGTGGTGCCCCTCGGCGAGGAGACCGTGACGCCGCTCTGCGCGCCGGCCCTGGCCGGTTCGATCCGCACGCCCGCCGACCTCTTCGGCCAGGTCCTCATCCAGAGCGACAGCAAGCAGGTGCGTTGGCGCGACTGGTTCGCCGTCAACGGCCTGACCGCCCCGCCGCCGCACGGCATGAGCTTCGACCGGTCCTTCCTGGCGATCGCGACCGCCGCGGACGGTTTGGGCGTCGCGCTGGAATCGACCCGCCTCGCCGAGCGCGAGATCGCCGGGGGACGACTGGTCGCGCCACTCGCGGGCCGGGCGGCCGACGTCCGCTATGTCGGCCACCGCCTCGTCTTTCCACGAACCTCTCGACAGAGACGGGTCGTGCGGGCCTTCGCGGACTGGATCCTGGCCGAACTCGGCGTCGCCGGGCGGGTCGACGGCGGCTGACCCTCAGACGAGGAGCCGGCCCCAGACGTCCTTGGCCACCGCATAGGCCTCCGCGGCCGCCTTGCTGCCGCGGTCGGATTCCAGAACGGTCAGGCCCGAGCCCATGCTCGCCGCGAAGGCGACCCGGTTGCCGAGCCGCGGCTCCGCCAGGGTGGCGCCGAACTGCGCGATGGCGTCCGTCATCTCGGCCGTCAGGGAGGTGCGCGGGGGCACGCGGTTCAGAACCAGCAGGGCAGGGCGGCCTTCCTTCGCAGCCATCTCCAGCGTCGCCCGCGTCGCCCACAGGTCGAGCGGGCTCGGCTGGATCGGCACCACCACGAGGGTTGCCTCCTCCAGGCTGTAGCGCGTGTCGGAATCGGCTTTCGGCGGCGTGTCGACGACCACCACGTCGTAATCCCTGGCGAGCGCGCGCGCCTCTCGCTTGGCGCCCCAGCCGCTCGCGGTGGTGAAGCGCAGGCCCGTCGCCTGCTCGCCGAGCGTCCGTTCGCGCCGCTCGTACCACTCCCCGAGGCTACCCTGCGGATCGACGTCCAGGATCGCCACCTTGAGCCCGGGCGAGAGCGCCACGGCGAGGTGCGCCGCGAGGGTCGTCTTTCCCGACCCGCCCTTCTGCTGACTGACGGTGACGATCTTCCCGCTCATGCTCCGGCTCCGTCGTCGACGAGGGGCGTATTGAGCCGAACCCGGTGCCGGCAGGCTCGACCGCCATATTCAATATCGAAGTTGTCGCAGTGCCACCAGCGATTTTGCACTGCAACATGCGGTTCCGACGGAAGTCTGAGGCCGGAGGACCTGTCGGGAACGGCCGGCGCCCGGCGTCCTTGTCCTGCAACCGAACAGGAGGAGAGCCCATGTCCTACATCGACGGTTTCGTGCTCGCGGTCCCCAAGGCGCGGCTCGAGGACTACAAGACCCTCGCCCGCACGGCCTCGCAGGTCTGGCGGGAACACGGGGCGCTCGAATACCTGGAAGCCGTCGCGGACGACGTGCCGGTCGGCGAGCTGACCTCCTTCCCGCGCGCCGTCCAGCTGAAGGACGACGAGGTCGTCGTCTTTGCCTGGGTGATCTACGCCTCCCGCGCCGATCGCGACGCGACCATGGCCAAGGTGATGGCCGACCCGCGCATCGAGATGGAGCCTGCCGCCCTGCCTTTCGACGGCAAGCGCATGATCTGGGGCGGGTTCGTCCCCTTCGTGCACGCGCGGTAGCGGGCCTCAGCCGGCCGGCCCGGCCTCGATGCGGGCGAGCAGGCCGCCGAGCTCCGACCGGGCGAGCACCAGCCGGTGGCCGTAGAGCCCGGCGACGTCCCGCACGATGGCGAGCCCGAGGCCCGACCCGGGCCCCGTCTCGTCGAGGCGGCCGCCGCGCTCGAGCGCCTTGGCGCGGTCCGCCTCGGCGATGCCGGGCCCGTCGTCCTCGACCGTGAGCGCCCCGCCGCCGGGGCCCGGCGCATAGCGGATCCGCACCATGCCGGCCGCGTGCCGGGCGGCGTTCTCGACGAGGTTGCCGGTCATCTCGATGAGGTCGTCCCGCTCGAACGGGGCGACCGCGTCGGCCGGGATGTCCACCGCGAAGTCGACGCGCTCCCCGTCCGGCGTCCGCCGCAGCGTGTCGATCAGCGGCGCGAGGGTGGCGGCCACCGGGGTACCCGCCGCTCGGCCCCGACGCACCGGCCGGGGCCGGGCCCGCGCGAGCTCGCGGTCGACGTGCCGCCGCATGGCGACAGCCACCGCCTCGATCTGGTCGGCGATCAGGGTCTGCCCCATGCCGCGCAGCCGCTCCGCGTCGCCGGTGAGGGCGGACAGGGGCGTCTTCAGGCCGTGGGCCAGATCGGCTGCGCGCCGTTGCGCCTCCTCGACCTCGCGGTCGCGCAGGGCGATCAGTCCGTTCAGCTCCTCCACGAGCGGGCCGACCTCCTCGACGACCTCCCCCTCGACGAGCCTGGCCTCGCCGGCGCGCACCCTGGCGATGGCGTCCCGCAGCCAGGCGAGCGGCTTCAGCCCGAGCGCGATCTGCGCCCAGCCCGCCGCCGCGAGCACGAGCCCCAGGAGCCCCAGTCCGGGAACGAGGTCGGCGATGAAGGCGTCGCGGTCCTCCTGGACGGTCCGTTTGTCCGCCGCCACCGCCGCGCGGAAGCGGAGCCGGCCCTCGGGCCCGAGCCGCAGGAGACGCTCGGCCACGATCAGCCGCGCGCCGTCCGGCCCCGATACCTCGTGATGGTCGACCGACCCCTCCGCCGGCGTGTCGTCGGGAAGATCGAGCTGCTGGTCCCACAGGGATCGCGAACGCATCAGCTCCCCCGCCGGCGTGCCGATCTGCCAGTAGAGGCCGGAGAGCGGGGTCCCGAAGCGCGGGTCGGCCGGCGGGCGCTCCAGGGTGGCGGTGCCGTCCGGCGCCACCACGAGACCGCCCGCGATCTGGCGCAGGGTAACGTCCAGGTCTTCGGCGAGCCGCCGGGCGGCGTGCCGTTCGAAAAGCAGTCCCATCCCCAGGCCCGCCACCGCCAGCGCGACCAGGATCGCGAAGGTCCCGCCCGCCGCGAGCCGGAGGCGGAGCGACCGGATCGTCAACCCTCCTCCTCCTCCTCCTCGGGAACGATGTACCCGAAGCCGCGCCGGGTCTCGATGGCGTCGTTGCCGATCTTGCGCCGGATCCGGCCGACCAGGACCTCGATCGCGTTCGACTCGCGCTCCCAGTCCTGCGAATAGACGTGCTCGGTCAGCTCGTGCTGCGAGACGACGCGCCCGCGGTTGCGGGCGAGGTGGCTGAAAAGCCGGTATTCCAGCGGCGTCAGCGCGATCGGGACGCCGTTGCGCATGACCCGCATCTGGCGCTCGTCCAGCACGAGCCCGCCGATCCGCATCACCGAGGAGGCCTGCCCGGAGGCGCGGCGCACGATCGCGCGCAGCCGCGCCAGCAGCTCCTCCGTCCGGAACGGCTTCGGCAGGTAGTCGTCCGCCCCCGCGTCGATTCCCTCCACCCGCTCCGGCCAGGAGCCGCGTGCGGTCAGAATCAGAACCGGCGTCTTCCGCCCCGCCTCGCGCAGGCGCTTCAGCACCGACAGCCCGTCGAGCTTGGGCAGGCCGAGGTCGAGCACGATCGCGTCGTAGTCCTCCGTCTCGCCCCGGTACCAGGCTTCCTCGCCGTCGCTGACCGCCTCGACGAGGTTCCCGGCGGTCTCCAGGGTGCGCCCGATGTCCGCGGAGAGCCGCGGATCGTCTTCGACGAGCAGGATGCGCATCACTCGCCCTTCCGTTTCAGGATCCGGCCGTCGCGGGCATCGACATAGATCTCGCGCCGTCGGCCGACCGGGTCGAGGACCCGGATCTCGTAGACCCACCGGCCGTCCTCGCGTTCGAACTCGACGCCCACAATCTCCCCGCCGGCCTGCGCGGCCACGGCCGGCAGGATCTCGGCGAGCGGCTTCGCCTCGCCGCGCTCCACCGCCCGCCGCGCTGTCTCGTGGTCGGCATGCCGCTCGGCGGCCGCCGCGGCCGGGCCGGCGACGCCGATCAGCAGCGCCAGGAGGGCGCCGGTCGGGAACGCGGGGGGGATAGGGCGGGGGTTGTGCATGACTGTCTCAGCAGGGTCCGCGCACGGAGACCAAAGTCAAGTCTCGACCCGCGCAGCTGAAGAAACGCTGACGCCGCCCGACCGGAGTTCGTCAGCGGCACCAGGGCAGGATGCGCTTCGTCAGACGGGCCGACCTGACCGGCCCCTCCGGAACAGAAGGACTTCCGATGTCGAAAGCCGTCGCCTCCGCCGCCTTCGCGGCCCTCGTGCTCGCCGCCGCCCCCGCCCTCGCCGCGGAAGCCTGCACCAAGGAACCCAAGTCCGCCTGGATGACCCAGGACGCCGCGAAGGCCAAGGCCGTTGCCCTCGGCTACACGCCCTCCAAGGTCAAGGAGGAGGACGCCTGCTGGGAGGTCTACGCCAAGGACGCCAAGGGCGACCGCTGGGAGCTGTTCCTCAATCCCGTTTCCGGAGAGCTCGTCCGCAAGAAGGCGAACTGAGCCCCGTCCAAGACCCGCCGACGGCTCCGTGGCTTTCCGCCCATTGACACGGATCCTGACGCGGCCCGGACCGGCGTCCTCGCGGGCGCCGGTCCGGATTTCGTTCGGCCGCCCCCATCATCGGAGCTTCCCCCCGTGACCGATATCGCCGATGTCTCCCTGCCGGTCCAGGAGACCGTGAAGGTCTGGGATCCCTTCGTCCGCGTCTTCCACTGGAGTGTCGTCGCCGGATTCGCGGCCGCCTTCGCCACGGGCGACGAGCTGACCCGCCTCCACATCGCCGTCGGCTACGCGGTCGCGGCCCTCGTCGCCCTGCGGGTCGTCTGGGGCTTCGTCGGTCCGCTCCACGCCCGCTTCTCCGACTTTGTCCGCGGGCCCCGTACGGTGCTCGCCTACATCACCGCCGCGCTCGCCTTCCGCGCCCCCCGCTTCCTCGGCCACAACCCGGCCGGCGGCGCCATGGTGGTGGTGCTCCTCGTGATGCTCTCGGCCGTCTCGCTGTCCGGCTGGGCGCTGACGCTCGACGCCTTCTGGGGCGACGAGGCCATGGAGGAACTTCACGAACTGCTGGTCTACATGGCCCTCGGCATGGTGGTCCTGCACGTCGCCGGCGTCCTCTTCGCCTCCGTCGAGCATGGCGAGAACCTGATCCGCGCCATGGTCACCGGGATGAAGCGCGCCCGCTGACGTCCCCTGGCACATCGGTTGCTAAGATACGGCCGCCGCCTTCTCCCGGGGGTGGCCGTCCCGGGCTCCGCTCCCCGGGCGGAGCCGCCAGCCATGAACGAGCGCGTCCGCCTCGACCTCGACATCCGCCTCCTGCGGACCCTGCACCTGCTCCTGACCGAGAGCAGCGTCTCGCGTGTCGCCCGCATCCTCGGCCAGACCCAGCCCGCCGTCAGCGCCTCCCTGAAGCGCCTGCGCGAGACCTTCGGCGACCCGCTGCTCGTCCGCTCCGTTGCGGTGATGACCCCTATCAGCGGCCGGGCATTCCCAAGGTGAGCCGCCTCCGGCAGACTGCGTATGAGGCCGGAACAGGCAGCTCTAATTTTGCCTGTTCCCTGCGCAGTTGCCCTGCTCGCCGGCAGGCCGCCGAGGGATGTCGCACGCCATGCTGATGCACCAGCTGCTTCTCGACGGAGCCGACCGCACCCCCGACAAGCTCTGCTTCCGCTGGGTCGACCGTGATCGCACGCTCACCTACGCCGAGGCGGTGGTCCAGATGGAGCGCATGGCCGGCGCGCTCCATCATCTCGGGGTTCGCAAGGGCGACCGGGTCGGCCTCTTCGCCCACAACGGGATGGACTACCTCGCCGCCATGCTGGGCGCCTGGCGCCTCGGCGCCATCGCGGCGCTGGTCAACGTGAAGTTCGCCGACGAGCTCGAATATTATTGGGGCGACCACGAGCCGAAGGTGGTCGTCTACACCCACGACATGCTGCCGGCCGTGGCCCGCGCCCGCGCCGCCTGCCCCTCGGTCGAGCACATCGTCTGCATGGACGGACCCCAGGAAGGCGCCCACTCGCTACCCGAACTGATGGCCGCCGCCCTGCCGCCGCCGCCCGACCCCTGGGACGAGCGCGCGACCGCTCACCTGTCCTACACCTCCGGCACGACCGGCAAGCCCAAGGGCGCCTGCCTCGCCCACGAGCCGACCGTGACCGCCGCCCGCTGCATCGGCGAACGGCTGCGCATCGGTCCGGCGGACGCCTCCTTCGGGCCCACGGCGCTGTCGAGCTCCTACCAGCTGGTCGCCAACCTGCTGCCGCCGCTCGCCCGCATGGCGACCATCAACGTCATGGGCCGCTGGACGCAAGCCACCGGCTGGGACGCCATCGACCGGACCGGCGCCACCGTCTTCGTCGGCAACCCGACCGTGCTCGACGAGATCCTGGTCGAGAGCCGCGCCCGCGGCCGGTCGCCGGGCCGGATCCGCCTGGCGCTGACGGGCGGCGGCCCGCTGCCCCCGACCCTGAAGGCCGCCTGGCGCGACGAACTCGGCCTGCCGATCGTGGAGAGCTACGGCCAGAGCGAGCTCGGCGGCTTCGTCGCGCTCGGCTTTCCCGAATTGGTCCCGCCCGGCGCGGACCTTGTCCGCATCGGCCCGGCGCTGCCCGACAAGGAGGTCCGCATCGTCGGCCCCGACGATCGGCCTCTGCCGCTCGGAGAGGTCGGCGATATCGTGCTGCGCGGCGGCTTCATGGCCGGCTACTGGGGCAAGCCCGAGAAGACCGCCGAGGCCACCCGCGGCGGCTGGCTGAGGACCGGCGACCTCGGCGTCATGGACGCCGACGGCTTCGTCACACTGCGCAGCCGCAAGGCCGAGCTCCTCACCGTGGCGGGCGTCGACTGGTATCCGCGCGACGTGGAGGAGGCGCTCTGCCGGCAGCCCGGTATCCGCCAGGCCGCCCTGATCGGCCTTGCCCACCCCGATCTCGGCCAGACCCCGACCGCCTTCGTCACCCTGCATCCCGGCGCCGCCGTGGACCCCGCGACGCTGGCCGCCGCGATCCGCCCGGAGGTGCCCTACGACCTCGCCCCGCTCGTCGTGAAGGCGGTGCCCGAACTCCCCATGACGCCGACCGGCAAGATCTCGAAGGGCGACCTCGCCGCCCTCGTCGCCGCCGGCCGGATCTGAATCGAACGACAAGGACTTGCGCCATGAGCCTCGGACGTCTCCTGAAGGGCTTCACGGCCGGCTTCATCGCCGCCGCCCTCGCCGCCGCCCCGTCGGCGGCCGCCGACAAGATCGCCTTCCTGACCAGCTTGTTCGCCCAGGCCGAGCAAGGCGGCTACTACCAGGCCAAGGCGACCGGCCTCTACGAGAAGGCCGGCCCGGACGTGACCATCCGCATGGGCGGCCCGGAGGTGAACGGCATGCAGCGCCTGCTCGCCAGCGAGGTCGTCGTCATGGTCGGCTACGCAAGGACAAGTTCGTGAAGGGCCTGAAGATCGGCACGTGAAGGGTAGGGCAGGGCGGCCGGGGCTGCCGGTCGCAGGTCGCCCCCGGAGCCTCCGCGCCCACGCGCCCGACGAGGGAAGGACCGCCGTCTCCATGAATGCTGTCCCGCAAGGCCTCACCCCCGCCGACCCGGTCGTCGAGGTCCTTTCGGCCGACAAGGTCTTCCCTGGCGGAACGCGCGCGCTCGCGCCCATCGACCTGACCATCCGCGGGGGCGAGTTCCTGACCCTGATCGGCCCCTCGGGCCGCGGCAAGTCCACGCTCCTGAAGCTCGTCGCCAACCTGATCGAGCCCACGGACGGGCGGCACTCGTCATGATCCCGCAATTCCCATTCGAGCAACCGGTCCCGGACGGCAACGCGAAGGCGTTCCGCCCCCAGGCGAAGTACGGCTCCGTCCGGGTCGCCCTGGAGGAGCCGATCTCCGACTTCCCCCACTTCCGCGTTCCCGGCCGGAGCGAAGCGGAGGGCCGGGATCCAGCGCCCTCCATCCTCCGCAGGACTGCGGATCGTCGCCCGCGCTGGCACCCGGATCGGCGGCGCGTGCCGCGCCTTGTCCGGGGTTGCGGGGGAAGGGGCTGTGCCCGGCATCCGCGCGGGTGCCGGCGGCGCCCTTTGGCTCCCGGATCGGGGGCGCGTTCCGCAAGACGTCCGCCGTGGCGACCGCATTCGGGCGACGAAAGGTCCCGGCACCCGATACCCCTCCGCATCCATGTGATTTCAGCGTAGCGTGATCCGACCGAACCCGACGAGGCTCTCCCGATGACCGCCGCCGCCCCAAAGCTCCGTGATCCGTCCGCCCTCGACGCCTTCCTGGCCGAGATCGACGGGGTCCCGACCGTCCTCGACCCCGTGGTGGTCCGCCGCCGCTCGCGCGACTTCTTCTGGTACAGCCCCGTCCTCAACGCCGAGCTGAAGGACAAGGCCGCCGACGTCATGGTCTCGCCCAGGGACGAGGCGGAGGTGATCCGCGTGGCCGCCGCCGCGGCCCGCCACCGGATCCCGATCACCCCGCGCGGCGGCGCGACGGGCAACTACGGCCAGGCCGTGCCGCTCGCCGGCGGCATCCTCCTCGACATGCTCGCCCTCGACCGCATCGCATGGTCGAAGCCGGGCATCGTCCGCGTCGAGCCCGGCGCCAAGATGCACGACATCGACGCCGCCCTGCGCCCCACCGGCTGGGAACTGCGCATGCACCCCTCGACCAAGCGCACCGCCACCATCGGCGGCTTCGTCGCGGGCGGATCGGGCGGGGTCGGGTCGGTGACCTACGGCGGCCTGCGCGAGCCCGGCAACATCCTGGCGGCGCGGGTGGTGACCGTGGAGGAGACCCCGCGCGTGATCGAACTGCGCGGCGACGCCGCCCAGAAGATCAACCGCGCCTACGGGACCACCGGCATCATCACCATGCTGGAGATGCCGCTCGCCCCGGCCTGGCCCTGGGTGGACGTGATCCTCGCCTGCGACACCTTCGAGGCCGCCTTCGCGGCGGGCAAGGCAGTGGCCCGCGCGGACGGGGTCGTCAAGAAGCTGCTGACCCCCATCGACACCCCGATCCCGGACTATTTCGGGCCGCTGAAGCCCGCCTGTCCGGCCGGCAAGGCCGTGCTCCTGGCCATGATCGCCGAGCCGTCGCTCGAGGTCTTCCGCGACATCGTCGCCCCCTTCGGCACCATCACCCACGAGGAGCCGACCGACGAGGGCGCCGGCAAGGTGCCGCTCTACGAATATGCCTGGAACCACACCACCCTCCAGTGGCTGAAGGCCGACCGCTCCGTCACCTATCTGCAGTGCCTCTTCCCGCCGGACCGGCTGGAGGAGACCGTCTTCGCCATGCGCGAGCGCTTCGCCGAGGATCTCGTCGCCCATTGCGAATTCATCCGCTTTGCCGGCAGCGTGACCTGCTCGGCGCTGCCGGTCGTCCGCTACACCACGAAGGAGCGCCTCGACGAGATGATCGCCGTCCACGAGGCGAACGGTGTGCTGATCGCCAACCCGCACGTGGTGACGCTGGAGGACGGCAGCCGCCACAAGCGCGCCGACGCCGACCAGATCGGCTTCAAGGCCGAGGTCGACCCCTACGGCCTGCTCAACCCCGGCAAGATGCGGACCTACGTGCCGCGGGCGGGGTAGCGGCCCCGCCTGAATCGATCGGTGAGCCTCCGAGGAAAGGCCCCTGACATGACTCGCAAATCACGCTTCTGGTGGGACTGGTCCGTCCGAGACTTCGCCGAGGCGGACATGGGCGCCATGGTGGCGATCCAGCCGGTCGGCGCCGTCGAGAGCCACGGGCCTCACCTGCCGGTGCGTGTCGACGCGGCCATCAACGCCGGGGTCGTCGCGCGCGCGCTCGACCACCTGCCGGACGACGTGCCGGCCCTGGTCCTGCCCATGATGCCGGTCGGAAAGTCGAACGAGCACAACGCCTTCCCGGGAACTCTGACCTTCACGTACGAGACGCTGGCCCGTATGTGGATCGAGCTCGGCGAGAGCGTCCTGCGCGCCGGCTGCCGCCGGATCCTCTACCTCAACTCCCACGGCGGCCAGCCGCAGGTGATGGAGATCGTCTGCCGCGAATTGCGGGTCCGGCACGGGATGTTCGCGGTCGGCGCCTCCTGGTTCCGCATGACGAAGAAGGACGACCTCTTCTCCGCCGCCGAGCTGAAGCACGGCATCCACGGCGGCGAGGTCGAGACCAGCGTCATGCTGCATCTCCACCCGGAGCTGGTGGCCATGGAGCATGCGGCCGACTTCGCGCCGCTCTCCATCGAGTTGGAACGCTCCGGCGGCATCCTCGTCCCCGAGGGCGGCGTCGGCTTCGGCTGGCAGACGCAGGACCTGCATCCCTCCGGCGCCTGCGGCAACGCGGCGGCGGCCGACGGCGCTCGCGGCGCCGAGGTCGTCGACCGCGCCGGCCGGTCGCTCGCGCGGCTGATCGCGGAGATCGCCGCCTATCCGCTCGACCGGATCACGCAACGGACGCTCTATGACCGCATCTGACGGGACGGGCAGGGACCTTTTCGCCGCCGCGCCGCCCCGGCCCGCGCGCGAGCTTCTGCCCGTGTCCAGGCCGCAGGAGGCCGTCCTCCGCCTTGCCGACGGGGTCCGGCTGGTCGCCGACGTCTACCGCCCCGAGGCCCCGGGCCGCTTCCCCGTCCTCCTCATGCGCCAGCCCTACGGCCGCCGCATCGCCTCCACGGTGGTGCTCGCCCACCCCGCCTGGTACGCGGCCCACGGCTACGTCGTGGTGGTCCAGGACGTGCGCGGCCGCGGGGACTCGGAGGGCCGCTTCGCCCCGCTCGAGGCCGAGGAGGCGGACGGCGTCGCGACGCTCGACTGGGCGGCCGACCTGTCCGGCTCGGACGGCCGGGTCGCCACCTACGGCTTCAGCTACCAGGCCATGACCCAGCTCCTGGCGCTCGCCGGCGCCGGCCGGGCCGGCTCGAAGCGCCCGGACGCCGTCGTGCCGATCATGGGCGCCTGGGACGTCCGCGACCACTGGGTCTTCGAGGGGGACGCCTTCCGGCTCGGCCTCAATCAGCTCTGGGCCGCCCAGATGGCCGCCGAGCAGGCGCGGCTCGCCGGCGACGCCGAGGCCCACGCCGCGCTTGCCGCCGCGGCCCAGCAGGGCATGGCGGGCGGCTTGCGCCCCTCGCGCCCCGACGTGCTGGCCCGGCACGGAACCTACGGCCACTACGACGCTTGGCTCGCCGACGATCCGGCGCTCTGGGCCCGCCTCTCGCCCGCCCGCCGCCTCGCCGGCCGGCGCCTCGACGTCCCGGGCCTCTTCGTCGGCGGCTGGCTGGACATCATGGTCGAGGGCACCCTCGCCATGCACCGCGCCTTCGCGGCCGGGCCGGCGCCGCAGCGCCTCGTCATGACCCCCTGGCCGCACATCCCCTGGGGCCGGCGCGCGGCCGGCACGGATCTCGGCCCCGCGGCGGCCTTCGACGTCGACCGCGCCACGATCGCCGTCCTGGACGAGGCCCTCCACGGTCGCCCCGACCCGTCGCCCCGGGTCCGGCTCTTCGACGTCGGCCTGCGCGCCTGGCGCGGCTTCGACGCCTGGCCGGAGACCGCGCCGCTGACGCTCCATCTCGCCTCGGGCGGCCTTGCCGCGACCACCGCCACGGACGGTGCCCTCGTGCCCGACCCCGGCGTGCCGGCGGTCGACCGGATCGTCCACGATCCCTGGCGCCCGGCACCCGCCGTCGGCGGCGCCCTCGGAACCCCGACGGGCTACGTCGACCGCGCCGCCGTGGACGACCGCTCGGACGTCGCCGTCTACACCTCCGCGCCGCTCGCCCGCCCGCTCACCCTGTGCGGCGCCCCCGAGGTCGCCCTCGATCTCGCCTGCGACCGGCTGGGCCACGGCCTCGCCGCGGTCCTGTCGATCGTCCACCCCGACGGTCGCGCCATCCACCTCACCGACGCCTATCGGCGCAGGGCCGGCCCGGTCGAATCGCCACTCCGCCTGCGCCTCAAGACGACCTTCGCGACGGTCCCGCCCGGCTGCGCCCTTCGCCTGTCGATCCAGGCCGCCGCCTGGCCGGCCTTCGCGGTCGAGCCCGGCGACGGCCGCGACCCCGCGCAGGCGACCCGCGCCGACGCGCTGGTGACCACCCTTGCGATCCGCCACGGCGGCGCATGGCCCTCCACCATCACCCTCCCGATCCTTCCCGGCCAGGAGCCCGCATGACGGAGCGCGCCCCCCACCTCGTCTTGGAGAAGGTCTCCGCCACCTACGGCGACACCGTCGCGGTCACCGACCTCGACCTGACGGTCGGCCGCGGCGAACTGGTCGCCCTGCTCGGACCCTCCGGCTGCGGCAAGACCACGACCCTTCGGATGGTGGCCGGCTTCGTCGCCCCGAGCGCCGGCCGCATCCGCCTCGACGGCAAGGATCTCGTCCGCCTGCCGGCCCACCGCCGCAACATCGGCGTCGTCTTCCAGTCCTACGCGCTCTTCCCGCACCTGACCGTGCTCGAGAATGTCGGCTTCGGCCTGCGCATGCGCCATGTCGCGCGCGAGGAACGGGCCGGCCGCGCCCGCGCGGCGCTCGCCATGGTGGGCCTCGACAAGCTCGCCGACCGCTACCCCGGCCAGCTCTCCGGCGGCCAGCAGCAGCGCGTCGCGCTCGCCCGCGCCCTCGTCATCGAACCCGCCGTCCTGCTCCTCGACGAGCCCCTGTCGAACCTCGATGCGGGGCTGCGCGCCGACATGCGCGCCGAGATCCGCGCCCTGCAGCAGCGCCTGTCCATCACCACGCTGTTCGTCACCCACGACCAGCAGGAGGCCCTCGCCATGTCGGACCGGGTTGCCGTCATGGACCACGGCCGCCTGGTGGAGGTGGGCACGCCGCTCGCGCTCTGCGATCGCCCCGCCCACGCGCACACGGCCGCCTTTCTCGGCGCCCGCACCGTCATCGAGGGGACCAGCGCGGACGGCACCTTCCGCGCCCCCGGCCTCGCCTGCGCGGGCGCGCCGGACGGGGCCACGCGCCTCGTCCTGCGTGCCGCCCGCCTTCGCTTCTCGACGAGCGGGGAGGGCGGTCTCGATCTTGCAGGGACCGTCACCGCGACCGCCTTCCTTGACGACGTTTACGAGGCCGAGGTCGCGACGCCGGCCGGCCCCGTCCGCGTCGTCGTGCCGTCCGATCTGCCGCCGCCTCCGCCCGGCTCCGCCTGCCGCCTCGCCGCGCTGCCCGGCGCCGCTCATTTCATCGCCTGACGCCCCTCAAGAAGGAGACCAGCCATGACCCTCTCCCGTCGCACCTTCGGCAAGCTCGTGCTCGGCGCCGGCGCCGTCGCGCCCTTCGGCTTCGTCCGCACCGCGATCGCCCAGCCGAAAGCGGGCGACGAGTTGGTGGTCGGGATCTGGGGCGGCGCGCAGGAGCGCATCGTCAAGGAATTCGTCGAGAAGCCGCTCCTCGCCAAGTACCCGGGCGTGAAGGTCTCCTACGTGCTCGGCGGCACCACCGAGCGCCGCGCCCGCGCCTACCAGGAGCGCGGCCGGCCGAGCTTCGACGTCCTCTACCTGAACATCTTCGAGAGCCGGCAGGCCGTGAAGGACGGCGTCACCCAGGCTCCGACCGATGCCGTCCCGCAGTTCGCCAACCTCTACGATCTCGCCAAGCTCGGCGGCTACGGCGTCGCCTTCAACCCGGTCACCATCATCTACGACAAGCGCAAGGCCTCGAAGCCGGTCACCAGCTGGAAGGACATCTGGAACCCCGAGTGGAAGGGCCGGATCGCCTGGCCGGTCTACCCCGGCGCCCAGGGCACCGCCGGTCTCCTGATGGCCGCCAAGGTCTGGGGCGGGTCCGAGAAGGCGATCGACATCGGCTTCGAGAAGGTCAAGGAACTGAAGCCCTTCGCGGCCATCCAGGGCAGCCAGGACCAGGTCTTCCAGATGTTCGACCAGGGCGTCTGCGACCTGTCGATCGAGTTCGGCAGCTTCTCGCGAAAGTATGCCGAGACCCGCAACCCGAACCTCGAGATCGCCGCGCCGGTCGAGGGCCAGGCCGCGGCCATGAACGTCGCCTGTATCACGGTCGGCACCAAGAACCAGAAGCTCGCCGAGGAGTGGGTGAACCTGCACCTCTCCGAGCCCTGCATGCTCGCCTACGCCAACGAGATCTACTACGCCCCGACCGTGAAGAACCTCAACATCCCCGCCGAGCTGAAGTCCAAGCTCGTGCTCGGCGAGGACGTCGGCAGGATGGTCGACTTCGACTGGGACCATGTCATCAAGAGCCAGCCCGCCTGGACCAGCCGGTTCAACCGCGAGATCGCCGGCTGACGCGCTGATCCGCGCAGCCTGCCTCACGGGCGGAGCGGCGGGCCGACCCGCCGCCCGCCCCCTAACGGCCCTCCGGCAGTCCTCATGGTATGATCCGCACCGTCTCAGCCCGTCTCGCCGGACCCGCGCTGGCCGCGCCCGTGACCCTCTGGCTCCTCGCGACCTTCGCGGCGCCCTTCCTCGTCGTCGTGCTCCTCTCCTGGCAGGAGTTCGCCGACCCCTTCGCGGAGCTTTCCCTCGTCCCGGACGCGACGCAGTTCCGCACCCTGCTCGGCGACCCCTTCTACATCCGCGTCATCCTGGAGACCCTGGCGCTCGGCGCGGGCGTCACGCTGCTGACCGTCCTCCTCGGCTTCCCCGTCGCGCTGTGGCTCGTCCGCCTGCCGGCGCGCTGGCGGCCCATCGGCTTCGCGGTCGTCCTCATCCCGCTCCTGACGAACGTCGTCGTCCGCTCGCTCGGCATCGTGCTCCTCATCGCGCCGGACGGGCTCGTCAACCAGGTCCTGGCCCTGTTCGGCCTGCCCAGGATCCAGGGCATGCTCTACACACACGGCGCGGTCGCGCTCGCGCTCGCCCAGGTCTTCATGCCCTTCATGGTGCTCGCCCTCTTCGACGTCCTGCAGGCGACCTCGCCGCGCGTCCACGAGGCCGCCGCGAGCCTCGGCGCCTCGCCCGCCTTGCGCTTCCTGGCCGTCCAGCTCCCGCTGGCGATCCCCGGGCTCAGGTCGGGCATCGTGATCGTCTTCCTGATGTCCTCGACCGCCTATGTGTCGGCGACCCTGCTCGGCGGCCGCAAGGTCTGGACCACCGGCATGCTGGTCTGGCAGGAGGCGCTGCAGAACCTCAACGCCCCACTCGCCTCCGCGCTCGCCCTGATCATGACGCTCGCGAGCACGCTCTTTGCCGTCCTCGCCTGGTGGATCGCCCGCCGGGCCATGCCCTGGTCGACCGGCCGCCCCGCGGGGACGATCGACCTGCCGGCCGTCGTCGTCCGCGTCGCCGACCTCGTCGGTCCCTGGCTCGGCCGGCTGCTCCTGGCCGCCGCGATCCTGCTCCTGCTCCTGCCCCTCGTGCTCGTCGCCGTCCAGAGTTTCAACGACGTGCCTCAGGCGACCGTCGCCGGCTTCCGCGCCTTCACGACGAAGTGGTACGGGGCGGTTCTCCTCGGGGGCGCCTACGGCCAGTCCTTCTGGGTCTCGGTGCAACTGGCCCTCGCCGCCGCCGCGACCGCCATCGCGCTGGCGCTGCCCGCCGCCTTCGCACTCGCCCGCCACCGCTTCCCCGGCCTGCCCGCCGTCGCGGCCTTCTGGATGCTGCCCCTGTCGCTCCCCCATGTGGCGATCGGCGTCGGCATGCTCCGCCTCCTGCAGGTCTACACGGCGCTGCCGCCCTTCCTGGGGCTCATGATGGTGCACGTGGTGCTGATCCTGCCCTTCGCCGTCAACCTGCTGCACGCCTCCGTGGAGGGCCTCGACCGGGCGCAGGAGGAGGCCGCCCAGAGCCTCGGCGCCGGACCGGTGCGCCGCTTCCTGCTGGTCGTCCTGCCCGGCCTCGCCCCGGGCATGGTCGCCGCCGCCATCATGAGTTTCCTGATCAGCTTCGGCGAGGTCACGGTGACGAGCTTCCTCACCACCGCGCGCATGACCACCCTGCCGGTCCGCATCTACGCCGAGGCGACCTTCAGCCTGGAGCCGACCGTCCACGCGGTCTCGACCCTGCTGATCGCCGCCACGATCCTGGCGCTCCTCGCGGTGAACCGCCTCGTCCGCCTCGACCGGCTCTATGCCCGCTGATCCGGGCCGTCCGCAATCTCCCGCTCCATCCGGCGGGAGAGGAGGAAGAGGATCGCCAGGTTGCACCAGGCCGCCGCCGAGGTGGCGAGCGCCAGGCCCTGCACGTCGATGACGCCCGTCAGCGCGATCTTCAGCCCGACGTTGACGATCAGCACCCCGAGCGCGACGAGCATCGGCGTGCGCGTGTCGCCGCGCGCGTGGAAGCCGGCCACCACCGGCCGCAGCATGACGACCGCCATCAGCCCGAGCCCGTAGGCCTGCAGCGTGTCGCCGGCCCGGTCCGCCGCCTCCTTCCGGAACGCGCCGTGCGCGAAGACGAGGCGGATGAGCTCGTCGCCGAACAGCGTGAAGACCGCCACGAAGGGCAGGGTGACGACCGCCGCCGCGATCAGCGCCCGCCGCCGCGCCGCCCGCGCCCCCGACACGTCGCCCTTGGCGAAGCGCTCGGAGAGCTCCGGCAGCAGCACGGTCCCGAGCGCGACCGCGATGACCCCCACGGGCAGCTGGTAGAGCCGGTCCGCGTAGTAGAGCGCCGAGACCGCGCCGACCGGCAGGGACGCCGCCAGGATGGTGTCCGCCAGCATGGCGATCTGCGACGCGCCCGACCCGATCACCGCCGGCCCGACGCGCCTGAGGAAGGTTCGGACCGCCGGGTCGAGCGCGGGGGCGACCGGCCGCGGCATGATCCCGGCCCGGGCCGCCGCGACCCATACGAGCGCGATTTCGGCGAGCCCCGCCACCGCCACGCCCGTCGCCGCGGCATGGGCGGGCGTCGGGAAATAGGGGGCGGCGAACAGCCCCGCCACGATCCCGGCGTTGAAGAGGATCGGCGCCGCCGCCACCGCCGCGAAGCGCTGGTGCGCGTTGAGCACCGCCCCGATCGCCGTCACCAGCGTCACGGCGGCGAGGTACGGGAAAGTAATCCGGGTGAGCGTGACGGTGGTCGTCGCGATGTCGCCGGCCTTGGCGAAGTCCGGCGTGAGCAGGACCAGGAACTCCCGCGTCCAGACCTCCGCGGCGACGAGGATGACGAGTTGCAGCACCATCAGGGCCGCGATGATCCGTCCCGCCGCCGCCTGCGCGGAGGGGAAGCCCTCCCGCGCCAGCGTCCCCGCATAGGTCGGCACGAAGGCGGCGTTGAAGGCCCCTTCCGCGAAGATCGCCCGGAAGTGGTTCGGCAGGCGGAGCGCGATGAAGAAGGCATCCGCCAGCACGCCGTTGCCGAGCACGCCCGCGATGACGATGTCGCGCAGGAACCCGGTGACGCGCGACAGGAGCGTCATGCCGGACACGATCCCGACCCGGCCCAGAAAGGCGGCGGCCCGTCCCTTCGGCAGCTTCGACAGCATTCGGCCCTCGCTCGCCCGTTGCGCCGGCTCTCCTTTACGGGAGTCGGCGCCCTGGCGAAAGCGACGGCTCAGCCGGGCACCCCGATACGGCCGCGTTCCGCCTTTCCGGCGCCCTGCCGGCGGCTCGGCGGCCCGGTCCGGTCGGCAGCCCCGCGGCCGCGAGCGCCAGGAGACCGCCGCGCACGGTTCGACGGTTCACGTCTGACATGTCTTCCCCCTGGCCGGGTTCCCGTGCAGAATTCTGTCGCTGCTCCGCGACGTGTCACTGGCGGCCACGTCGTGCAACCGGGAACACATTCATGCAGTCTGAACTTTTCACCACCGCCGAGGCGGCCGACTACCTTCGCCTGAAGGAGCGCAAGCTCTACGAACTCGTCTCCGAGGGCGCCATCCCCTGCACGAAGGTGACGGGCAAGTGGCTCTTCCCGAAGGCCGACCTGGACCGCTGGCTCGCCCGCGGCCTCGTGCGCCCGGCCGGCGTGGCGCGGCCGGAGCCGCCGCCCATCCTCGGTGGCAGCCACGATCCGCTGATCGAATGGGCGCTGCGCGAATCCGGATCGGGGCTCGCGAGCCTGCCGGAGGGCAGCGAGCGCGGCCTCGTCCGCTTCGAGGCCGGCGAGGTGGCGGCCGCGGCGATCCACCTGCACGCGCTAGGCGACGTCGAGGACGCCAACGTGGCGACGGTGGCGTCGAAGCCGGGCTACATCGACGCCGTGATGATCGGCCTCGTGCGGCGCGAGCAGGGCCTGCTGGTCGCGGAGGGCAACCCGCTCCGGATCGCCGACCTGCCCGGCGCGATCCAGGCCGGCGCTACCTTCGCGCTCCGGCCGGCCGGCGCCGGCGCCCAGCTCCTCCTGCTCAAGCTCCTCGCCGCCGCCGGATCGCGCTTCGACGACCTCCGCCGTCTGCAGCCGCTGTGCCCGACCGGCCCCGACCTCGCCCAGGCGATCCGCAGCGGCCGGGCCGACGTCGGCATCGCCACCCGTTCGGTCGCGGTGGCCGCCGGTCTCGGCTTCGTGCCGTTGATCTGGGAGGATTTCGACCTCGTGCTGCGCCAGCGCCAGTATTTCACCCCGCCGTTCCAGGCGCTCGCCGCCTTCCTGGCCAGCGGGCGCTTCCGCGAGCGCGCCGCCGAGATGACCGGCTACGATACGTCCATGACCGGCCGCGTCCGCTGGCTCGGCTGAGGCCGGCCGCTCACATCCCCCAGCGCAAGGCGGCGGTGTGGACCCGGGCGTCCCAGAGCCGCGACATCTCGTCGTCGAGCAGCGTCAGCGTGATCGAGCAGCCCGCCATGTCGAGCGAGGTCACGTAGTTGCCGACCGCCGAGCGGGCGATGCGCACGCCCTCCCGCTCCAGCACGCGCGCGGCGTTGTCGTACATCAGGTAGAGCTCCATGGCGGGCGTCCCGCCGAAGCCGTTGACGAGTAGCAGCGCGGGACGGCCCGACGCATTGCCGAGGTCGCGCAAGATCGCGCCCGTCATCTCCTCGGCGATCTCCATGGCGGGCGCGAGCTTCACGCGTCGCCGGCCGGGCTCCCCGTGGATGCCGACGCCCATCTCCATCTCGTCCTCGCCGATGGCGAAGGTCGGCCGGCCCGCGGCCGGGACCGTGCAACTCGTCAGCGCCACGCCCATCGACCGCGTCTCGGCATTGACCCGGTCGCCGAGCGCCTTGCAGGCCTCGAGGTCGTAGCCGGCCTCAGCGGCGGCGCCGACGATCTTCTCGACCACCAGGGTGCCGGCCACCCCGCGCCGCCCGGTCGACCAGGTCGAGCTCTCCACCGCCACGTCGTCGTCCGTCAGCACGCGGGCGACCGGTCCGGCGGCCATCTCGGCCGCCATCTCGAAGTTCATGACGTCGCCCTCATAGTTCTTCACGATGAAGAGGGTACCGGCCCCGCCGTCGACCGCCTCGGCGGCCGCGAGCATCTGGTCGGGCGTCGGCGACGTGAAGACCTGCCCGGGGCAGGCCGCGTCCAGCATGCCGTGCCCGACGAAGCCCGCATGCAGCGGCTCGTGGCCGGCGCCGCCGCCGGAGATCAGCGCAACCTTGCCCTTCTGGACATGCCGCCGCCGGACGAACTTGCCCTCGTCCCCCAGGACGACGATGTCCGCATGGGCGCGGACGAAGCCCGAGAGGCTCTCGGACAGGACGGTATCGACGCTGTTGATCAGCTTCTTCATGAACATCCTCCCTGGAGCGGTTGCCGGCCGGGCCGGCGCCGCCTCCTTCCTAGTCTTCCGCCAGTCCCGCGACGCGGGCCGCCAGATCGTGCAGCAGGTCGTCGAGAGCCTTGTTCTTCGCCGGGTCGCCGAGGTCCGGCACGCGCAGGCTGACGAGCCGGGTCTTCGGCGCATGATGGGCGAGCCGCGCCCGCCGCGGGTGCGCGGCCTCGTAGGCGGCCAGGAAGCGCGCCTTCTCGGCCGCCGAGAAATGGCAGATCTCCAGGATCGTCTCGATGTGGGCGACCGGGATCGGCGTCGGGTAGGCGGGGTTGGTGATCTGGCTGACGAAGCTCGGGTTGCGGCCGAGCGCCTCGGCGAGGCGCCGGCGCATGCCTGAGGGCCGCCGCTCCAGCACCTCGCGCAGCACGGTCTTGTAGGCCGCCACGCCGGTCGGGACCGGATCCTCCGCCTTGCGCCCGATGCCGTCCGTCATCGCCCGCCCCAGGCTCGCACGGCCGCCTTGGCGCGCGGCACCGAGGCCGCCCCCATGGAGAAGGAGCGCAACCCGGCCTCGAGCAGGGCGGGAATCGCGGTCGGGTCGCCGCCTGCGTCGCCGCAGAGGCTGAGCGGCACCTCCAACTCGTCCGCCGCCTCCGCGACGATCCGGATCAGGCGCAGAACGGCCGGCGCGAGCGGGTCGGCGAGGTCGGCGACCGCCGCGGTGTCCCGTCCGGCCGCCATCAGGTACTGGACCAGGTCGTTGGAGCCGATGGAGACGAAATCCGCGTCGAAGAGATCGAGCGCGAGGGCCGCCGCCGGGACCTCCACCATCATGCCGAGCCGGGGCTGGCCGCGCGGCACCCCGGCCCGGTCGAGCGCCTGCGCCTCCTCCTCCAGGAGCCGCCGGCATGCGTCGAGCTCGGCCGGGACGGTCACCATCGGGATCATGACCTGCAGCGGCCCGAGCGCCGCGGCGCGCAGCAGCGCGCGCAGCTGGACGCGGAACACCTCCGGGTGCGCCAGCGAGAGCCGGACGCCGCGCAGGCCGAGGAACGGATTGGTCTCGCGATCCGGGGTGTAGCCGGGAATCGGCTTGTCGCCGCCCGCGTCCAGCGTCCGGATGGTCACCGGGCGCCCGTCAGCCCATTCCAGGATGCGCGAATAGGCGTCGAACTGGGCCTCCTCGTCCGGCAGGGTGGCGAGCGTCCGCCCCTGCGCGAGGAACTCGGTCCGGACCAGCCCGATGCCGTCGGCGAGCCGGGGGTCGAGGCCGTTCAGGTCGTCCGGTCCGGCGATGTTGAGGAGGATCGACACCGGCTCGCCCGTTCGGGTGGACGCCGGTTCGAGCGCCAGCGTCCGGGCCTCCCGTTCCTCCTCGGTCCGGTGCGCGCGCAGCGAGGCGAAGCGCGAGCGCGCCGAGGAGTCCGGTCCGACCACGACCGTGCCGGCCTCCGCATCGAGCAGGACCTCCACCCCCTCCGGAACGCGGTCGACCGCGACACCGACCAGCATCGGGATCCCCCGCGCCCGGGCGAGGATCGCCGCATGCCCCGTGTGGCTGCCCTCCGCCAGGACGATGCCCTGGCCGATCCGCCAGGGGATTTCCAGAAATCGCGAGGGCGGCAGGTCGCGTGCGACCACGACCGCGTCGGCCGGCAGGTCCGTGGGGTCGTGCCTGGCCCCCGCCAGGTGCCGGAGCACGCGCACCCTGAGATCGTCGAGATCGGCGGACCGGGCGCGGAAATAATCGTCCTCGGCGGCCCGGTACCCCGCGATCTCGGCATCGAGCCGGTCGTTCCAGGCCCGGTCGGCCGGCCTGCCGGCCG